>CAYRFU010000303.1:0-6055 GCA_964423525.1 uncultured Burkholderiales bacterium | reverse complement strand
CCGCCTCGACCTCGGGATAGGTCGGTTGGTCGGCCGAAAGGCGGAAGATCGAGAGGCCGCCCACCAGGCCTCCATCGGCCTCTCTGGCCACCACCAGCAGCTGACGCTCGGGAATCGCCAGCACTCCCTCAGGGGCCGAAGCGGCAGGCAGGACTTGATGAAAAATCGGTTGTTGCCCTTTCACCTTGTAGACCACGCTCAGATTGGCTCGTTCTAAAGCGACGAAAAGGAAGCTCTGATCGGCGAAGATGTGGGCCTCGATACCCTCTGGTTCCGTTCCACGTTTGGACGAGCGCCGGTCGTTGTAGTGACCCAGCCGGGCCGCCAGGTGGTCGAGCTGCGAGCCCGAGTCGTAGACCACTTCGCCCTGGCTGGTAAAGAGCGTGAAACTGCGG
Source organism: uncultured Burkholderiales bacterium (assembly GCA_964423525.1). GTDB lineage: Bacteria > Vulcanimicrobiota > Xenobia > Xenobiales > JADMJV01 > CAYRFU01. Next base: position 5,660 of record CAYRFU010000303.1, on the reverse strand, counting down.
CTGCCTCCCACCCAATCCCCTTCGTTAGCAGTGGCGAGAAGGCCGGACGGGAGCCAGGTGACTGCGTCCGGTTCACGGGGCCGGGGAGCGCTCTGCTCGTTGAAGAGAATCTGACCATCGCTTTGTTGGTCCACCTCGGAAAGCGAGCTTGAGCCAGCCGAGAAATGCCCTTCAACGCGCGCTTGCTCGAGGTCGACCAGAACCAGGTGGTTGTTCTCCTGCAGAGTGACGACGGCCCGATTATTCTGGTCGATGTCGACAAACTCAGGCTCCGGGTCTTGGGGAAAGACTTCAGCCAACCCCGTCAGTGATACCCGTCGAACCTCCCAACTCTCGAGATCGACGACAGCCAACCAACCGGCCGGCGACTGGGGAAGCGGGAGTTCTTCGTCTCGTTCATTCTCGATGGCGACGGCCGCCCAACGCCCATTCGGACTGACGGCCACGCAGTCAGGTTGGCCTTCCAGGGGCACTTTGCGAATCACCATTCGAGAGGCGAGGTCAACGACCACCAGCTGACCGACAGGCTTCTCTTTGGACGGACTCAGATCGACGGCCACCAGGGCTTGGCCGTGGTGAACCGCCACCGAGGTGGGCTCCCCCTCTAAAGCCACCGCTCCAGCGGGTTGGGGAGCCTCTGCCTCGCGAAGGTCGACCAGGTCCAGGCTGGAGCAGCCTGAATTGGTGAACACCAGCAAGCTGTGGAGAGGATCGTAGGCCACAATCTCAGCCACGGCTGGACGAGATCCCCGATGGTTGAGCCGAGCCTCAAAGACCGCCACCCTCTCGAAGTAAGCGGGGCCAGCAGCCTGGGCAGGACCTCTCTGACAGGCCACCACCAAGAGCCAGCTGGCCAGTAGAAGGACCACAAATTTCATCACCTCGGCCGATTCGTGTCCCGCTTCTGGGTGCCTGTTGATCTAGATCATTTCCTGGTCACCAGGATTGGCTTATGCTTTCTACTATGGACCTTCATAAGCTACGTGTCTTACAAGACAAAGACGTTATCTGCCCGGCTACCGACCGTTCGACCTCGGTGGTGGTCGAGCACATCCCCTGGGGGACTCCCAAGATCAGCCGTTGCGAAACCTTCGGTCGAGGCCGGGTTCAATGCGACCAGGCCTGCCTCAAGAGTTCTCCCCCCGGCTAGAAGTCCGAGGCGCTAACAGAGGCCGGCCCCAGCGACCCAACCGCTAGCCCAGGCGTTCTGAAAATTGAAGCCGCCGGTCAAGCCGTCGACATCGAGCACTTCGCCGGCGAAGAACAGGCCGGGGCAGATCTTGCTTTCCATGGTCTGAAGGTCAAGTTCCGCCAACGGCACCCCACCGGCAGTCACGAACTCCTCTTTGAACATTCCTTTGCCGCTGACCGTGAAAGTGGCCCGCTTGAGCTGCTCACTCAAACGATTCAACCCCTTCTTGGGCACCTGTGGCCAGGGCGTGGTGGGCTGGATGCCAGCATGAGTCAACAGCCTTTCCCAGAGCCTCTTAGGCAAACCCTGAGCCGGACGGTTCCCGATTTGAGCCTTCTGACGGGCTTTCTCTTCGAGCAGGCTCAGACGAAGAGCGTCCTGATGGTAAGCCGGAACCAGATCAAGCAAAAGCTGGCTTTTGTATTGACAGGCAAACAACTCTCGAGCCGCCCAGGCCGAAAGGCGAAGCACAACAGGCCCACTCAGACCCCAGTGGGTTACTAATAACGGTCCCTGCTGGGTAACCCCACTCAGGCTGCCCACCACCTGAGGCAAGGAGACTCCCTGGAGCCCTTTGAGGCGGGGGTCCCGAATCTTGAACGTAAAGAGGGACGGGACTCCGTCCACCACTCTATGACCGAGTTGCTCGGCCCAGCCAAAAGCTTTAGCTGAACCGCCAGCTGCCACCAGCACCCGGCGACAGCTCAGGGGGCCTTGACTGGTCTTGAGCTGAAACCCTTCGGGACTGGTCTGAATAGAGTGGACCCGGCAATCCGTCCAGATCGGCACTTCCCGACGTCGGGCTTCAGCCAAGAGGGCCTCCACGATGGTGGCCGAGTCGTTCGAGATAGGAAAGATGCGACCATCTTCTTCCACCTTGAGAGACACTCCCCGCGATTCGAACCAGGCTCGAGTGTCAGACGGCATAAACCGGCTGAGGATGCTGCCAAGACGATGGCCTCCTCGAGGATAGTGACCCACCAACAGTTCAAGGTCATCACAATGATGGGTCACATTGCAGCGACCGCCTCCTGAAATGGCCACTTTGCGGAGAGGGCGGGAGGAGGCTTCTAGAACGGCCAGGGAAAGACCAGCCTTGAGGGCCTTGGCCCGGAGGGCTGCAAAGAGGCCGGCTGCGCCAGCCCCAACCACCGCCACTTCTAAAGACTGATGAAACACTCCGGGTCCTGGTCCAGGAGGCCCCGCTGCTCAAAACTGGTCTCGGGCTCAAGCTCGTTGATGTAGGTGGCTCGAATCTGGCGGCCGTCGGACTCTACCGACCACACCTCAAACCCGTTCGAGCGGGCGATGGTGGTCGTCTGAGTGGTCTGTTCCCAACGAGACATCTGCCAGCCGCAGGGACTTCCCCAAAAGCGACCCTGGACGGTGTCGGTGCGGACCTCACCCGGGAAAGGTCGGGCCTGGTCGGCCTCGCTCTCGTCGAGCTGATGGAGGCTGTCCATCTCACTCCGAAAGGCCGCTTTTCGAGCCAGAGCCTCGGTTGGGCTCAAGGGTCGCTCCTCGCACTCCATCAACAGCTCACCCGACTCTCGGAAAGCATCGTAATGGGTCTCAAGCTGGCGGAGACTCGCGTCGAGAGCCGGTAGACTGTCGCTCTGGACCCACTGTTGGACGCGGCCATCGAGAGTCATCTGAACGACCTGGGTGCGTTCGGGCAATCTGCTAACCACCCGTCGCCAACGACTCTCTCCGAAATCGACGGATTGACTGGCCTCCCCAGCCTCGCAGCTATAGCGGACACCGGCTTCCGTCTCGGTTCTCCTCCAGCCGTCCTTCAGAAACAGCTCAGGGAAGCTGAGTCTTGGATCCATCAGACTGGCGACCGGTCGGCGAATACCGTGACTGGTGAGGTCCTGGACCACATCTTCGGGAATACAGTTGGGTTGTTGGCAGCCGCGGCAGATCTTCTCTCCGTAGCCAATGGTTGGCGAAGCTAGCATGGGTCCAGTATAACTTAGAACGAAGGAGCGAGGTGTTGCCAGCGTATTGCTAAACGGTCTGAAGGGAGAGCTTTCTCAGTGAGGCCAAACCCAGGAAGCGGGCCGCCATGTGGGTTCCGGCCAGGTAGGCACCCTCAACGCGAGGCAGAGAACTCGTCCAGTCCCCCCCCGCCACTAACATCCTTTGGCGGTCCCATAAACTACCCACCCCAAGAGGTCGGTCGGTGAGGGCGTAGCGCCAGCGGTGAGCCGACAGAAATCGATGAGACTGGGTGGGCAAGCCGAGGCTCGAGAAGAAACTTTCAAGCATCTGGCCAGCAACCCGGTCCGGACAATCCTCAAGGTGCTCCAGACTCCAATCCGAGCTGGCCTGAATGACCCAGGAGGGCTCCGACGGCCGCTCGGGCTTGCTTGCCTCGCAAGCAGCCCAGGCCAGAGGGCCCGCCTCGAACCGGGCCGCCTCGAAACTGACCGGTAAGGACTCGTTGAAAGTCACCATCACAGTCCAGCACGGTGAGGTCGGCACCTGGCTGGCCTGATGGGCCATCTCAGGAGCGACCTGAAAAAGCAGGTCCGCTGTCTGCTCAGCCGGTAGGGCGCTCAGCAAGCCGTCAAAGCCCGAGAAGATCTGACCAGCCCCCTTTAAAGTCCAGCTATCGCTCAGCTCCAGGGACTCGATCCGACAGCGTGGGTGAATGGTCAACTCCTCGCCCAGGTGCCCGGCTAGAGAACTCATTCCAGGCGAAGCTAAGAACCAGTTTTGGGGAGGCTCGAGGCTATCGCCTCCGGGGAAGCGGACCAGCCGGGGCCTCCAGGGCTTGACCATTCCCTCCTCAACCCAGCTCTCCACTCGTTGTTGAAAAGGGGACGTTTGAGCCTTGAAAAACTGGGCTCCGTGATCGAAACGCAGCCCGTCTTCCCGTCGGGTCGCCAGTCGACCGCCCAAACCACGAGACTTCTCGAAGACCTCCACCTGATGCCCGTGGGCTTGAAGGAGCCGAGCAGCCGTCAAGCCAGAGATTCCAGCGCCCACCACCGCAATTCGAAGCCTGGGACCGCTAGGCTGACAAACTTGAGACCGGTAGAGCGGGGTGTCAAGCCGGGCTTCGTGGCGAGCGATCGGACGCGGTCGAAGCGAGCCGTAGACCGCCTTCTCAGGCTTGAAGGGCCGGTCGAAAAGACCCAGGCACCAGAGTAATCCACCGTAAGAGTTGGGGTCGTTTCCGTCGAGGGCGAACCGGTGATTTAAGTCGATCAGCAGAGCCAGGGCTCGCTCTGGAGTCGGGGTCCAGCCGAGCAAAGCTTTACCCCAGGTCATCCGGAGGTTGTTATGAAGTTGGCCGTGGATCACCAACGACTTCTGGGCCAGATTCCAAAGAGGTTCGTCTGTCTCCCCCCGCACCAACTGCTCCCAGCTATACGTCTTGGCTCGGCCGTCCTGGCGATGGCGTTCGAGGGTCTCCTGAGCCCACTTAGGAAGGGCCTCCAACTTCTCGGGGTTGGGCGTATGGAAGCAAAAATTGTGGGATAGCTCTCGCCAAACAAAAAGCTCGTCGAGAAACTTCTTGGCCCCTTTTCCTCCTACAGCCGCCGCCTCTCGAGCCAATTGAAACGGGGAAGCGTGACCGTGGTGAAGGTAGGCCGACATTCGGCTCACCCCATCAGGGTCGGCCGCGTCGTTACGGCGGCGAGCGTAATGCCGCAGCGACTGTTCCAAGAAGAGCTGCCATCTTTCTTGGGCCGCCCTCGCCCCCCCTGGAGTGTGATGGACGGGAGCCACCGAGTGGTCGATGGGACAGGCCGCGACCAGTTCCGCCAGGTCCCGGTTAAAGTCGACCGGCTGGAAGGGGAGTCCGCCGTCATATCGGTCCACCTGCGGGATGGTGACGGGAAACGTCTGGGTCAGCCGTCCTTCAAAATCCTCCCAATGACGGTCTCGAAACTGAAAAGCTCGACTGTAGCGTCTTCCGATAGACCTCATCGGAACCAGGCAGCAGCAGTCGACCACAAGGGTGGGGCAGGGTGCTTTTCGGGCCAGAGCGGAGGTCCACCCTGGGAAAGGTGGTGCAGGATAGTCCTCGGTGAGAAAAACGGCCGCCTGTTCCAAGAGCCGGGTGAGTGCGCCGCTGGCGAGATCGAAGGCGTAAGCGACCCCGCGCTTAGCGAGGTCGTGAGCCAGGTCGCGCCCTCCCTGGAGGATAAACAGATGGTGGCGGTCGGAGTTGAAGCGGTGGTTGCCAGCGAGACCTTGGTAGACCAACAAAGGGAGTTCCAACCGGTTGGACAGCTCCAGCGGTAGCCGGCGCTTCAACGCCACGCAGAACTTGGCCGCGTCGATCTGCGCCACCACGAGTCGGCCGCGGACCCGGCCCGAGCACGCGGCGAGCGTCCCCTGGCCGGCGCACTCCAGGCCGAACTCCGCCACATCCAGGCCAAACTCCGATACGTCAAAGCCGAACTCCGATACGTCAAAGCCGAACTCCGATACGTCAAAGCCGAACTCCGCC
>CAYRFU010000302.1:0-8569 GCA_964423525.1 uncultured Burkholderiales bacterium | reverse complement strand
GGAGCCACATAGGTCGTGGCCGTGGCTGGCGGCGGAGCCGGGGCGGGAGCGGCCGCCGGTAAAGGCGGCGGGGGAGGGTCGGGAGGAGGAGGGCCCGTGTTGGCGATCTCCTCAGCGATCTCTTTGGAAACCGGCTCCTGACAAAGCAGCGTCAGACGCCCCTGGCCTTCCAGCATAATTCCTCGCAGGCGGGCATCGAACATCAGGGTGCTGTTGTTGGTGATGCTGACCCGCTCTCCGCTCAAGCTTCCCTTCAGAGTCGAATTGTCGGTAATGTTGATATTGGCGTCTGCTCCCGCAGCAACCATCCGGGTCGTGCTGTTGGAAACCGTCATGGTGGCGGCCGAGTTGGTGAGATAGACCTGGAACTCTCGCGGAGCCACTTCCTCACCGGTGGGTCGTAGACCAACCTCGGGAGCCTTAGAAATATTGAGGTCCCCGTCGACATAGACCACCACCGGATGACTCCCCTCATCGGCGGGAGCGGCAGGCAGGCCAGGTGTATCGATGTTGATACGACTGTTGACAATCGTTACGTTGTTAAAGCGATAGATACCGGAAGTGAGATTCAAGGTTGCGCCGTCGATGGTTAGATTCTCATAGGCACCGGGGGGAAGGTCATAACTGCCGCCCGGGTCGAGGATAACCTCACCCTGATCGACAGCCAAAGGACTCACGAGAGGGAGCACCTTTTTGTTCTGGTCAGCCGAACGCACCCCTTCACTCACCGAAGAGCCGCCGCGATAGTGATGACGCTGGGAGAATTCTCGTCAGAGCTAACCCCCGAAATGGCAGCCCCATCGACCTGGGAGCTGTTGTCGATCCGGATGGCTGGGCCCGAGAGAGCGTTGGAGGCCACTTGAGCCACCCCAGTGGGGCCGTCGTGCCGTCCGAATTGTAGGCGATCACGCTGGAGCTTTGGTCGACCACTACCGAAGCAACCCCAAAGGCGGCGTGGTCAAAGCGGGGTCGAAAAAAACCCGCCAGAGCGAAGAGTCCGGCCGAACCAGCAGTCTCGGCGTTCACCTTGCCGACCGAGCGCAACCAGGCAGCCCCGGCGGGGACCCAGGTCTCGCCATCGGGAGCCCAGGCCCCGGGATCGCCCTTCAGGCCATCAATGTTATTGAAGACTTCGACTTCATAGGTGGCTCCCGGGTCGGTCGAGAGAGGGGTGGGATTAAGGCCCAGGTCCCAGGCGAGGTTGCCAGCTGGCGGTGTCAGTTGAGCTACGCCTGCCGCCAAGCCAGCCTGAGCGGCGTAGTGGGCCCGCCGGGTTGTGACCTGTTTGCCAATGTCGCGGACGTTTTGCTTGGTGAGTATGCCGACCGAGCCGACCAGGCCGATCAGAAGCAAAGCGGCTAGCATCACAGCAAATAAGACGATGCCGTCACGGCCCGCTTTCCTGCCCCTCTGGCCACTCGAGGTCATTTCGGATAGCTTCGACCTCCTTTTGACCGTTCCCGCTATCCGGACGGATAAGGACCCAATCGTTCCGCCTGAAGGGGTCGTAGTCGAACTCCTGGCTGGAAAAGTCATCGATGTCCACGACGGTGTGACGTTGAGAGCTACCGTCAAGCTGAGTGATCACCTGAAAACCGATCTGGTCGGGATGAAAAGTCTTTTCGAGAAGACTAGCATAGTGACGGTAGACGTAAGGGACTCCCACCAGGCGAAGATTACAGCCCCGGAAATAAGCTGGTTGAAAAAGAACTTTGGAGTCCACACGCAACGGCTTCTCCAGGACCTGAAACGGTTCTTGGCCTATCCGGGCCTGAACAGAGATCGGGTCTGTCTGGGGTCGCAGCCATTCGTGAATGACTAAGAGTTCGTAGGTCTTGCCTTCAAGATCAACCGTGTAGCGGATTTCGGCGCGCCTATGGGCATCGAACATGAAAAGACCGAGAAACCGGCCCTCCGCCGTCAGACGCACGTCGCCCGGGATCCGAAAGCTCCACAGGCCGCCTATCAAAAGGAGGCCGCAGAACAACCACAATACCAGGTCTCTGGGAGCGAAACGATAGTCACGTTGGAAGGGGCCTTCGAGGGGTAGAAGAGCGATGGCGACTAACGGGATCATCAGACTGGTGTACCAGTGTCCGACCAAGAATCCCGAGTAAAGGTGGAAAGCTAGCAGAAGGGCCACGGAAAGGTTGCGAACGCTCGCCCGACTCGACATCCACATCAGGGGGGCGACGACCTCGAGAACGAAAAGACCGATGCAAGCCGGAACCACCAGCGCTTCGGGCAAAAACGGCAAGCGCTGGGGAGAAGTCAGAAAGGAGTCTCCTGAAAGCCAAGAGGGACTGAGCTTCACCAGGGCCGCTGACCAATAGATCAGGCCCAAACCCAGCCTGATGAAAAAGAGCTTCTGACGGGAAAAGAGGAAGAAAGCGCTGAGGATCAGGTGGACGTGATGAAAGTTGGTGACCAGCCTCAGGTTACATCCGTAGAAATATAGTTCTGCCAGAGCCAAGCCGAGCAGAAGGAGGGCCTGAGGCCGGGCCGACCTGGTTACAAACAAGGAGAGGCAGCCAGCCAAAGCCAGATAGGCCAAAAACGACAGCGTCAATCGGTGAGCATCAGGCGACAGGAAAAGGAGATAAGGGAGCTGCGAGACCGGCCAGGTGGGTAGGAAATTCATCTGCTCCCGGGCGTTGGAGAACAGTCCCGCCACGTTCTTCCAAGCGTCAAAAGTCAGGTAACTAAAGAAAAGAAGAGCGGCCAGGAAGGCCCTCAGCCTGGCACACTTCTCGAGCTCATCGAGCGCCAGAAGAGGCGTCATTCGGCTGGCTCTCTTCGTCCCACCACCCGGAAGATGGCTTTGTCAGGGAGGAGAGCGGCCAGGAAATTCGGCCCTGCTCCCGCTGGCAGGAGGAGCTCTCGGTTTTCGAACCGCCTCTGACCCCACTCTCTGACCTGCACCACAGCGATAGAGGGAAACTGGGGGCCAAGCTGGACTGGCGTTCTTTGGGGATGAAGACCAAAAGCGCGAACCAACTCATAAACCCGAGCGGGACGAAGCACCCTGAGACGGGCGACCCGATGGGGCCCGGCCCGTTCGACTTTCTCAACCTCGGCTACCGAGGCCTCCCCAAATTCCCCCGCCAGGGTGGCGTAGACGACTTGGCCGCTGGCTAGCGTTTGGGCCTGTAAGACCAGCATGTTCCAGGCCGACTGAGCGTAACGCGACCGGGGGTGGACCCACCCGCGGGCCACTGGAAGGAGGACCGCACCGACCAAAAGGATGGGGAGCCACTGGACGTTCCTTCCCCACCCCCTCAGCACAGTCAGGCAGAACACCGTGGTCAAATAGTGGTAGAAAGGGATGGGGAGGGGGGCACCCGTTGCCAGTTGCGAGAGCCAAAACACCCCCCAAATCGGTCCAGCGTAGGTTCTCACCGGACCGCCCAGCACGAGTTCGAGAAGGAATGGGAGCGCGGCTACCAACTCCGAGTTGAGAGGTCCCCCATCGATGCAGTTCTTCATCATCAAGAACTGGGCCAAAGCCAGGGACAGCCAGCGATCTTGCGGTTCGGTCACTCGGGCTCTGGCTACAGTGACGACGGTCATCAGAGCGGCCGCCAGAAAGAGAGCCAGGTGGGCGGCTAACCAGGCTGGGTGAAAAAAAGGCAAATAAGGCACCCCAGCGTCGAACTGAAAACTCATTCGGCCCAAGACCCAACCGAGGATCACTTTAGGAACATGGATATGATTGAGGCGTGAACCACTAAAATCCCCACCGAACACGATGTTGAAAGCCTGGTAAGGCTTCAGACCTAACTCGCTAAGAAACCAAGTATGTTCGGCCAGAGCCACTAGCAACAGAACAGCTTGAGCGACCAAGAGCGGTCTTTCCCAGCCAACGGCTCGAGGCAACACAGGGCAGGTCAGAACGGCCAGGAAGAAGAGTAAACAAAGATAGACCTTCATCAGGGAGTCTCCGACAGCAAAGAGGTCGGTGATCAGTTTGACGACCAAAGCTGCAGTGGGTGACCAGAGGGTGAAAACGAGTGTGGTAAGGACTACGGCGATGGCGATAAGACGTGTGCGCTCAAGCACCCGTTCTTGTTCTGGAACCTTGCGAGGGATTCCCCTACTTCTGCTCTGGGTGATGTTGGGCTGCCGTCCCACAGGGCCGGTCCAGATCGCCACCGTTTCCAGAGAATTCCAGGTTGAGCAGGTCTACACCGCCTCAGGCTCCCCCGTGTTGGGCACGGAACTCTCTCTTCTCGACAATCATCCGGGCGAACTGGTTTGGCTGACAGGCGCTTCTCTTGAGGCTCTTGAGGGCGACCAGGTCCAACAGCAGTTTGTGGGGGACACCACCCTCGATCTAATCTGGCCCGAATGGCATCGCCAGCACCTCAAGCAGGACCAGGGTTACAGGCTGTTCGGCCTGGGCCAGGGCTGCTATCGGTTAGCCTTCGCGGCCGGCTTCGGTATCCCGATTATGAGTAACGAGCCACTGATCTGGAGTCACCGTGTGCTAAATCTCGACCCCTACCAACCTGCCACGATGGTCCGCTATCGAGCCCAACTAGATTTGGTTCGGGAGAGAGGTTTGACCGTCTCGATGCATCCTTTGCGGACTCGTCTGCTGGCTCCTGACCCGGACCGGTCGACCATTTTACCTGGAGGTGGCCAGACCCGCTTTGATGTCACAGCCCAGTTGGGACTCGAGGTTGATGAACGTCTTCACGCTGCCACCGTCCAACTGCACCCCTACGCCGTTTCCAGTGAGCTGCGCGACCTCACCGAAGACAAGACACTCGTCCGACTTGAGGTGCTTGAAAGGCGCTCCGATCAGAGTCTGGCCGAGGTAAGCCAGTACGCCTCGAGTGAGGGAGTCATCCTTCCCGCCCGTCATCGTTTCGAGTTGGTGACTCGCTACTCCAATCCCACTGGGCGTCCCTTGCCTGGGGTGGCTTACTGGACCACGTATTTCTGGGATCATCGGGTTTCTCTTCCAGCCAGTAGGCGGGCAAACGTTCCCACACAGGAGGGGGCGGTGGCTCGACCTCAACCCGAGTGAGAACTCGGCCCCCCGAAGCCACTACTGAAACCTCGAGAGGTTCGGATGGCCAATCCCTCTGGTGAGCGAAAAATCCGAGCTTGCGGCACAGCTCCCGCTGGAGAGCCGGGGTGGATAGGGCCTCAAGATAGAGCTGATGCCTGGCCGGCCTCGGTCTGGAGGCAAGCGGCCTGGCCCTTAGGTCCAAGTCGAGCACAGAACCATTGGCTAGCTCGAGTTGAACCGAGACGGCTGGTCCGGGGGCCGTCACCATCAGGCCCAGAGCGAGCAGACTAGCCAACGGCAGGACCCAGTCGACAGGGGCGACCGCCTGGCGAGGAGGATGGAACCAGAGCACCAACAGGACCGCTACCCCGCTCACAGTAAGGGCTCCCTCAGTGCCGACCCCTAAGACGGCAGAGGCCAGAAGCAAACCCCACCAGCCGTCGTTGGCCCGACCAAAATCGGTTCCACCACCCCACCCTAAGAGGAGAGCCAGCCAAAGGTCCCCCGGCTCCACGATCAGGGGGTTTCTGAGCAGCTGACTGAGCCACAGCAGGCTCGCTCCTAGGGCTGCTTCGCGACTCTGGAAGTCGGCCGCGACGGCCCCGGCGAGAACGGCCTGAAGCAGAAAAAGAACCAAATGGAAGCCCGACCAGCGACTTAGCAAATGGAGGCAGAGACCGTCAGGAACCAGACCGCTAGAGACCAGCAAATGGATCGGTAAAAAACCTCGTTCGGAGTAAAAGAGGTCGAAATTGTAAAGAGCCTCCCCCGTGGCCAGGAAGAGAAGCACTCCCACGCCGACCTGGAGATAGCGACTCAAGAGCCCTCCCAGGTCGCCAGCAAAATCCGGTCAGGCGGAAGTTCTTTGAAGTCGAGACTCGACGGCTGAACCAACCAGAAGAACCTGGCTTCCACCAGCTCTTGTTCCGGGTGGCGACGTTGCCAACGGTGCACCAGGTAGGTGAGCAACGAGCGGCTTAAGCGCTTCTGGCTTTGGAGAGAGGCCGACACAAAAAGGCGCTTCCATCGTTGATTGGGGTAGTCACTGGAAGACTCTGGAGGCAGCCAGGAAAGAGGTTCCTCCCGAAAGAGCTCCACCGCCTGACCGTCCGAGGTCCTCCCCTCCACCACTGGCCATCCATGAAGCCTGGCAGGCTCAGGGGCGAACAAACCCCAGTATTGGTCCAATCTGAGAAGATAGGCCGGCACTCGAGCCCGAGGTGGGACCCTCGAATCGCCAAAGAGTCCGGTCAGATTCCAGGCCGCTCCATACAGGCAAAGGACTAGCAGGACCGCACTCGAGGTAGGCCCCAGGGTCATTCCTGGAATCGGGGCTGACCGAAAGGCGTCAAGTTTGGCCTCGAGTTGCTGGCCCCAGCGGGTCTGCCAAACCCCTTTGGGGAGCAACCCCACCACGGTGACCATCCCGACCCACGGGAACATCCCTAGCTCCATCACCAGGCCCAGCCCGAGATGAAAGAGGAAAAAGGCGGCCACGGCCACCGTCCTGAGTGCTCCCTGTCGCCAAGAGACCAAAAGAAGCCAGGGAACGGCTAACTCCATCACCAGGACGGAGGAAGTCAGAAGGCCGAGCAGGTCGGTGTGGTAAAGCAGAGTTTTCGACCACGACCCATTCCATTCCGACATCAGGAGAGCTAGCTGAGCGGCGCTCCTTTCCTCCCACCAGGCCGAGCCTGTCTTGGCTAATCCGGCCAGAAAGTAAACCGAGAAGACCTGTTGCACGAAAGCGAAAGTCGCAGCCGAGAAGACTCGGTTTCCCGCTCTCTCTCCGTCGACCGACCACCGCTCTCCCCAGGGAAGAAAAATCGCCCACAAGAGAGTCAGTCTCATCCACTCGTCCCCACCGTTGAGGATGGCGTAGTTGCGGTGTTGCAAAGAGGCCAGGAAGAACCAGGATAAGAGGGTGCAAACTCGGGTTCGCCAGCCCACCATTAAAGCCACGGCCAGGCCCGCCTGAGCCAGCATCAGCAGAGCCACAAAGGCAGGCGTGCCTCCCAGGCCGTAGAGGCTGAGTGAGAAAGGCTGGCCGCTTTGGAAAAACAGTTCGCGTGGTAGAGCTCCCAAGTCGGTGTAGTGAGCCGTGAGGGCGGTGGAGCGAACGGCCAGGTCGGCCAGGATCAAAAGACCGTATCCGATCCGCATCAGAGCCAGTGAGCGAAGGTCACAGCCGAAAACGGTGGATGCCCAACTTCGAAAACTCACTCCCGATCGTGTTCTCGCCGGGAACCTGGCAACCTCTCCACGAACGGATAAGGAAATGGGCTTTTTCGAGAAGGATGCCACCACTGACGAGGCGCTTCGACGAATCATCTCCTTCGCCATTAAGCGGGCCGGAGCCGAGCGAGCTTGTGTTTTCATCGGAAAACCGAAACCGAAGGTGATGGCTTACTATGGCTTCAACTCCGGTGACCTATGGACCAATGGAGAGATCACCCTCGATATGCTTCGGTATCTGGTCTCCCGACGACGTCTCAAGCACGCCCTCGATACCCGACAGGATCTCGAGCTTAAGAGATTTCCGAGTTGCTGTCGGTCGCTCCTGTGGGTCCCCATTGAGGACGAATCGAGTGACGAGGTGGTCGGCTACGTCTACGCCGACCATTCCGAGCCAGGCAAGCTCGATCACAGCGCTCGCACTCGTTTAGGTGGCGTCACCGAGGAGCTGGGCCAGGCCTGGGCCAAGTTGGTGCCCTCACCCGAAGGGTGGGGCCCGTTGCCAAGCCAGCCCCCGCCCAAGCGGAGAGAGCCGATCTTGGCTAAGCTTCCCTGGGGCAAAATCGGCGCCTTCCTGATGGCCTGCCTGCTGGCCACGGTCGCCATTTACGCCGTGCTTCCCGTGCCAGCTGAGGTTAAGGAAGCGATCGCTTACGCCGATGAGTCCGCCGAAGTCCTGTTCGTGGATGGCTCTGTGAGATTCTTCGACATCCCCCTCGAACTCGTCTACCCTGAGAGTCACAAAATCGTGACCACGTTGGAAGAGCCAAAGAGGATGTTGCGTCAGAAATTCGCCCGTATGGAAGCCGAAGGGAAAAGCTTGAGCCGCACGACCACCATCCTCAACCACTGGCGAACGGGCCCCTCCTCGCTGGTGACCTACGTCCACCAAGAGCGGGCTTATGCCGGTCAAGACGGGACCTACGAACAAGACCTCTATTTCAATTGGAGCTGGCATAAGACCCGGTTGGGCTGGAAGATCTATCGGGTCGAGAGCAGGCCCGAGCCCGACCAGGGAGGCTAAGGTGGACCGCAGGCTCGTCCTGGCGCTACTGCTGGTTGGTCACTATCACCAAGTCGTGACCTGGTATCGCTTCCCCGTTCTTTCAGCCTATCTCTATCTGCTGGCAATGGCCTGCCTTTTAGCCCTGGGTCTCCACTTCTTCGAGCGGGCCGATCCCTGGCCAGAGCGAATCCTGGCTTACCTGGCGCTCAATCTCGTGGGTCACGCCTGGCTGGAGCCGGCCGCCTGGGGTCCTCAACTGTCGACGCTGCTCATCCTGATGCTGCTGCTCCTCGTCGCCGCCGGCGGCGCAG
>CAYRFU010000301.1:0-8627 GCA_964423525.1 uncultured Burkholderiales bacterium | reverse complement strand
GGTACGCAGGCTCTCACTGGGCAAGAGGTTGGCGGCCACCCTGAGGCCCCGATCGTCGTCTAGTGAAGCGAGCAGCTCGGCCGTTTGTTGACGAACCTCGCGGTGTTCGTCTTGGAGGCCGAGCGCGAGTTGGCTGAGGGCCTCTTCGTCTTTTTGACTTCTCAGCGCCAGGAGTTCAAGGGCGGCTTTCCGTTCGCCGGCGTGGCTACTCCTGAGATGAAGGCGGAGTTGATCCAGGCTTCGCCCACTGACCCGATGGCGAGCGTAACAGGAGAGGGTCTTAGCCCTGACCGCGGGGCTTTGGTGGTCGGCCAACTGGTCTAGTTCGTCGACCAACTCGGGAGGAAGGGCTTCGAGGGCGGCTGTGATCTGCTCTGGCTGTTGCGAGGCCAACATCTGCTCTAAGCGAAGACGCCCTTTCTCACCATAACGAAGACAGGCCTGGGCACGAACCTTCAGGTCGGAGTCTTCCAGGAGCGAGGCGAAAAATTCATTGGTTTGGGTGGGGAAGGCCTGGACAGCGACCAAGCGGACCTCGGGGTTCGGGTCTCGCAGAGCGAGCCTCCCGTAATTGACGAATTCGACGGGATCGTGCGCCCCCAGGGCCTCAAGACAGGCCTTTCGGATACGAGAATCGGCGTGACCGAGGCCCTCTTTCAGGGGTTGGAAGAACTCCTGCGTCGCGAAGGTCGGAATCAAAGGCAAGATGGTCTTGGGCGGGGCTCCTTCGCGCAGAAGACGTCGCCAGACCTCGGCCAGCCGAGAGAGCTCGAAGGCGCCCACATCGGAGCCGATCGCTTCCAGGTCGAGGCGACCGGCTCGTAACTCTGCCACGAGAGTTCTTAAATACTCCCGCCGCACAATCAGGTTGGCCAGGGTGTAGACCACTGCTGTGAGTCCTCCGGCGAGGCTTAGCCAGAAGGGGTCAAGCCGTCCCTGCAAGATCAACAAACCTACCCCGGCTGCGGCCATGCCTGTATAGACCACCATCCCTTCGAGGAAGGCCCTCATTCGGCCTCGGAACCGAGCTGGCAAGGCGTTGTAAACCAGGTTTCTGATGGGACCCGAGATCGCGTTTTCAATGGTCTCGCGATTGACTCGGGCCATGATGGCGGCGGCCAGGGCGTAGTCAACAGCCAGAAAAGCGAAGGAAAGCACCGTCAAGACGGGGTGAACGACGTTGGCGGCAGCCACCCCCAACCGGTTGATCAAGAACGGGGCCACCGACACTTCTAGGAAAATCTCAAGCAGGTTGGTGAGAGCCAAAAAGATACCCAGGAACTGGGCTAAGTCCTCCGCCTTAGGATACTCACGCGCTAGGATGTCCGAGTAGAGATACTGGAGCACGAACAAGGACAAAACCATGGCGATGGCAGAGCCCATCAACCAGCGTCCGAGAGCTGACTGGCGCAGGTAGCGAAGCGCCGCCTGCATTCCCGAAAAGGATGTTTCGTCGGCCTCCTCTAGCTCCAGCGGGCCCCACCTTCTGAGCTGACGTCGCCACATCCTCAAGAAGACAGCAGCGGCCAATAAAGAAACCACCCAGGCCCCCAGTAGGAGGTTGGCAGACGAGATCACGCTGGCCACCACTCCCCCCACCAGGCCCCCAAGGCTAGCCCCAACGGTGAAAAGAGGAAAAAGGCGCTTGGCCGCCAGGGTGTCAAAGTAGTCTCCCGTGAAGGTCCAGTAGTGATTCATCAGGACCGCCAGGGCCAGGTAGTAGAGGCAGAATAAAGCCGGATAGGTCCAGCGAATCTCCAGATAGGCCCCATAGGAAAGGCCCCCAATGATGGTGGCCAGGGTGACCAGAATGGCGATGAAGTAGCTGTCGTTGCGGGAGCGATCAACTCCGACCGCATAAACCAGAGAGCCCAGCACCGTCACCACTGAGGCCACCACGAAGGTGGGGGGGAGGAGCTCGGCTCCGAATTTTGCCAACAAAAGCGACTCGGCCCCGACCAGACCCAACGTTTGGGCTAGGATGACCAGGCCCGAGAGGGTCATGAAGAAGAGGAAACGATCTCTCTCAGTGGGGCGAACTGATGGCAGCAGTTGCCAGAACAGCTTCATCGAACGATGGTTAGATACCCGACCTGACCCAGCCTGCTAGAATAGACGGTAGGTCGGCTGCCAAAAAGTGTAGAAGGGACAGCTCGCCATGGTAATCGTATCCGAAAACGAGTATATCGTCTTGAACGGACTCAAAGTCCATACCACCGCCGTCACCATCGACGAGCTGGCGGCCGAAATCGGTCTCGACCAGGCCAAGGTCTCGGCCGTTTGCATCACTCACGCGGGTCAAGACATCGAACTAGAGGAGAATCCCTACTTCGAATACCGTCTCGGCAAGAAGGCGGCTGAGGTGCGCCCCGTTTTTCCCGAACGCCTTATTGTGGAGGCTTTAGCCAACAACGGAGGGTCGGCCGAGCTACCCGAGCTGCCCGAGTTAACGGGCCTGGATAAGAAGGCGGTAGGTCAATCGTTGAAGTGGCTCAAGACTAAGGGTTGGGCTGACCAGCAGGGACGGACCCTTACCCTTCTGGAGGGCGGCCGCGAGGCTCTCAACCAAAAAGGTCCTGACGAACTGCTGCTGGAGCGGCTGGAACAGTCGGAGGCAGTGACCGAAGAGGATTTGGAGGATGGCGCTTTCTGCTTGCAACAAGCCCTGTCTCTGCTGGAGAGTCGCAAAGGGGTGCTGGACTTGAAAGAGAGAACCCTGAGGAAGGTGTCTCTCACCGAGCACGGGCGCCGCAAGGTTGAGGAAGGTCTGCAAGCTCGCCACACGGTGACCCAGCTCACTCCAGACCTGTTACGCAACGGAGAATGGCGTAAGGTGGAACTGCGTCCTTACGATGTGACTCTGGCGGCCGAACCGCTTTATCCAGCCAAAGAGCACCCCCTCGTCAGTATTTTTCAGAAGACTCGGCGGGTGTTTTTAGAACTGGGCTTTGAAGAAACCGTCAGCGGATACGTCGAGTCCTCGTTCTGGGATTTTGACGCTCTTTTTCAACCGCAAGACCACCCGGCTCGGGACATGCAGGACACCTTCTATGTCGAGCAACCAGACCGATGTAGTTTGCCGCCGGGTGGGGTGGTTGAGGCCGTCAGGCAAACCCATGTTGATGGGGGAGAGAGCGGATCAGTCGGCTGGCGCTATCAGTGGAGCGAGGAGATGGCGACTCGCCCGGTGCTCCGAACTCATACCACTGCTTCCACTATTCGCGCTCTGGCCGAAAACCCGAAAGGTCCTCGCAAAGTGTTCTGCGTGGGTCCCGTCTTTCGTCGCGAGACAGTCGACTATAAGCACCTTCCTGTGTTTCATCAGGTGGACGGGATCATCATCGATGAGAAAGCCAGCTTCGCCAATTTGCTCGGCACTCTCAAGGCCTTCTACACCAAGATGGGCTTCCAAAAGTTCCAGTTCCGCCCAGCCTTTTTCCCCTATACCGAGCCAAGTGTTGAGATCTTTGTGTGGTTGGAAGAGAAGGGCGACTGGGTCGAAATGGGGGGGGCGGGTGTGTTTCGTCCCGAGGTGACCATCCCGCTTGGCTGCCACCAACCCGTCTTGGCCTGGGGTCTTGGTTTGGAGAGATTGGCCATGCTACGCTACCAGCTCCCCAGTATCAGTGAACTGTATAGAGCCAGAATGAGCTGGCTGAAGGAGGCTCCCCTGTGCCGGTAATCGGTATTCCTGTCAAAATGCTCAACGAACGGATCGAGACGGTGCTCGATCCCGACGCCCTGGTCGAGAAACTCCAGCACCTCGGGTGCGATGTCGAGGGCTACGCCACTCTGCGTCGATTCGGGTGCGCTAACTGTGGCAATTTGATGGAGATCACTCCGACCGAGAATCCGCCGGTGGTGTGTGACGCTTGCGGTCTTGATTTCCGGCAATTACCGCACCAGCTCGAAGAGATGGGAGAAACGGAGGTGATCCGGATGGAGCTTTTGGCCGTTCGACCCGACATGTTCGACCCAGGCGGCTTGGCCCGAGTTTTAAGGAACTATCTCGGGGAGCGTAGCGAGCCGGCCTCTTATCAGCTGGGGGCTCCCACTATCACCGTCACCGTCGCGCCGGAAATGGACAAGCCGGAGAGCTATCGCCCCAAAATCGCCTGCGCCGTGGTGCGAGGAATCAGTCTTGACGACGACATTATCAAAGTCATCATGAAGCTCCAAGAGAATCTTCACTGGGCTCTTGGAAGAGATCGTAAGAGAGCTTCGATCGGTGTCTATGACCTCGACACTCTCGATGGCGATATCCACTACAGGAGTGTGGGTCCCGAGGAATTGACCTTCTCTCCTCTCGGCAATGAGAGACCCCAAACCCCGCGTGAGATCCTGGAAACTCACCCAAAAGGCATGGCTTACGCTCGCTTGTTAGAAGACCATCAACGATACCCCCTCCTGATCGACCAGGGCGGACAGGTGTTGAGCATGCCGCCCATCATCAACTCCGAAGAGACTCGAGTCACCCGACGTTCCAAGAATTTTTTCATTGACGTGACCGGAACTGAGGAGAGGATCGTCAGTAAGACTTTGAATACCATCGCCACCAGCCTTCTAGAGCTAGATCCCAGGGCTCGTCTCGAGCAGGTTACCATCGTCTACCCCGACGGTTCCAAGGTCACCCCCGACCTCACACCTCAGCCAATGACCCTTCGGCCCGACCAGGCGAGCCGCACCATCGGGGTCGATCTGCCTACCGAAAAGGTTGTGTCGCATCTCAAGGCCATGGGCCATCAGGTTTCTCAGGCTGGTCAAGTTCTGGAAGTGGAGGTGCCGGCCTACCGCAATGACATTATGCACGAGATCGACCTGATCGAAGATGTGGCTATCGCCTACGGATACCACAACATCGTCACCAGTTTGGTGCCCACCCTGACGGTCGGTTCAGAGCTTCCTCTGGAGGCTCTCTCCAACGTGGTGCGTCAGGCCCTGACGGGCCTCGGTTACTTTGAAGTTCTGTCTTTGATCTTGTCCAATGAGGAGTACCAGTTCGACAAGCTGAGGCTCGAGCCGATGGAGGACTATGTCAGGCTGGAACACCCGATTTCGGTCGAGCAAACCATGGTCCGCCGGACCCTCTTGGCCGGAATTTTAGACACCTTCGCCGCGAACATCGATCATGAACTCCCCCAGAGGATTTTTGAGGTCGGCAACACCAGCCAGCTCGACCCCCACCAAGAAGTGGGTGCTCGTGAGGTGCGGAGAGTAGCTGGTGGAGCCATCGGTCCCAAGGTCGATTACTCGGAAATTCGTTCGGTCTGTGAAAGTTTGCTGCGAGAACTCGGTTTTCGGCTTGAGGTCGAAGCTCGGGACGGCTTCCCCTTCATTCCTGGTCGAGGCGCGACCGTGTTCGCCGTTCGTGGAGACCAAAGGCAGGAGGTCGGCCTGATGGGTGAGGTTCACCCCCAAGTCCTGGAAGACTTTAACCTCTCCCATCCTGTTTCGGTTTTCGAAGTGAACCTGGAACTGGTCGGCTAGAAGCAATCTTGTAGGTGGTCAAGTCGCCATCGACCAGCTTTCCAGTACAGAGTGATCACATCGAAACGGCAGTCCAGGGTAGGGGAGAGGTGGGCCTGATACAGCGCTGCGATGCGTCGAATGCGATGTTGTTTGCCCGGAGGGACAGCTTCGCAGGCCCATCCGTGGCGCGCCGAACGACGGGTCTTGACCTCGACGTAAACGATCGTTTGGCCCCAACGGGCGATCAGGTCAACCTCGCCTAAACGACAGCGAAAATTTCTCTCGAGAATGGCGTAACCAGCTTCGAGTAAATGCTCAGCCGCACGGTTTTCGCCCTCCCGGCCCAATTGATGAGGCTTCATACCTCACTGTAACCCGGTGGGCCTTTTCCATCAGTGACACTCGTCAAGCAGGGGAACCAGCCCGTGGGGCGAGGAATACCAGACTTTGTGGGAATCCGACTGGCCCTGATTATAGTCGTGGCAGGAATGCTTTGGGGCTGTCGTACGCTCCAAGAGCCGCCTATTGAGCATCAGCCGACGCCGGTCGAGACGAAGGAACCCAGCCCCAGTCCAGCTGAGCAACCGGCCCCGAAGAGGCCGGACGGGTTACTGACTCTGCGAGAATTCTATCTCTACGACAAGTATCCGGACTACGAAAAGGAATCAGTCTCCCACTTAGTAGGAGAACTCTTGGGGGCTTACGATAACCGTTCCAGGCTTCAGGCTCAGGCCGAGATCATGGCCTTCCACCACGTGGTCTTTAACCCCACTCGCTGGCACGATCTCCGGCGCAATCACGCCCTCATCCGCAAGTTTGAGCCCAAGTTGAAAGAACTATGTGAGTTTCACGAAGTGCCCTTTTTGCCCGTCTTGGGAATTGTGAGTTGGGAGAATTCGGGGGACGTCGACAAAGTTTCTTGGGCTAATGCGGCCGGGCTGGGTCAGATGACCTGGGGGGCCGTGGAAGAAGCCCACAACTTCGCTTCTCGAAAGGCTCAAGCGTTACGAGAGCAGGCCCAGCATAAGAAGTATATGGCCGCCGCCACCGACGACCCCAAAGCTATGCAAGAGGCCCATCGGCTGGCTCACAAAGCCGATCAGATGAATGTCCGCCAACGTCACCGGGCCATGGCCAAAGAGGCTGGGGTGAGAGATGAGCGCCAATTGGTCGAATGTAACCTGGAGGATGTCGTTCTTTTCTATCAGTTCTTGCTGGAGAACTACGGCGGCCGGGTGGACCACGGCATCGCCGCCTATCATAAAGGACTCACCAATCACGACGATATTCTCTACGACTATTTGGTTCGGATCGAGCCGGGCCTGAGCTACCCGGAGCACTCCAATCGAGGGCCTTTTCTCGAGGCTCTGGAGCGACAAGACGTTACCTATCTGGATCTTTGGAACGACAGCCGGTCACGCGAGATGCTCAACGGCCTCAGAACGGTGGAAGGCAAACCCACCAATCGCCATAATGCCCATTTGGCTTTAGGCGATGAGAGTGATATCTATCCTTGGAAAGTGATGGGCTCACTGGCAGCCTATCGAGCCGGCAAGAACCACCTGAAAAGGATGATCGATCGCTACAACGGCAGCCAGAGCGAGATCGAAACCCGAGGCCTGCCGGGCTACAGCGAAAGCAGAACCCTCAACAAGGCTATCAAGAAGGATCTCTTAACCTTCGTCAGCGCCCCGGTCTCGGATGTTGGCTATAGCCGCGGAGGCCAGTACGACGCTTGTATCACCAAAGAGTTGGATGGCTATTTATGGGGCTTGGCTTTGCGACTGCGCCAGGGGCGAGCCGACTTGCGGTTGCCGGTGTCGGCGCTGCGGTCGGCCGAAGGAGAGGCTAAGACAGTCCACCAACGAGCGGTCGCGGTCTTGATTGACGCCAACTATCTCTCTGTAGCTGAACGTCGTCAGTTGAGCACGATCCTCAAGCGAGATTATCTCGGCGATCGGATTTACTGGTCCGCCCGCAGCGACGGGCAACATTCTATCTGTTTAAATCCTCGCTATGGACACGAGTTCCTCGCCCTCCGGCAAAAAGCAAACCCGCGGGACCCGGGACCGAATCGACCGGTCTCTCAGAACCCCAGCGGGAATGCGGGTCTCTAGCCAGCGTAGCGAGCTTCGACCTCTTCGGGTGTGACGGAGTAGGCGCCTCCAGCCTCCTCGAGGCCTCCTTCAAAGCCGTGTTGGTGGACGACCTCGCCGTTACGACGGATGACCACTCGCTCGAAGTTCTCGGCATTGATCTTGCCGTCACCGTCCTGCCATCCGTCCGGAATGACACCTTCGTCGGAACGCCAGAACTGGAGGGTATAGTCTTCGGTGAGAACCTTCGGCACGGGAGCATCGTCGGCCAGGTCGAGGATAAAGACGTCCTGTCCTTCTTGAGCGTTGAAGGTGGCGTCGTGGTCGGCGCCGTTCGAGCGGACGTAGACCGTGTCGTCTTGTTCTGAGGTGGTCAATGTTCCGTCGATAGTGGCGTCCCCGGCGTCAATGACGGCCGTCGTTTCGCCACCGGTCGTGCCGCCGAGGGTGAGCTCCCCTTCCGCCTTATTGACTTCGAACTGGGTCTCTCCTTCGGTCTGGATGGTGAACCGGTCCTCACCAGCGTCCAGGTTGGACACCACGCTCGTTTGCTCGGGTCCGGCGATGGAGTGGCGGTCGTCGCCCTCCGTTCCGTGGGTAGTGATGTCTAGCGAGTCGGCCGTGTCTGCGAAGATCCGGGCCTCCTCGGAGTGAACCTCACCGGTGATCTCGTTGCCGGTCTCTTGGCGATGAAGGGCGTTGCCGTCTTGGACTCCGTCAATGAAGGTCACTCCCTCACCAGCACTGACCCCTAATTGCACTGTCCCCTCGGTGCCCTCGTGGTGAATGAGGTCTCGGCCATCAGGGCTGTGGCCCTCGTAGACCGCGTTTTTGGCATCAGAGCGGCGGGTAGCGTCTTTAGCATCCACAGTCGTCAGGGTCGCCTGGCCAAAACCTGATACGTCTTGTTCGATGTGGCTACCGCCTATGGCTTGCGCCGAGACGACTCCTCCACCCTCTCCAGGGGAGGCAATCCTTTGGTCGACGACCGATTCCTCGCTCCCACTGGCGTCGGCTGTGGCCATCACCACCGCCTCTCCATCCCCTCCGAGCGTAATGTCC
>CAYRFU010000300.1:1704-8758 GCA_964423525.1 uncultured Burkholderiales bacterium | reverse complement strand
GGTCGCCAGGGCGACTCCCTCTGCTGAAAACCGGCGTTGAACCCTGAGATTGAGATGTCGGGCAACTTCCCATTGCTTGAGGGGCTTTGTTTTCATCAGGAGGCGCAAGGTCGGACCAAACTCGTCCAAACGGTCCAGGCCCAGGAGCTGAGGAGGTGCCGCTACCTCGGGGCTCTCCTCGGCCACGCGCTTGGCCTCGTCGAGTAGGATCTCGAGGGCTCTCTCAGGGTTCGCTTCGGGTGCGATGCGGATCTTGAAGTCGACCTGAGACCAGTCGTTAGACATGTTCTTAACGCTACGAAGCAGGCCGTTAGGAACCAGAACAGTGGAGCCATCCATCCCTCGCAAGGTGGTTGAGTAGAGGTTAAAGGTCTCGACCGTGCCTGAATGGCTTTCGGTTTCAATCCAGTCCCCTATCCGGAAACGGTCATCGTAGAGGACGTTGAAGCCGACCGAGAAATCTCGGACCAGGTCCTGAGCGACCACGCCGAGAGCGACTCCCACCGCCCCCAGGCTGGTGAGTGAGGTTGACCAGTTGAAGCCGAGAAGTCCCAGATAGGTTAAAAACCCCAGGCAAAAACAGCCGAGCTTGAGCAAAGAGGCCACCGACTGAGCTTGGGTCTGTAAACGCCGAATTCGAATATCGTTGGGCTCCTTCTGCAAAACCTAGGCGGCCAGAAAGTATCGTTCCGTCAGGAGTGCCATCGGAGGATTGGGCGGCAACTGCAGGACCCAGGCTCTGCGCTGGTAGGGCAGGTCTTGGCGCAGGGTCTGAGGGCGCCTGAAGGAAAAGGCCAGGTTCTCTCTGCCTTCGGCCAGCGAGGAAAGCGAGCAGGAGCGGTACTCCAGCGCAGGATCTAAAACGACCACCCATTCCCTATCCCAAACCCATGGCTCGTGCCAGACTTCCTTGGCCCGGTGAAGCGGTGACCAGATGTGGCGCGAGGCTGTACTTTCCGGTTCGCCGAGGTTATCGCTGCCATGGAGCCGCTCCACCAAGGTCTCGATCAAAGGGGGCAGCAGGAGGTCTATATCTTCCCTCGCGGAGTAGTAACCATAGAAATCGGGGTTCCAGGGTAACTCGGCTTTGAGACGCACCGGGGCGCCCCATCCAACGATACGGATGCGAAACAACTGCTCCCCGTTTCTCAGGACATTCAACTCGCCAAGAAGGTCGACATAGTCGTTCAAAGGGAGAGTCCACTCCACGAGTCTGCCGTGGAAATCGAAGGTGCCGCTCCAGTATCTGTCGATCCGCGCCCATCTTCTCTGGACACAATCATCCGTTTCGGCACGAAACTGCTCGGGTAGGGGCTCGCCAGCCTCAAGAAGAAGGCGTCTTTTCAGGAGATCAAGTTTTGACTCTATGCTCAACACCTTCTTCTCACCGAAGATGTCATAGAGGGCCATGTAACCGGTCAGGCTACCAAGAATGATGTCAGGGCGTCGGTCGACAACCGGGATATAATCGGGGAAATCCTCGAGATAGCCACGGCCGGCAAATTGTAGCGGCAGACGCAGCCGGGATAGCTCCTCGAGGGAAACACGACGATAATGCTTCGTTCCTTCCTCTTTGCCACTCAGAATAAAGCGTTCAGAGTTAGTGAGCTGCTGATCCAGGTCGTTCCAATCTGCGCGGCCGGAGCCTACGATCTCTAGCGGTTCGCCTGAGCCGACTGCTCGAAATCTTTTCCCCAGCAGGGAAGCGAGGCAGTCGTCGAGAGCCTGGTCGGGTGAGGCTAACCCATTACGGAGCTCCAAAAATCTTGACCAAAAAAGCGCCACGGCCGACTCTGCTGCCAGGGATAGTTCCGCTTCGGCTCTCTCATTGAAGGACTTGAAGCTCAGGTCGGTCTGGTAGCGATGGGCCAGCAGGTGCACCTGTAAGCCAGCTCCGAGCGAACCGAGCCACGTTTTTCCCGGTAATTTTCGAAGCCAGCCGTCGGGAATCCTTTCTCGACCCTCACGATGAAATCGTCGGCGTCACACTGGACCTGAAAGTGGCGGGCCCCGAGCTTGTAGAGCCCAGCTAGAGCCAGCAGAACATACTCGTCTGGATGAGTGAGGGCGAACTTGCGTAACTTCTCGCGGGCGTTGTGGGAGCGAATTCGGAAAGACAAACCGGTTTCCGCCGGACTACCCGCTTCGGCAAAACTTTGAAGAAACTGCCCGAGCTCTTCATTCACGCGACCAACCTACCCCTTTCGAAGTCGTTCGAGAACGAAGACTCCCGCGCTTCACAGTGGCAACGATAAACCCGCCTCGTCCCAAAGCGACGCTGCCTGCTGGGCTAACCAGCGAAGAGGATAGATGGTCAGCAAAAGGCCAATGACGGCGCCCAAGCTGCCCTGGGCAGGGTGGTGACGGCGTCGGGCCGTGCGGGCCCAGATGAGCGGAGGAAGAAGCATCAAACACCACGGGCTCCAGTCCAAAAGAACGATCCCTCCGGCCAGGCAGACGCTCAGAGAGCCGGTGTGCACACTGATCTTCCAACTTCGCGAAATCCAGGCGAACAAGACTGCGTTGACAAAGGCCACCGCCACCATATGGCTCAAAGCCGAGGGGGCTCCCAGAGCCAGTAAAACCAGCTCGAGAAGACCGAGGCCCACCACCCCGGCCAAAAACGGCCCGGTTCGCTGCTCGAGCAAGCGAACGTGAAGATCGGTGATGTGTCCCCGGCGGACATTCCAGCCGATGTAAGCAAAGGGCACCCCAGTTGAGAGGGCCACGCAGGGCACGTACCATCCTAGGAACTCGTTCCAGGTGTCGGTCACCCCGGCCACCAGAAAGGCGGTGAAGATAGGAGCCACAAACAGCGGACTGAGCACGGTCGACAAAAACCAGGCCAATTTGTCGGCCAGAGTCGACTCGGTGGTCAGACCGGTCTTCATGGCGCCTCCTTTGGCAAGCATTCTTTCAGAGCCTCCAGGTCACAGTTCGACTTGCCCCTGCCAGAGCTTTACCCACCCCTGGCGGATAAAACTCCCCAGAACGTTCCGCTGTTGGCGAGTCGGGCCCTGAACCCTTTCGTTTTGACGAGGGAGACGGTCCAACCTAGAGCCATCGGTCTTGGAGCTCTTTCCGTTCTCGAGGCGAAAGATAGCGGGCTCCAAATCCCTGGCGACCTAGTCCCACAGCAAGTCCTGGTTGAAGGGTCGCCAGGG
This sequence comes from uncultured Burkholderiales bacterium, assembly GCA_964423525.1. Classification (GTDB taxonomy): domain Bacteria; phylum Vulcanimicrobiota; class Xenobia; order Xenobiales; family JADMJV01; genus CAYRFU01. The sequence continues at coordinate 5,594 of CAYRFU010000300.1, read as the reverse complement.
CGGCCAATCGGTCTCGATAATCGAGGCTAGTCGAGCCTGGTTCTACCAGCTCCATCACTTTCGGCACGGGAGTTTTTCTGGTCCGACTACCGTCTCGGCTGCCGTCGCCCAGAATGAAGTGGTCGAGCACTACGGCCCTCGCCACCCGAGAGATTCGGGCGAAGAAATCAACCGGGTTTTTAACCGGTAGAAGAGGCGAGACCGTGATCACCACCTGGTGACCGTCTTGGGAGAGAGCCTGGGCGGCAGCCAGTCGCTGCTCGACCGTGTAGGCTGAGGGTGGTAAGCCGGGTAGGCGAGAGCGGTCGCTTTCGACGGAAAGATGAAAGCGCAGGTCGCACTTGAGACGAGGATAGAGGTCGCGATACCAGAGCACTCCGGCCGAATGGGTCTGAACGATCAAAAGGTCGGGAGGATGATGCAGCATAGCCTCTAGCAGGCGTCGAGTGACCCCCAGCCTCTTTTCTTGAGGCAGGAACGGCTCGGTCGAACTGGCCAGGAAAATCGAAAAGGAGCCAAACTGTTTTCGGGCCCAAACCCGTTCGCGTTGCTGGTTGGCCAGGTAGCTCTCAGCGCAGTTCGAACGCGCCTCCAAAAAGCTTCCCCAGGCCTTTCCCCGAGTCAGGAAAGGGTTGTGTTGGACGTAACAGGCCTGGCCACAGAGCGAGTTTCCCAACGAGCAACCCCGATAGGGCTGAAGAGAATGAGACGAGATGTCGGTCAGGTAGCCGGACGTTCTGGTAAGGGCGTTCTTGACCGAAGTCTCGCTGATGGTCACGAGGGGTCCCTGGCGTAAAAGGAGAGGGCCGTTTCCCCGTGGCGATCGCGCCGAACCAATTTCAAGCTACCGCAGTGGTCGGGATAGCTCTGCTTGTGATGATGTTCAAAGACAGCCAGGCCGTCCTGTTCCAGCTTGGCTTCCAGGCGGTTCAGGCACTGGAGTCCGTAGGGGGTGTCGTAAGGGGGATCGGCTAGAACCAGGTCAAAAAGCCCTTTGACTCGGTTTAGGGCGGCAGGAAGCTTGCCCTGAACCAGGCGAGTTCCCCGGGGTAAGCGCGGGCGCAAGTCGCGAGCCACGCCAGGGTCGCCCTCCACGAACACCACCGAGGCGGCCCCACTTTCTAGGCAAGCCAGGCCCAGTGAGCCGCTACCCGCGAACAGATCCAGCACTTTGGCCTCCCAGAGACGGTCGGCTAGAATGGCCAGTAGGGATTCCCGGACCTTGGCGGTGGTGGGACGAACGCGAGGGTTTCGCTTCAATGGACCAGTTCGGCCGTCTTAACCTGACGGTTAACGAGATGCTCTCGGAGGGCAGGGTGGGAATCGAGCTCGGGGTCCTCCTGTAAGAATTGCTGGGCGGCCCGGCGAGCCTCTTCCAAAAGAAGTTGGTCCCTCAGTAAATCGGCCACCTGCAACTCAGGGAAGCCGGATTGGCGAAAGCCGTAGAAGTCGCCGGGGCCTCGAATCTGGAGGTCTTCCTCGGCCACGTCAAAGCCATCTGACATTCTAGCGATCGCTTCCAATCGGCGCTGAGAGTCAGCGCTCTTGGCGTCTCCCATGAAAATGCAACGAGAAGCGTGAGAACCCCGACCGACCCGGCCCCGCAACTGGTGCAGCTGGGCCAACCCGAACCGGTTGGCATCTTGAACCAGCATCACGGTAGCGTTCGGAACGTCGACCCCGACTTCAATCACGGTGGTCGAGATCAGAATCTGGTGCTCTTGAGTCCGGAACTTTTCCATGACGGCCTCCTTATCGGCCGCTTTCATCTTGCCGTGGAGCAGGCCGACCGAGAACTCGGGAAAGACTCTCTGTTGCACAACCTCAGCCTCCTCCACAGCGGCAGTAGCTTCCACTTTGTCGGTTTCTTCCACCAGGGGGCAGATAATATAGGCCTGGCGCCCGGCCTGAATCTCACGCCGGATCTCCTCATAAACTCGTTTTCGCTCAGAGAAAGGAACTGATTCTGAATGGATCGGTTGGCGCCCGGGAGGGAGTTCATCCAGGCGGGAGACCTCCAAGTCGCCGTAGAGGGTGAGAGCCAGGGTTCGAGGGATCGGCGTGGCCGTCATGACCAGAAGGTCGGGGTTGCCCCGGTGGCCTTTCTGACGGAGGACCGTTCGCTGCATCACTCCAAATTTGTGCTGCTCGTCCACCACCACCAGTCCCAGCTTGGCAAACTCGACCCCTTCCTGAATCAGAGCATGGGTCCCGACCACGAGATCAAGCTCATGGTCAGCGAGTTGCTGATAAACTTCCCGTTTGGCTTTCTTGCGCATACTGCCGGACAGGCGGCCAACCCGCATCCCGCCTGGCTCCAGCAAGGCCAGGAGCTTGTGGTAATGCTGCTCGGCCAGAATCTCGGTGGGGGCCATGATGGCTGCCTGATAGCCGTTCTTGACGGCGCACCAGGCGGCAAAAGCAGCGATGACCGTTTTGCCGGCTCCTACGTCGCCCTGCAGGAGGCGATTCATGGGGCTCGGGCGAGACAGGTCTTCGACCACTTCGGCCATCACGCGACTTTGGGCTCCGGTGGGCTTGAAGGGCAGTAGCTGACAAAAGTCCTCAGCGCGAGTCTGTTCTGGCTGGTAGTGGACTGTGCGCGGGTCAAGTTCTCGCTCTCGTCTTTGAATGGCGATCTCAACTTGTAATAAAAAAAGCTCCTCAAAAGCCAGGCGTCGGCGAGCTTCGGCCTGATGAGCCCGATTGCTGGGCCAATGATACTCGAGCACAGCGGCCGACTTGTCGATCAGCGAATAGGAGCTCCTCAGGGGAGCAGGCAGAGGGTCGACCAGGCGAGGGGCGTAGGTAGGCACCACCGTATACTGAATCTTGCGCATCCACTTCTGCGACAAAGAACCCGTTAAGGGGTAGATAGGAATGATTCGGCCAGTGTGAACTCCATGCTCTTGGGCCTCTTCCAGTTCGGGGCTGTTCATCTGAGTTTGGTGAAACTTGCGCTCCACTTTGCCACAGGCTATCACCTCGCTACCGGGGCGTAGCTGCTTGGCCAGATGGCGCTGATTGAACCAGGTGAGCTGGATGCTCCCAGTGGCGTCAGAAAGGGTGGCAGTGACCAGCAACAAACCCTTCTTAGGCTGTTTCTTTGAAACCGAGCCCAGCACGCCCCGAACAGTCTCCACCGCTCCGTCTCGAAGTTGATGGATCGGTCGGGGCCGAGTTCTATCCTCCCAACGTCGAGGGAGGTGATGGAGAAGATCGCTCACCTGACTGATGCCGAGCCGCTTAAGAAGACTGGCCATCCGTGGCCCGACCCCTTTGAGATATTGCACCTCGGAGTCGAGGCCGAGCTTAGCCGGGCCAGCCGGAGGATAAGGGACTCGAGGGGCGGGCTTGGAATGCTTCGCGATACCGGCCAAGCGACCCAGCTCCTGACCCACGGTCACCAGATTGTGCTCTCTTTCACCAGCTGGCAGGTGTTCATAGCCTCGGGAAAGGGGCCGAATCGCACTCAAGAGGGCGCGAGACTCACTCGACTCGAGTTGGTGGACCTCAAGCTGCCACTTCTCGAGCACTCGGTCGACACCGCGGCGGCCACGGAGGCCGTCACGGTACTCTTCTCGCAGGACACGAATCAGACTCTCACAGAGCTTTTGCGCCTGCTGCGACAGAGTCACACTTGGACCTCTTTAGCTCGGCCCAAGCTCTCGCCAATACGCTCAACCACACCCACCTCGACCGCCCGAGCAGCCACTTTGATTCCGTTGGCAACGGCGGTTGAGTCGGCCCTACCGTGGCATTTCACCACCACTCCTTTGAGACCGAGAAGGACGGCCCCACCGTGGTCTGAGTGGCTGATGTCTTGTTTTAACAGCCGCAGCGAAGGCCGCAACAGATGCCCCCCAATTTTGGCTGCGGGGGTACGGCGG
>CAYRFU010000300.1:0-1694 GCA_964423525.1 uncultured Burkholderiales bacterium | reverse complement strand
CTGCCGGCCGCGCGGCCATAACCGCCGGCTGCCGGCGGGCCGCCATTCGCACTCGACCCATCAACCACTCCGAAACGGCTTCGCTGGTCTTGAGAACCATATTTCCAACGAAACCGTCACAGACGGCCACATCAGTCTCACCGGCGAAAAATCCCATCGGTTCAATATTGCCCACAAAGTTGAGGTCAGACTCTTTGAGCAGCTGGTGGGCGGCTACCACCTGGGCGTTGCCTTTCGTCTCTTCAGTCCCGATATTGAGAAGGCCCACTCGGGGTGAGGGGAGACCCATCACTTTTTCGGCATAGATCGCTCCCATCACGGCGAACTGGAGAAGGTAGTCCGGCTTGCAATCGGCGTTGGCTCCCATATCGAGTGCCAGGGAAGGTCGCCCGTCGGTAGGCAGGACGGCCGCTAGAGCTGGCCGACGAATGCCCGGTAATCTTCCGATTTCTAACAGAGCAACCTGGTGGAGAGCGCCCGTGTTGCCAGCGCAGACGAAGGCTTGCGCTTCCCCTTCGCGGACCATTCGCGCCGCCATCACCATCGAGGCCTTATCGCGCTTGCGGAGAGCGGGTCCAGGACTCTCGTCCATGCCGATGTGTTCTTCGGCGTGGACAATCTCGACCAGTTCCGCGCTGTTGACGGTGGGTTCGTCCTTCTTGCGACGAAGGCGACGGCGCCGTTTGCCGTCACGAGTGCGACGGCTGCGCCGGTAAGCTTCGTCTCGTTCCTGCAGAATAGAGCGAATCTTCTGCTCGTCACCGACCAGAACCAGCTGGGCTGAGGTAGTGGCGGCCGCCTCAGCTGCTCCCAGCACCACTTGCTCGGGGGCATAGTCGCCGCCCATGGCGTCGATTACGATTCTCATGGAAGCTCCGTGGCCATATTGCCGCCTATCCTGGCTCTTTCCTTCCTCATCTACGATGGTATACCCCGAATACTAGTATACCCGAAACGACCGATGACCACGTGATCGAGTAGCTCGATTCCGAGGAGGTCTCCGGCGCGTGTCAATCTTCTCGTTAGGGATAGGTCCTCGGCACTGGGAGTGGGGTCCCCTGAAGGATGGTTGTGAACCACGATCAAGCAGGCAGCCTTTCGGCTGAGAGCCGGCCCAAAGACTTCCCGGGGATGAACCAGACTGGAGGTGAGAGTCCCGATAGAGATGGTCTCCTGGTGAATCAGACGATGGCGAACATCAAGATAAAGCGCTCGAAAATGCTCACGATCGAGTTCTGCCATCTCGATCTGGTGGCGATAAACCTCTTCGGCACTTTCCAACAGGGGGCCAACCGGTCGGGCCTGGCGCCGACCCAACTCGATTCCGGCCAACAGAGCGGCGGCCCGGGCTCGCCCGATTCCGGGGGTGGCCCACAGCCTGGTCGGATCGTTTTGGTCGAGCAATGGAACCACCCGACGGGCCAGCTCCAACACCGATTGCCCGGCCGAGCCACTGCCCAGAAGAACGGCCACCAGTTCCTGGTCGCTCAGGTTGGCCGCGCCTTCTCGCAGCAATTTCTCGCGAGGGCGCTCTTGAACGGGCAAGTCTCGCATGCAAAGGTTGTCGTCGATCTGGGGTATAGGGTAAACAGTCAAGAGAATTGTCCTTTCTGGCTCTCTCGCCGGCGACCACGCTGGCCCTCTCAGAATAGCTCGAGAAAGACGAACTCCAGGCGAATAAAGCCTAGTCAATA
>CAYRFU010000299.1:0-8822 GCA_964423525.1 uncultured Burkholderiales bacterium | reverse complement strand
ACGAGCTGCGGCTTGCAACCCACCATCGCTTCTATGCAACGGACCAGTTCCTGAGCCGCTTTCTCTTCCCAGGGACCGGCTTTGGCTCGCACGTAAACAGTGGGAGCCACCTCGGAGGTGGCTACCACCAACGGTTCGGCCGAAGCGACAGCCAAGAGCAGAACGACTAAGAGGTAACGCATGGCGGGTCAGTTCCGACCCGCTCTGTAGATTCCTAGTAGCCGTTGTGTTTCACCGAGACCGAAGCGTGGTTGTCGGCAATTCCATCGATATTCGGATGAGGCTCGTGGGGCCCGCCTTTGCGCTCCATAACGTTGGCCATCGAATTCATATCGAAGAAGATCAGCTCTCCTGCCTCGGGATCCGTTGCGCTATAGTAGCGGAATTTGGGGTCCAGGTAGGCTTGCGGAAAATTGTCTTTCTTGAACGCGATCCAGTTGTCTCCTACCAACTCTTCGTGCTCTCGTTCAGCCACGAGGAGCTGGTCGGAGACGGTGGCTCGATGTTGGTGCCAGGTGTGTTCGGGTACTCGATGATAATCCCAATACTGCTCACCCGATGCGGTGTCACGATGGGCGTGCCAGGTAAAGGGCCCGAGCATCTCGTCGAGATCGGCGTCGGACTCCGAAATACGGTTGGGTGTGACCACCTGCCAACGGGGATCGATCGACTGACTTTGCAGATTCACAGATGGCGGCGTGGATGGGTCATCAGGGTCATCACTGTCGCCTCTGCGTCGACCGGCCAAAGCGGCCGCACCTGTGATACCGACTGAGATCACCGCTCCGCCCACCAATCCTGTCACCAGGCCATCTCGCATGGAGGAACCGACTTCGATGTCGTGCTCGAAGTGAACCTTAGGCACCTGGTAGGTGTCGAGGGTTGTGGAGCTGACTTTCGGTGAGTAATCAACTTCGTGTCCGATCAGGAAGTCGTCATAGACTGGGACTCCGTAAGGAACATCGCCGTAAACAGTCATAATCGACGATCTCGTTGCGATACTCGATCTCGGTCCCGACCTGGCGGGTCTCATAGTCCTCCCTAACGCTCCGGCTCTGTCCGTTGAATTGATATCCGACGACGTTCTCGGTCGAGTAGGTCGTGATCGGTTCGCCGCGGCCCTCGAAGACCCGTGAGGTGTCTTCGTAGAGAACCTCTCTACTCTGGGACTGTCCATAAGGGAGTCCGTCGGTCATCACCGGTTGGTTACGATGGACTGGCTCAGTCTGAGCGGTGTCGTTGATCGGTGGATTATGAGTGGTGCCCGGCAGGTAAAAGTCGCTGCTGATTCTGCCTATTTCGGTCTGCCGAGTGACGGGTATTTGCCACTCGACGGTCTCGCTCTCAATAGGCAGGTTGTTGATTTCGTTGCGGGCCGCCATCCCTCCGCCGATGGTGCCGATGGCGGTCGTGGTGGCCAAAGTGATGCCGATAGCTCTAGTGGGAAACTGCATTTTCGTGGCCTCCTAAAAACCGTTGTGCTTCACTGAGACCGAAGCGTGGTTATCTGCGATTCCAGGGATGTTGGGATGAGGTTCGTGAGGACCGCCCCGACGTTCCATCACATTAGCCATGCTGGTCATGTCGAAGAAGATGAGGTCACCTGCCTCGGGGTCGGTAGCGCGGTAGTAGCGGAATTTCGGGTCGAGATAGGCCTGTGGGAAGTCATCAGCCTTGTAGGCGACCCAGTTGTCACCGACCAGGTCCTCGTTGGCTCGGTCCGCTACCAGGAGTTGTTCAGAAACGCTTGCGCGATGCTCATGCCAGGTGCCCTCTGGTGCTCGATGATAGTCCCAGTATTTTTCACCTGATGCCGTGTCGCAGTGGGCGTGCCAGCGAAACGGTCCAAGCATGTCGTCGAGGTCGGAATCGGAATAGGAGACCCGGTCAGGCGTGACAACCTGCCACCGAGGGTCGATCGATTGCGAGTGCAGAGTGGGGTCGTCTCCTGGCTCACCGTCTTCTCGTTTACGGTTGGCCAGCAAGACCACGCCGCCAGCCCCTAGCATTCCGACACCGAACCCTCCGAGGCCGCCGTTGCGGACCATTCCGCCCACGTCAATTCCGTGGTCGAAGGTGGTGACCGGGTAATCGTAGGTGCCGAGGTTCGTTGAACTCACGCTGGGCGAGTATCGAACGTTGAATCCCACCAGAAAATCCTCATAGACAGGCTCCTCATAGGGCACGTCACCGTAGACCGGGTCCTGGACCGTTCGTGTTCCGGTGCTGTCGGGGGCGCAGCTCTGGCTGCTAGAGCCGTCAGAGTTGTAAACGTCGGTGCAGGGACCGGGGATGGTGTAGGTCTCGGTGCGGGTCTCGTAGCTGACGACCTCGCGCCTGTAGACGGTTGTCGTGCCCGTCTGCCGCGTCTCGTAGTCTTCGTTTACGCTTCGGTTTTGGCCGTTGAAGGTGTAACCCTCGATCTTGCGTGGTTCGGTGGTGGTGCTCGGTTCGCCGTGGCCCTCTCGAACCTCGCTATGTTCTTGCATCTTGACTTGGGTGCTCGAGGACTCGCCGAAGACTCGCCCGTGTTCCATCACTGGTTGGTTTCGGCGGACAGGCACGGTCTGGGCCGTGTCGTGACTCGGCCGTATGGTTCCTGAGTGGTAGTAGTCGGAGGAGATTTTACCGATCTCTGTCGACTGGGTCACCGGGGCTACCCACTCGACCGTCTCGGTTTGAATGGGGACCTGATTGATAGCGTTGCGGGCCGCTAAGCCTCCCGTGCTCATACCGACGACCGTAGACGCGGCTAGTGTGATACCAACGGCTCTAAAGGGAATATTCATGATAGCTCCTTCACATCTTTTCGCCAGCTTTTGAGATGGATCGGGTCCTGAGTGGACACCTCACGCAAGATAACGGCCAAGCCGGCTAACGCGTATCCAGTCAAGGCCCCTAGAGCAACCCCGGCAACGGTGCTGGCGGTGTTGGGGATCGCTTCCGGTATTATCGGTTGTATCGCGTTGGCACCCCACCCACCCGCGCCGCCCCCCACAGCCGTAGTGCAAAGCACTGGAAGGGCACCCACAAGATTCTTACGAGCGTCGAGGGGTTGACTTTCTAGAACAATCGTCGCGGGATTACTCAGGAAGGCGTCGGGTAGGATGTAGGAGTGGCCCAGCAGGCTTTTTTCCTCAAAGGCCAGATCTGGCTGCCCTGCCTGAAGCGCTTCTGCCACCAAGCTGGTGCAGTTTAGCCGACCCTCCTGTCCGTCACCCAAGAAGTCGTAGCCCCGCTCTTGCTCAGCTGCTTCCAGAGCAAAAGAGAGGGTCTTCTCTCGTGCCTCGTTGTCGGGATAGGTTGGACGCACCAGGGCGAAGTGCGTTCCGTTCTGAAACAACTCCGTCTGACGAGTTCCGTTTTGGTGTCCAGCAGAGACCATCTGATCTTCACCAAGGTAGAGAGCCGCGTGGGAGAATTGCGATCCCATCAAGCCGATGAGCCCGTTGTAGAAAGGCTTATCCTTGTGGGACGAGAGGAGAATATCTCCGGGCTTGAGACGATAGTCGATCGAAGCAACATCTTCCACCGTCATCGGACTCTGGACGCTTGGAATCGTAGCTGTAGTCGGACCCACCAGCCCCTTGATGGCTGCTGTTTTTACAAGAGATGAGAGTTTCATCGGTCATAGGTTAGTGATGGCCAGAGGCCTGTTGCTCCCGTCGGGATAGGCCGCTAACATCGTGAAGTGAGTGAACGGGTCGCGGGTTAACTCCACCCGTTTGATTCCGGGAGAGTCCCAAGTCTGTTCGTCCAGCTTTGGGCCGCCTTCGACCTGCTCGAAGGTGAAGTGGATGCCCGTTTGGGCTCCTCGTTGTTTGATGTCCACGTCGTAGGCTGGTCCGGTCTCAATCTCTGTGGGATGAATGGAAACCACGAGGTCACCAGCCTGGCATTGTTCGCCCTCACAAGCCCCGGTAAGCCGGATCACATCCAAATTATGGGAGTGGTATTTGTTCATCCTAATGTAGTCATCGCCAACTCCGGCAATTCGCCGGTGGCCGCCTGACTGGAAAACGCGTTCGAATCCGAACACTCCTGTCGGTAACGGTCTCGCGTCCATGAGAGTCCTTCCTTTCCTGGGTCAAAGCCGCCAGGAGTCTTAACCTCCTGGCGGCCGGGGGGGCTAGTTGGCGATGTTGTAGTCGTCGCCCAGGGCTTCCTTAAGGAAGTCGTCAGCTGCTTGCTTGTTTTCAAGCTTGGCGACCTCGATCTCACCGGTCAGACCGGTCATGTCGCTGACGGCGTCGGCAGCGTTCTGGCGGTGCTCGACCTCATCATCGATTTTCTGAATGCCCTCGCCAACGCCACTGCTCTTGATGTCGGTGAAGACGTCGTTAACGCCCTCGGTGGCTTTGGCCAGACCGTGCTTAGTCCTGATCAGATCGGCCTGATGTTGATATTCGTCGGCCTGGTTGTCGAAATACCGGGCCTGCTCACGGAGGTCTGCCTCTTTGGTGGCCATCTGGCTCAGTTCGGTCTGGAAGCTGGCTTTGAACTGTTTGCTTTGGCCTGCCTCGATGGCGAACCCATCACGCTGCTCGGTCAGTTTGTCAATAGACTTCTGCAGAGCCTCGGCCTGGGCAGATTGCTGGGGGGTGCGCCCTTCGGTTGGGATTGCGGCTAGCTTACCTTGCTTGGCGACGATAGCCTGTTGAACAAGCTGAATTCGCTTGGTCAATTCCGTGACCTTGGTATCTTCACGGGAGATCTTGTTTTCCAGGTCGATCTTGTCGGCGCTGACTTGGGCCACCTGTTGCATAAACTCGCTAGACTTGGCTTTGGCCTGCTTGGCGAGGGCCTCAGCCCGCTCGGGGGCTAGCTCTTTTTCGCCTCTACCGATAACGCGAAGAGCGAATCCCTTCACGACGTTTAGGCCTCTGGTTGCAACTTCTGACATATTCTAAATCCTCCATTGGTTGTTTCGGGTCGGTTTGGGTGTCCGACGCGGTTGAGATGTCCGGATAATGGGGTCTGGATCTGAAATTTCTTTGAAAGAACCGGGTTGAGAACGGTTCTCAGTCCGGTCTCCTGGCTAGCCGCCGAGTCTGGAGGGCACTTCACGGGTGTCAAAGGCTCTTTCGCCTCAAATCGGGACCTTTTTCTCGAAGAGCCTCTCGGGCTCGATTGTGGGCGTCCTTCCAGCGGATCTCTTTGACTTCATCCCGGAAGTCTCGCGTCTCAGCTTCGGCTGATTCTGCTAGTGCACGGAGCCTTTCCACTCTGGCCTGCTGCTTCTCAAGCTCAGCCTGGCTTTTGGTCATCAGACCCGTCACGTGGCTCCATTCTGCTCTGAAACGCTCAGCTGCATCACCCTCATGGGACTCAGCTTGCTGCCTGAGTCGAGCTGACCGTTTCTGAAGCTGACGGATCTGACTCTCTAACCTCATCACTTCGGCCATAGCTTTTGACACCTCGATATAGAGCTCGCTCTTTTCGGACCGGTCTTCGGCTAGTAGATCGTTAAGACGTTGGTTGACAGTTTTCTTTCGGGGTCGGGCCCAGGGCCAGCAAATGTTCATTAAGCCGGCGTAGGCTAGGGCTCTTAAAGAAATCTGATCGATTTCGAGGTTGGCTACTGACCCCCTAGAATCGGCATCTTACCGAGTCGTTGAGGACAGAAATGCCGAAAGTGGCTACGCTAGCAACGGAGGAACTCTAGCATGCGAATCAAGCTGACACCGACCATAGCAGCCACAACCATAACCGCCACCAGCCTGGCTTGAACAGCCCGTTATGGCTGACGGTAAAGCCTTCGGTGAAGGTGAGTCGAGGGAAGTAGCGATGAGTCAGCAGACTCTCACCAGGACGGGACACGGAAAGCCAAGAGTCGAGTCCCAGACTCTACCCATCGAGGGGCAGCGATACCTAGGCTTTGAAGCGGTAGTAACGCCGATCTTCGAGACGCGACTGGAGGAAAGGCAGGTGTGTGGGAGTGCTAACCTGTGCCACACCGAACTCCACGAAGTGACCCGCCAGACCGGGGAGAAGTTTCATCACGAGCTTCTAGTTGAAAGGGCGCACTTTGGCACCTATCAGAGGCCTGTCATTCGCTTCGACCACGATGTCAACGTTCCGTGGTTCCTCGCGAGCGGCCTGGTTGAAGGGTCTCGTGGTCGGAGGTCTTGGATTGGGCGCGGTTGCAAGGTGGAATCGCACTCAACAGACCGACGACGAGAAACTTGAGTTCTCCGCTCAACGGGTCGCGGCCGTTGACCACGCTTCCCTTACCAGCGAACTCAGGGCTGCTCTCAAAGAGGTCCAAGCTCTAGGGGGTCAGGATATCCCTGCTGAGTGGCTCTTGGCAGACTTGGAAAGTAATCAAAAGGAAGTTCAGCTAACATCTGCTCAGCTTCGGCTCGAAGCTCTGAAGACGAAGGCGGTCCAGCAGATGCAAGTCGGTAGTCAGGCCGTGGAAGGCGTTTCGGAGCAGTTAGCGACTTCTCAGGCTCTTCACGAGATTTCCTGAAGAGCTGGTCCGTTGCTATCCGCCCCACAAGGCCGGACTCCACAGAACCGTGGAATCTACTCCACCGATCGGTGGAAACCGAGCCCCTGCACCTGAGATCGATGGTCATCGAAGGGGCGGGAGGCTTGACGAGTCTCGCCGAACTAGTCTTCATGGCTTCAGACGAGTTGATGACCAAAGCTCTGGCCGATATCTTTGCGGAACAATGTCGGATGTCTGATGACATCAAGACGGTAAAGAAGGGCCTCTCGAAAGCTATCGAGGGTCTCCAAGAAGCCGTCACGGGCATGGACAGTCTGGACACAAGGTCTGATGCCATCCTTGAGGCACTTCGGGGAATGGCAGAACGAGCCGCCGAGGCTGCCAAGTGGCGGAGGAGGGCTGAGGAACGCTTGGCCGCTCTTGAGGCCTGGAAGGCGGCTCAGGAAGCCTCCTGACGCCGACCCACAACGAGGCTCGGGTGGAGGGCCGAGGGAAGAGTCTAGACGACCCAGAGCACCTGCTCCTGAAGATGCCCGTGGCCGCTACCCGAGTGACCCTGCCACCCGTCGAAGACGATCTGGTCCGACACGAGCTGTTTGGCTACTTCGGCAAGTTGGGTCGAGGTCCCGAGCAGATGCTTTGATCGATTCGATTCTGGTTTGAACGAGTCTTGCAGGCCGTATGGCCCCGGGCGCCGCTGGTTATACGCGAAAAACCCGTATGGCCCGGCCGCCCCCCGGTGAGTTGACTCAATTTTGTAGGTGCTGTAGAGTTGTAAGCATGAAGCGAACCCAGGCCCAGCTTCCGGAGTCGCTCTACGACAAAGTTAAGAGAGTGGCCGAGGAGCAAGAGTGGAGCGTGGCTGAGGTCCTGAGGCGAGGGGCCGAGTATATGGTCCGTTGTTATCCGACTCACAGAGCCACCGAGTGGAGGCCGCCAGAGCCTCAATCCCTGGGGCCGTTTAAGGCACCAGCAGAGAGTTGGCGCGAACTTGCTGACCCAGCGCCAGACCGCCTTTGATCTCGTTCGATACCAACCTCCTACTCTACGCTTTCAATTCCGATTGTCAGGAGAATGGAAGGGCGCTTGAAATTCTGCAACAGTTCCAAGATTCTCAGGAGGTTGCCCTGTGCGATTTGGTGCTGGTCGAACTCTACATACTGCTCAGAAACCCAGCCGTGTTGAGTGCTCCGCTAGGGGCTAAGCAGGCGGTCGAGGTTTGTCAGGCGTGGAGGAGCAACCCGAGATGGATGGTCATCGAATCGGCACCAGTGATGGAAAAGGTTTGGGAATTTGCTACACGGCAAAGCCTGGGTCGACGCCAGATTATCGATGCTCGCTTGGCTCTTACCCTTCGGCATCATGGCGTCTCCACCTTCGTGTTGGGTTTGAACGGGTGTGGAATCCGTTCTAGAATCGAAGCCAGTTGGGAAGTTTATCCCCCCAAGAAGGAGTTCCTTCGCGAAACTCGAGCAGCGTCTGAACCGACTTCGTGAAAGAATGCTGAATCGAGGGAAGAGTCGGGAGAACCCAGAACATTCTGCTCATGAAAATGCCCGTGGCCAGCACCCGAGTGACCCTGCCACCCGTCGAAGACCACCTGGTTCGCGAGGCGCTGTTTTGTTACCTTGGTAAGAAACGTCTGACAGCGATCTTGGCCGGACCCGGTTACGGAAAGAGCACGCTGGCCTGCGGCTGGGCCAACCGCCAGGAAGAACCGATAGCCTACCACGTCTTGTTTTCAGGGGCTCAGGACGGAGTGGTCCTGATCGATCACCTTGCCTGGGCCGCTAAAGTGGCCCTGGAAGACTTGGATGAGCCCCTCCAGCAGGGAGGGTGGAGGTCTCGGGCTGATGCCCTCATCAACGCCCTCGGCGAACGGAGCCTGTGGTTCGTGATCGATGATATCCATCATCTGAATGCCGCCGAGGCCCTCGACTATCTCATGCGATTTACTCCGCCAGAGGTTGGCTATCTTCTGGTCGGTCGCTCCCTCGAAGGCCTCGATTGGGAGGGGCGGGTGTTAGCCGGGGAGGCCTTCACGTTGGAGGCGTCTCAATTGAGCCTGAGCCTGGAGGAGATCGAGCTGCTCGTTGACGAGCCCACTCAGGCCAAGCCTTTGGCCGAGGCTACCGGTGGGTGGCCGATGGCCTGCCATTATCTCGCCTCCCGCATCGGGAACGGGGATTGGCACGATCAGAAAAAATCGCTCCAAGAGCGCCTCCTCGATGTCGTTTGGGACGAACTCGACCCAGAGCTGCAAAGGTTCTTGACGCTCACCTCTTCGCTCGATTTTCTAGAAGCCGAAGCTTGTCGCTTGGTTACGGGTCGCGAAGACGCGCCCCGCTTACTGCGCCAACTGGTCACA
>CAYRFU010000298.1:2178-8849 GCA_964423525.1 uncultured Burkholderiales bacterium | reverse complement strand
CACTGGCCACCGCCCCAAAGGCTCCCACGCCAGGCAGCACTAGCGGCCGCTCTCCGCTGGGGGGCCTGGCCGCAGCGACCGAAACATAATCTAAGTCGAGGCGATGGAGGCATCGCTTCAGGCTGCCGAGATTTCCCCCACCGTAGTCGACGAGCTCCAGGTCAGGCATCGATCATGCCCTTCGTACTCAGAACTTCATCACCGGCTATCGGTCGCACGGCCGCGCGGAGAGCCCGGCCGAAGCCTTTGAAAGCCGACTCGATCAAATGGTGGTCGTTATCTTGGGCCAGAGTATGGAAGTGGAGGGCCATGCGAGCTTCATCGGACAACCCTTTGAAAAATTCCTTAAAGAGGTTGGGATCGAGGTTGCCGATAGGAAAACTCCCGAACTCCAGACCCCACGCCAGGGTGGGGCGGCCACACAGGTCGAGGGCCACCAGCGTCAGGGTTCCATCCATAGCGAAGGAAAAGCAGCCTGCCCGCTCGATCCCCTTGTAGCCGTCTCCCAGGCCCTGGCGAACCGCTTGACCCAGGACCAGGCCGGTATCTTCCAGCAGATGATGAGGATCCACCTCAATGTCGCCACGAGCCTTCACAAAAAGACCGAAACGGCCGTGACAGGCGAAAGCTGTGAGCATGTGGTCGAAGAACGGGACCCCGGTGTGGGCCTTGACCTCTCCCCCATCCAGTCCCAAAGTGAGCTCAATCTGAGTTTCTTTTGTTTTGCGGGTTACGGTGGCGGTGCGGTTCACGGCTCATTCTCCATCCTGAGCAATCGGGGCAACTCCTCTACCCCTCTCATCACATAGTGCGCCCCGGCCTCGGCCAGAACCTCTTCGCTCTGGTTGGTGGTCACTCCAACAGCTAGCATACCGGCCGCTCGAGCGGCTGCCATATCGTCCACCGAGTTTCCGACGTAGTAGGCGTGCTGAAGCTGGTGACGGGCCTGGAGAGAGAGCAATCCTTCGGGAGAAGGTTTGGGCTCGTTGACGTCGTCTTTGCAAACGACTTCCTCGAAAAATCCCGCCAACCGCTCTCCCCACACCGGGTCGTATTCAGCCCGGGGTCTTCCTGTATAGATAAAGAGACGATGGCGTTGGGCTAAACGTCGTAGGGTTGACTCTCGAAAGAGAGGTGTTTCTGCCTCGGACGCCAGGGCCAGATAAATCTCCTGGCCGACCCGCTCGACCTCTTCCAAAGGGCGGGTCTGGCCCCGCCGAGAGAGGAGCTCAGCAGCCGCCTCCCAGTCATCGTTGAAGCCCCCTTCGGCTCGTAGGTCCTGCAACTCCTCGAGAGTGGATCCCGTGAGTTCTAACACGCACCGATCGTAGCTTTCCGTGGTATCCACCAGGGTGTCATCCAGGTCGAAAATGATAGCCGTCCGTTCTCGAAACTGAGCCAACACCTCCAGAAAAGTCTTCATCTCCCCTTCGGACCCCACCGAGACTCTGACCGAGCCAGCCATCCTAGGAAGCTTGGAGCGGTCCCGCACCAGAATTCTATGAGCCCGCATAAAACTCTCGATGACCCGAGCGTCGGGGCCGGCCCAGATGACAAAGAAGTTGGCCGCCCCCTCGGTCACGCTGTAGCCAGCCTCTCGAACCGCTTTGACCACATCGGCTTTGCGAGCCATGACCTGGCTGGCCTCGGCCACCACCCGACGATGGTGAGGCAAGACTTTGAGAAGATTGCGCACCGCTAGACTGTTGACACTATAAGGAGACCGAACCCGGCGAAGGTATTCGATAATCTGGGGATGGCCTACCAGATAGCCGAGCCGAAGTCCGGCCAGGCCCCAGGCCTTCGAAAACGTCCGACTGACCAGAAGATTAGGGAACTCCAAACCCAAAGCCGTCTCCCCGAAATACTCGTGGTAAGCCTCATCGATCACAAAAACCGTTTCGGGAAAGCGAGTCAGCCACCGCTCAAGCCGGTGCAGCGGGATCACCCCGCCAGTAGGATTATCAGGGCTGGCCAACATGGCCAGTTTGACCCCCTCAGTCAAGGCCTGCTCCAGGCCGTCGAGGTCAAAAGACAGGTCCGGACGAACACCCACTTCCTTCAACTGAGCCTGACAGAGGCGGAGTGAGTGGGGGATCAAAGAGAAAGTCGGTGCCGAAACCAGGGCTCGGTCGCGCCCCGGTTCGATGAAGGTAAAGGCAGCCACAAAAAGACCTTCATCGCTGCCGTTGGTCAGCAGCAGTCGCTCGGGCCCTACCGAGAGCCACCGGGCCAGACTCTCTATCAACTCCTCGTACTCGGGATAGGCGGTTACCAGGCTCGCTTCGATGCCGTCGAGCAACTCGCAAAATCCGGTGGTGTTCTCGTTGAAGTCGAGTCGAATGGCCTGGCGACGCCCCTCTAACGGGGGTAGATAGGCCTGCAGGGCCAAGACCGTAGCCCTCGGCTTGGGAATAGGGCGGCTCAAAGAACGATCTTCTCGAGGCGATACTCAAGAATATCGGTCGCGCCCATCTCGAGCAGCTGGGTGATAAGATGGGGCGATTCCTTGACGGGAACGGCCACTTTGACGGCAAACCCCTGGTCCCCGAAGAGCGGTGATACCGTGGGTGAGCGCATGGCTGGCAGTTGGTTCACTACCGCCTCAAGCTTTTCAGCTGGCACATTCATTTCTAGCAGCACTCGGCGTTCCGCCTCGAGGGTGCTCCTCATCAGCTTGATCAGGCGATCAAGCTTGCCTCTCTTGGCCGGGTCCTCCAGCATGGTCCGGTTGGCCACAAAGCGGGTGGTGGAACGAAGAAGTTCGTCCACGATGGCCAGACGATTCGAGACCAGTGTGGCCCCGGTGGAGGTGTTGTCCACGATCATATCAGCATCTTCGGGCGGGAGAGCCTCGGTGGCTCCGAAGGTCTTGATGAACACCCCTTTGAGACCTTTGTCAGCCAGATAACGTCGGGTCAGGCGCTCATACTCTGAGGCCACTACCAGCGGCTCCGGAGCCTGCAGTTGCCCCTCCACCAAGAGATGCTCGGGCACGGCTGAGACCAGGCGGACGGGGTTGAAACCCAAGTCCATCACTTCGACCAGGTTGGAATCCTCCCCGTCCAAACCCAACTCGACCATCCAGTCGTAGCCCACAAAGCCCACATCGTGACGGCCCAGGTTCACCAGCGAGGCGATGTTTTGAGGCTTGAGGAATTTGGCCTCCACTTCGGGGTCTGAACAAGTCGGTCGATAAGAGCGAGACCCAAAGGAAAACTCTACCCCGACCCGGGCCAAGAGCGACAGGACCTTGTCTTGAAGTCGGCCCTTCGGCAGTAACATTTGAAGTGTCATGGCTGCGCTGGTTCGAGCGCTCGGGCTAGATCCCTCGGGGAAAGCCAGGCTCGTCCGGTTTGTCGGACTCAAATCGCTGGCTAAATCTCAACAGGGCCGGCAAGACGATCAAGGAGGCGACCATAATGGCGATCACTCCGGCCGTCAGCACGAAGCCCAGGCTGGCGATTCCCTGGTGGCGGGCCAGCGCCAGAGTTCCAAACCCTGAAACCGTGGTCAGGGCTGACAGAGCGGTGGCCGGACCGGTGGAGTGGGTGAACATATCAGCCCGGCCCTCCTCGAACATACGATGAACCACATGGATGCCAAAATCGAGTCCGATCCCAAGAATCAAAGGCAGGCCCATGAAGTTGGCCGGATTGAAGTAAACGCCGTAGTAGTTCATGGCGCCCAGCATCCACAAAACCCCCAGCAGGAGCGGTAAAAGCGCCAGCAGGGCCACTTTGAGGGAGCGAAAGTGGAGCAAGAGCAGAACACAAACGGCCGCCAGGGCGATCACTCCCGAGGTCTCAAAGGCCTCTTTGAGTTGAGCTGTGTGATGATAGATCATCACCGGCGCCCCGATCGCCTCAGGGTCGACTCCGCGAATCTCCTGGACGAAACGCTCCAACGGCTCGCGCTCCCAAATGTTCGCGACGGGATAGACCCTGACCACCAATTTGCCACTCACTCCGATGCTGCGAACGCGAAGATTCTCGGGGAGTTCTTCCAGAGTGATCAAAGGCCCGGGTTTCTGTTCTTGGAGGAAGCCCAGCATCGAGGCCAGATCCGAAAAGAAGCTGCGTTGAAAGGCGCCCAATCCATCCTCTATGGGCCCTGGCCCCATCCTTTCGAGGGTCAGAAAAAGGCGATCTAACAGCTCTTTGAACTCGGCCGCCTGACGCCGGGTCTCTTGATTTCCGCTGTTGATGAGGTCGGGGTAGGCATCTCGAAAGGCCATGTCCAGCTCCAAAAACCCGGTGGCCATCCCCTCCAGATCTCGGGTGTTGGTTTGACCTGGTTCGGGGACATCGGGCACTCTGATCCCCGTCAACAGCTCCTGAATTTTCTCGATCCGTTCCGCCTTTTGTTGAGGTGCTGTGGGAATCAGGGGCCCTAACGATTCGGCTCGGCTGACGCTAGGGAGTTGTTCGTAGGTTTGGGAAAGGGCGATCGCCTCTTCTACAGAGTCGACCAGGGAGACCCCGAAGAGCACGGTTCGGTCCCCAGCCCGAATCAAACGAAGTTCGGCCTGGACCGAATCGAGCGTCTGGTCCTGAAGGCGCAGCAGATTATAGTCAAAACGCAGAAAAGGCAGCTGAAACAAACACCACAAGGAGAGAGTCAGAGCTAAAGCCAAGACCCAAAAATGACGCCTGAGAACCCATCGTTCGGTCAGTCGGGCCAATTCTGGGGTGGTGTCGAGAGCCGGACGACGCCGATGGCGATCCTGCAAGAAAATCAAAGAGGTCAAGACTGTGGCCATGGAAGCAAAACAGAGCATCACTCCCGTGCCCGCGATGATACCGATCTCGGCTACCCCCTTGAAGCCTGTCAGTCCCACCGCCCAAAAGGCCGTGGCCGTACTGAAAGCCCCAACCAAGTTTTCCACTCCGGTGCCGGCCATGGTTTGCCGCATCGACTCTAATGGCTGCTGGTAACGAGCATACTCTTCCTCGTAGCGGAAGAGAAAATGGATTCCAAAATCGATTCCGAGGCCGATAAGAATGGTGGCGAAGCTGACCGTCAACAGATTGAGATGGCCGATGGCCAGGGTGGTGAATCCCAGGGTCCAGCCTACCGCCAGCACCAGGGCATAGATGGCCATCAGGGGGCGAAAGAGTTGACGAAAAGCGAAAGAAAACAGGGCTGCCACCAAGAGTAGGCTCAAGACGGCCGAGTTTTTAGAGTCCTCTTCTGAGCCGACCGTCTCGTCATATTCAAGAACCATCTCTCCGGTCAGGCCAACGCTCACTTTAGGATACTGTCTTTGAACCTCCAAGACCCGTCGCCTCAAGATCGGGACCGCTCCCGGCTCGCTTTTGTCGGGCCGAAGCATCAGCAGGTGAACGGCACCCCCGGCCAGGGTGTGGTAGAAGACGTGATTTCCCGGCTGGCGAAGTTCCTCGGGAACTTCAGTCAGACTACTCTCGCCAAAAAAGAGATCGCTCCAGGGAGAGCGATAGAGAAACCGACCTCGAGTCTGCAGACTGAGCAAGAGTTGCTCTAAGACACGATTGAGGAAGGGTAACATCGAGGCGATCCCCTCCCCCTCGGCCGAGGCGCCAAAGCCGTTGAGCAAGCCGGCCAGGTCATCAGCGCCTGAAAGAGCACCCAAAAACGGTCGAGCTTGAGCCAGCGAAGAAATCAACCGATCAAGGTCGTCAAGTTCCAGGTAGTAGAGGGCGTGTTCTCTCAAGAAAGGCAGTTCCAGCCTGGGGAAAATGAACTGGAAGAGTTGGGGGTCCTGGCGGAGACGCTTCGCCAGAGCGTCCACAAACTGCTCCCGCTCGCTAGCTTCGCCTCCTTCGACCATAACTACCACGTCGTCGTTGGTGGGAAACTCCCGGAGGAAGCGCTCCTGAGTCTCAAAGAGCGGGTCTTTCTTGGAAACCAAAGCGCCTCGGTCGGACTCGAAGTGGAGAAAAGCCGCGGCCAGCCAGAGACTCAAGAGAAAGAGCAAGGCAGTACTGCTCAGAACCCGCCAGGGGTGACTATGGCAGACTTCGGCCAGACGGATCAGAACTCGCGCGGAAACTGACGTTGGCCGGCCACTCATCGCTTAAAAAGGCAGACTGTCGATCCGTCTTTCGAGGCTCTCGATCTGTTCCTTCATCTGTTCAGAGCGCGCTTTGAACTGCTTTAGATAATTTCTCAGGTCCTCTTGCACTCGTGGGTCTGAGCTGAGAGCGTGGAGGTCACTTGCGATGGCCTGCATAGTGTCGATCTGACGAGCCCATTTGCGAGCTGTAATAACCATCTCCTGAAGCTTATCTCGATCGGCATATTCGGCTGTCGCCTTCTCGACCATCGTCTGGTAACGGGCTGACATCTCCAAAGCCTGATTCAACAAAATCTGAAGCTGGTCTTTGGAGCCGTCGAAACGAGCCTGCCAGGCCTCGAGGTTCTCCCGCGCTTTGGGGCCCAGCGCTAGGAGTCTCTCCCGGATCCCCCCGACTCTTTCGTCCATCTTCTCAAGCTGCTGGAGGATGTTGGCTTCTTGAAGGTTGATCTGGTCCTCCAATGCCTCTAGCTGCTCGGGCGCCCGAACGCTGGCTTGACTGAGTTCCCGGGAGTAGAAACGAAAATTGGAGGCCGTATCTTTGATGTTGCGGGGAAATTCGGGCTTGGCGATCTCGGCCGTGACCTCCCGGCCGCCTTCCAGGGGGGTGCTG
>CAYRFU010000298.1:0-2168 GCA_964423525.1 uncultured Burkholderiales bacterium | reverse complement strand
TCGGGCTTGGCGATCTCGGCCCTCAGCTCATTAGTCTGCTCGCTGAGAGTGCGCATGGTCCGCAATGTTCTTGAGAGTTGGTCTTCCTGGGCTGAGACCCGTTCCGCGAAGAATGGCTCGTCAGGGCCGATGAGGGTCCCACCGCCAGCCGGAATAATGTCGATCCAGCGGGTGCCATTCAGATTGCTGACAGCTTTGTAGGAGGAACTTTCAGGGATTTCCACACCGGGGTTCAAAGCCACTGAAGCTTCTACGATCAGTTTGCCACCGGTGACCAGGCTAAACTGGCGTTGACGCTCGGGGGAAGCAAAGTCGATGTCGACGATCACCCCTTGAGGAACCCCGGCCACCTTGACCGGATCACCCGGTCGCAGTCCGTGAACCTGGGTAAACTCCAGCTTGTAAGTATTACTGAGAACTGGGGCACGCTTGTGCTGACCAGGGGCCAGCACCAGTAAGATGATCGTGATGATCACCACCAGAGTTCCTACTTTCGCTTGGGTCGTCAAAAGTTCTCTTTTCCGAAAAAATGATGGTGAGCCTGCTCGACCACCTGGCTAGCTGGGGGCACCTTCCTCATAGACTTTCCCCCAAACGCCACAAGATATTCTATATTCCCGGCCGGTCCCCGAACAGGAGAGAAAGTTAGCCCGAACGGCTCCAATCCAAGCTCAAGAGCTTCACTCAAGGCCTTTTCAAGAACCTCGAGATGAGTGCTAGCCTCGCGCACTACTCCACCTTTGCCGACCTTTTCGCGGCCCGCCTCGAACTGCGGTTTGATCAAACACACCAAACTCGCATCCGGTAAGGTTCTTGTCATCACGGCCGGCAAGACTTTGGCAAGGGAAATAAAAGAGACGTCACACACCACCAGAGCGACCAACTCGGGCACCACCAAACGATCGAGATAGCGGGCGTTGACGCCCTCTCGCACTTCGACTCGGGGATCTTGGCGCAGCATCCAGGCCAGATGACCTTTCCCGACATCAACCGCGTAAACGCGCGCTGCCCCGCGCTGCAGAAGACAGTCGGTAAAACCCCCGGTCGAGGCTCCGATGTCGAGAGCGACCAACCCCTGGGGCTCCAGGGCAAATTCGTCGAGGGCCTTCTCCAGCTTGAGCCCTCCCCGGCTGACGTAGGCCAAGCCCTGGCGCACCTCAAGAGCGACACTCTGGTCAAAACGGGTGGACGCTTTGACGACTTTCAAGTCTCCGGCGTAGACCTGGCCTGCCATGACTAAAGCCTGAGCCCGTTCTCGACTCTCGCACAAACCTCTCTCGACCAGCAGCTTGTCGATCCGTTCCTTAGCCATGATGAATTTCATTCAATTCTCGGACGGCCTCCGGTGCCCTTCTGTGTTTACATTCTGGTAATGAAAGTGGGAGCGGCCTGAGAAATCGGCGAGTTCCTTCGCCTAAGCTGAATGCTATCATGGCCTTAATCAATAGTCTCACATCCTCTATCAATTTCTCTCCCCAAGCTACCAATTTTGCCCCACTACCTGCGGAAGGCCTGTTCGTCCCTCCCTTGGGCGACGAGTTTGGGCTCTCCACGGCAACTGCAGCCGAAATGGCTGACGGCTCCTTCTTTGACAATTCAGGTAACAGCATGGTTGAAGGCCTGGCTGGAGCCTTTGGGGACCCGGCTAGCTTCGGCAGTTTTGGCGAGTTTTCCGATGCCGTCAGCGAAGCTTACGGCGGCTCTCTAGCCGAGTCAGCTGTCAACGGACTGGGCGACCTGGGTGCCGATTTCTCCGGCGCCATCAGTGACGCCTATAGCGGCTCTATGGCCGAGGCAGCCGTCAACGGCGTGGCCGACCTCGGAGCCGACCTTTCGGGAGCCATCAGCGACGCCTACAGTGGCTCTGTGGCCGAGGCGGCCGTCAACGGCGTGGCCGACCTCGGGGCCGACCTTTCGGGCGCCGTTAGCGACGCCTACAGTGGCTCCGTGGCCGAGTCGGCCGTCAACGGCATAGCCGGAGCCGTCAGCGACGCCTATAGTGGCTCCGTGGCTGAGGCAGCCGTCAACGGCATCGCAGGAGCCTTGGGAATCTCCGATGATGAATCGGCCGCTCAGACAGCAGCCGATGTTGCTGCAGCTGAAGCGGCGGAAGCCACGGCAGCTGCCGAAGCGGCTCGTTCCGAGGCCAATGCCGCCGCCGATAAAGC
>CAYRFU010000297.1:0-8890 GCA_964423525.1 uncultured Burkholderiales bacterium | reverse complement strand
CGCCATAGAGCGAAGCTTGACCGGTAGCCAGACCGGCCAAACCGATCCGGACGGGTGTCCCCACGGCCCCGAAAGGGACAGCCGCGCTGTCGCCCACCAGAGGCACCACTGCAGCCAAGAGCGGGGGAAAACCGAGAGAGGCCAGCAAGGGCGCGATCAAGGCGGCCGGGGCCCCAAAGCCTGCTGCCCCTTCCAGAAATCCGCAAAAAAGCCAGGCCAGGAGCAAGGCCTCCACCGAAGCGCGACCCGAAGAGACACGGGCCAAACTCGCCTGAATCCGATCGGTCGTCCCAACTGCGGTATTGTATTCCAGAAAAGCGATAGCTCCGAACAGGATCAGTCCGACCTCGCAAGCCAAGATCAGAGCTTTAGCCACGGCCGGCCCAAGCTCGGCCCCGGGCACCGTTATCCACAAGCCCAGTCCGCTAGCAAAGGCCAGCAGCGCGCTCTGCCAGAGAGGCCGGCGAAAGCCCAGAGTGGCTCCCAAAAGGACCACGAACGGAATGACGATCACAAGACTCAGACTCATGGTTAGGTCAAAAGAGACAGGAGGTAAGTGCCTATCAAGATTTTACTCAGCATGGCCACCGAGAAAACGGAAGAGTATCCGATATTGACTCCTTCCGATTTCACCAGAGAGTTAGCGTAGGCGAGACAGGCCGGTTGAGTATGAGCGCCCGCCAACACGCCCAGCAACGGCACCAGATTCGTATCCAGGTAGTAGCGGCCGCCCAGGGCCAAAATCAGAGCCGAAGTGAGGGTCACCACGACGCCGCACCCGATCATCACCAGGCCGTTATCGGCCAGAGCTCCCACAAACTGGCCTCCGGCTTTGATACCAACCGAGGCAAGAAAAAACAACAGGCCGATCTGTCTCAAAGTCAGATTGGCCTCCAGCGGCATCGTCCAGACAATCTTTCCGGTTCGCCGCAGCTTGCCCAAATCAAGGCCACCACCAAACAGCCTCCAGCCACTCCCAGGGTGGGATAGGGCGCCTCTCCCAGAGGAATCGGGACGCTGCCCAACATCACCCCGAGAACCATCCCCAGGGCTACCGAAAGAAAATCGGTCGCGGCGATCTGCTCGAGAGAATCTCCGAACAGTTGACCTGCTTTCTCCACGCCATGACTTCGACCCACCACTCGCACCACGTCGCCCTCCTCCAACACCCAGCCCGGAGAGGCGGGAACTTCCTGGTCTCCCCGCCTCACTCGAGTGACGATGGTGCGAAAACGAGCCTCCAGATGAAGATCGCCCAGCCTCTGCCCCACCAGCTCCGGATTGGAAACAAAGAACTTACTGTAAACGACCAGGCTTTGCTGAGCTTCCAACCTTTCAGGAGCGGGCACCCCCAGCATCTCGGCCGCCTTGTCGTGCATCTCCTGAGTGCCAACCGCTAACACCACATCGCCTGGACTCAGAACGCTATCCGGTGAGGCGATGTCGAGCTGATCGTCGTGGAGACGTCGGGCTACCAACAATCCGGTCTGGTCGGTGAGCCAGCCCGCCTCAAGCTGATTCCCGTTCGGCTTCAGCTTGGTAACCCGATAGTTGCGAGTCACGACCGGACCGTGACTGCCTTGCTGACTCTCCTGGTAGGCTTTGACCTCGTCCTCAGGCTGGCGGCCGGGCCAGTGCATCAAGAGCCCCATGACAGCGAAGACGCCGAGGACCCCGAACGGATAACACACCGAATAGCCCACTGCCGGACCTTCTTTATCCTCGAGACCAGGCGTTCGTTGAGCCAATTCTAGCTGAGCTGCCAAGGCAGGCGTGTTGGTGATGGCCCCGCAGAAAATGCCAGCCGCTTGAGCTCCCGGCAGACCAACCAGTCGAGCGGTGCCGACTGTCACGTCAGCTGAAGCTAGGACCGCCACGAAGGTGAGCAGACTAAGGCGAACTCCCTCAGGAGTAGAGAGAGCTCGGAAGACTCCCGGACCAGAAGCCAAACCGATGGTATAGACAAACAGGGCTAAACCGATGTGAGCAACCACGGGCGGAATCAGGAACGCCTCCGGGTCCCAGGCCCCGAGGCCCAACCCAACAAAGAGCACGGCCGAGACCCCCAGAGAAAAACCCCGAACGTTCCAAGCTCCGACAACATAGCCTAGTCCTATGACGGCAAATAGCCTCAGGGTAGCACTACTAGCCAAAAAGTCGTGGAGGGCTTCCACGGCACACCCCTCTTCTCTTCAGGATTACCATCCTCACGGATGGCTTTTCTTTGATCGAGCCAAGAGTGGATCACGAACCTGAAGATTTCCTTAAATGGCCTGGCCCGGTCCCAGATTTCCGGATAGTTTAAGGGTTTCAGGTTATTTTCAGGCCGTGCCCATCCGACCGAAACCGTTCTCTGAAATTCGAGGCTCACGAGTCTTCGTCTACCGTAACCTTCACCAAGACTGCTGGAGTGTCAAAGCTACGACCGGCTCGCGCAGGGTGGTAGCCCACGCCGACCGAGTCGACCTCTCCGACGTGGAGTTTCGTGTCAACGAAAAAGGCCGCCAAAGGGTCCTGCGAGACCAGGCCAAAAATGTCCACGCTGGAGTGGTAGGGACGCTCGAGGGGATGGTCCCCCGAGGGATGGCCAAATTTCCAAGCCGGACTTACACCGTGGAAGGGGCGCCCGACTCAGCCCAAATCGCCCCGGTCACTTACAATCCCTACCGATACGAAACGTTCGTGATCCGAGGAAGTGAAGAGCCGATCGAGACGGCCGAGCGAGCCGTATTGGAGCCCAACAAAGAGGTCTGGGCCCACCTCACTCCGGCGGACGGGGCAAAAGCGCCTCCGCGCTCACCCAGTAGCTCTCCAAGAACTTAGCTCTAGAGAGGAAGTTTCTCTTGCGCACACACCTAGCGCGACATCAGAAAAGGATGCTAAAATCGGAGAAATGCAGACCAAAGTCCAAACCACCCTCCGACTTGAGGCAGAACTGCTCGAAAATGGCCAGCTCAAGCTTTTCCCTCCGGTGCCAGCATCAGCATCGGCGAACCAGGACGGTTGATCACGTCGGCCCACAAACAGGCGTTCACGATGTCTCCCAGCAGGCCAGCCTGTCGTCGCCTACTCCTACCACTCGTTTGTCGTCGAAGGGCTACTGACCAACGATAAGATCGCTTACCGCTCGCCTTCGAGTAGTCGGAGTCTCTCCTCGAGCTGCCTTCTAGCCCTCTCTGACTCAGCCAAAGCGCCTTGGGTCTCAGCCAAAGCGCCTCGGGTCTCAGCCAAAGCGTCTTGGGTCTCCACCAAAGCGTCTCGGGTCTCCGGCAAAGCCTCCGGCGGAGTAGGGAGAACTTGACCTGTCTGCGGGTCGAGCAGGCGAAGCTCGTCATCGAGGACCGTGAGTTCAAGTCCAACCGTCTCCAGCAAAAGCTGGCCGACGACGGGCAAGTAGTTTTCCCCTCAAGTCGGTAGAGACGCAGTCTCGGCTCGAGATATTCCTCACGAGGGTCGAAAAGCACATACTCCTTGACCCCGAGAAAAGCGTAGAGCCCTCGCTTGTTTCCCAGTTCCTCAGAACGGGTGGAGCTAGAGGTAATCTCGAACACCAGATCGGGGGATTTCCCTTCGGTCCAGACGAATGTCTAGCATAAGCCTCCTTTTCGGGTTCCCGCAGAGGTGTCGTGGTTCCTGGCAGGATAGTATCCTAGCCAGAGATAGGCGAAAAGGTCTGGCCTTCGAGCCGAAGGCGATGTTACAGTTTGGCCGGCCTCATTGTTCTAGACAAACGCTAGTCGAGGTAGCCCGAATCTCTAAGGAGCTCCAGGCAAGCTTGCCGAAACTCCTCTGATTCTTGTAGGGCGTACTGTGCCTGAGCGGTGGTGAACACCGATGCGGAGTCGTAGTCGGCCTGTTCCCGGTCGGCCTGCAGACGGCGCAGGCAAGCGGCCACCTCAGGCGTTAGACGAGCTGAACGGACAAAATGCACGTAGATCTCGTGAGCCACCCCGGAGTGAGTCCGGGGCTCCAACCCTTCCGACAGAAGCAACGCTCTGGCGCAATGAAGCATCCCATAGTAGGCGCGGGAAATGGCGTCCTCAGTCAACTCTAGATCCACCAAATGGCGGGAGGCTCGAAGCGCCCGTTCCGCTCGAACCAACTCCCGCGTGATGTTTTCTCGCCGATGAGTCTCGGTCACACCAGGAGACCCTCCTTCAAGATGTCACGGGCTAGGCGGCGCTCCCGTCGCCTTAACTCCTCGAAATGGTCGACGGACATAACCAGGGGAAGGATCGGATAGGGACACTCCGCCTGGGTTTCGACCTCCCAGGCCAGGGTTTGGAGGTCTCGGCGAGTGGCCGGGTCTTCGCCTCGAGTAAGAACGAATAAATCGAGGTCAGAGTCAGGGCGGGCGTCTCCCCGGGCGCGGGAGCCGTAAAGACGAACCTCGACCAAGGCCTCGGGGTAGCGTTCTTGAGCGGCGGTTCGGTAGCGCCTTCCCAGCTCGAGATCGAACTTGCTGACCATATCTCTAGCTTCGCCGACCGGGCTCGGTCCCCTATGCTAGAAGCACTGATAGGCCACCGTTCAGCTAAGTAACTAGCGGATGCCCCCCAAAGCTCTCTAGTGGCCGAGGGTCCCGCGGGGACGGTGACCCACAGTTCAGCGACGATTTCACGTAGCCTTTCCCAGATGACGATGATCCCTAAAGGGGACTACTGCGGCGAATTCGCCGCTAAGGTCGCAGCCAAGCCAGGGCTGAAGATCCCCTAAACATCTCCCTTAACACAGTTACCGTGTGGCGGGCCAAACTACGGGCCAGAATGTAGACAGGGGGGGGTAGCTAGGATCACCTACAGCCTACCGCCCTCATTTACCGACGCGGGCTTCAAAAACTCTTACTCCAGCCGCCCGTAGCACCACGGGTCGCCGCCGCTACTCAGTCCTTCAATGTCCCCACCATTAGCTTCAGCCAACTTTGTGGCCAGGTTCAACGTATCCGAGCCTGATGAAAGGGGCCTGCTCTCTGTCGGAGCAGACCTCGTATCATTGTTGACGTCATATACACTCCGATGTATGATTGGTGCGTGAAAAGAACTCAGATTCAGTTTCCCGATCCCCTGTATCGACGCCTAAAGCAGATTGCTGAACTCAAAGATTGGCCTCTAGCGGAAGTGGTGAGGCGGGCCTCAGAACTCTACGTAGCCCGTTTTCCTGAAAAAGCCAGCGAGCGATGGAAATTCCCCACAGTTGACCTGGGTGGGGACTTCCTGTCGGATCCAGCCCATTCCAGGCCCGAAGCTGATGCTATAGAGCTTCGAGGGGAGTCGTGATTTCCGCCGACACCAACCTGTTTCTCCACGCCGCCAACAGAAGCAGCCGACACCACGACCGAGCCAGCAGTTTCTTCACCAGTCTCGACCCCAGTCAAGAATTCGTCATTTGCGAGTTGGTTCTGGTCGAGATCTACATGCAGCTAAGAAACCCCACAGTCACGAGGAAACCACTGAGCGCGAGAAAGGCTGCCGAGTACTGTCTTGCTCTCAAGAACTGTCCCGGATGGCAACATGTCGACTATAGCCCCGAGGTGTCGAAGTCGCTCTGGGCTTGGGCCCAGGAGACCAAAGCTGGATATCGACAGGTCATCGATGCAAGGTTGGCTCTGACTCTGCTTCATCACGGGGTCACTCAATTCGCTACCGCGAACCGGAGGGATTTCGAATCGTTCGGCTTCGACCTGGTTTGGGACCCTCTGCGGATGTAGTGGACCCCGTCAGCCTCAAAGCGGTCTCGAGAAGGAACGTCAACGGGTCGTTGAGCGCACTCCCAGCAACTAGAACGAGGAGCCGGGCTGACTAAGAAAGTGGGTTTCGTCAGGGGTGGAGGGGCGACCCAGGATGGCATTGCGGTGAGGATAGCGTCCAAATCTCTGGATGATGTCTGCGTGTCGATGGGCGTAGTCCAGGGTGCGTTCTAGAAGAGGGCGCAAGACCTCAGGGGCGTCCCCCAGCAAAGCGCCGTAAAGATGCAGAGAGAGGGTTTGGTCGGAGGCGGCCTCGCTGTGCTCAAAGGGCAAGTAGAAAAAGATCCGATAGACGTGGGGTAGCTTCTGGTCGTGCCCCTGTTCCAGCCCCTCGCGGGCGAGTTCCAGGGCCTTAGCGTCATAAGCCAAAGAGCGGGGCTGACCACGATAGATATTGCGGGGGAACTGGGCTAGCGTTTACCCAGTGGTGCGTAAGCCGGCCGCGATGGCGTTCACTGTCAAAAGAAGACTGGCCAAGGCCGGCTCGGTTGGTGCTTTCCTCCACCTTCTCAAGAGCATCACCTGGCGGTGATGGAGGGCCGAGAGGGGTGCCTGACGTTTAGCTAAAAGACGGGCCGGGTGAGCCCGGCGTTCAGCAAGGGTGCCCCCGTAGAGCCCTTCGAGCATCTCTCGCGAAAGCTCGAGTTCGGCTTCGATCCGGGTCATGACTCGCTGCCTCAAGTCAGGGTCCTCAACCAGAGAGGCATAAAGACGCATGATGGAGAGGTCGGCCGTCATCACGCTAGTAGCCGCGTTACTGATGATGTAATGGAGGGGTGCCCATCCATAAAGATGCTCACCCAACTGCCTCCACTGTTCAGGTGAGTTTTGGCGTAACTTGGCCAGAGCTGTTCCCACGCCATACCACCCCGACAGGAAGAAGCGAGACTGACTCCAGCTGAAAACCCAGGGAATGGCCCTGAGGTCTCCCAGACTGCGCTTACCGGTTCTGCGAGCAGGTCTTGAACCGATGCGGCTCTGCTCGATCACGTCGATGGGCGTGGCCTGACTAAAAAACGTCACGAAGCCCTCACCAGTGAGCAGTTCTCGATAGAGAGACCGACTCGAATCGGCCAGCTGTTCCAAGGCGTCCTTCAAGACCCGTTCGTCGGGAGTCGAGGAGCGGCCCAACGTGGCCACAGCAGTGCCGGCCAGCAAAAGCTCCAGATTGTAGATGGCATTGTTCTGATTGGCGTATTTTTGAGCGATGGTTTCGCCTTGCTCGGTCAGGCGCAGGTCCCCGGCAAGACTGCCGGCAGGAATGGAGCGGACGAAGCGACCGGTGGGTCCGGCCCCGCGACTGATAGTGCCGCCTCGACCGTGAAAATACCGAACTCTGACCCCCTCGGACTCCCCCACTTCCGTTAGCTTGGACTGGGCTCGGTAGAGTCCCCACAGACTCGCTACCAAGCCCCCGTCTTTGTTGCTGTCACGTAGCCGATCATCACTTGTTGAACCGGACCCTGACGGTCGAATCTTGCTCGAGTAAAGGGATGTTGGAGAAAATCTTTCAGGATCACCGGGCTGTTCTGGAGGTCCTCGATGGTTTCGAATAATGGCACGACCGGCATAGGGCAGTAGGGCCCCGAGCTCGAGGGGGCGAGAAAACCAACTTCCCTAGCGAAAAGGTAAACCGTCAGAAGGTCGCAGACGTCGCGAGTCATGCTCACAATCAAAGCTCCTAGCCCCTCCAGGCCGAAACAGGCCCAATGCGCTCGCAGGACTCTGAAAGTGTCCAGCACGGCCTGGGCCTCCTCGCCTAAACTGGCATCGGGATGAGTAAAAGGGCGAGGGGAACGAAGCTCGCCTTGCAAGAAGTCCCTCTTGCGCTCACGCGACCAGCTTCCGAAGTCTGGCTCTTCGAACCCGGACGCCGCTAACAGCTGAGCCAGTGCGCGGTCGTGAAAAGAACTGTTCTGTCTGACATCAAGTTTAGCCAGGTGGAGGCCGAAGCTCTCCACCGTTCGCACCACCGGCTTGAGATCCGACTTAATCAGGCGCGTGGCTCCGACAGCTTCCAAAGACTCCTCGAGCCTTTCGAGATCACGAAGAACCTCGTGGCTTCGTCGATAAGCGGCCGAGCCGTCTTCGAGTCGAACCTGCATCAAACTGACCCACTGACGCCAGGGTTCTTTCGGGTTTCGGCCCACGGCATTCTGACCCGCCTGACCACAGCGATGGGTGAGTTCTTCCAGAGCGGTCAGGAAATGGTCTGGTGGCTCTTGCAAGCGAGCCGAAAGACTGAGTCGACGAGCCAGCTCAACCAGACGTTCCGCTACCAGCTCGCGCCCCAAACGATAGAGTTCTGACAGGGTGAACTTGGTCACCTCGTGGGTGACAAGGGGATGACCATCTCGGTCGCCACCCACCCAGGTCGCGAACGAGAGGGTGGGAAACTTTGGGCTTGGCCGTCCCAGCTCAAGAGCCGACCACACCCTTTCCAGGCGGGAATCGACCGATTGCAGAGCAAGGGGAAAAACTCGCCGAAGGTAGTAGAGCACGTTGGTCAACTCCGACTGGATATCGGGCTTCTCAAGAAAGATGTCGCCAGTCCGCCACAACCTTTCCAGAACCGTTTCCACCTGCTCATCAATAGCCGCTTGCTCAAGCTTGGTCCAAACGGGATTCTCCCTCTTGACCAGGAGGAGGTAGAGCTCGCGATAGTGTTCCAGGACGGTAGCCCGCTTGGCCTCGGTGGGATGGGCGGTCAGGACCGGTTCGACCCGAATCTGACCCAACTCCTCACGGAGCTGTTGGGGCTCCTTTCCAGCTTCCACCAAAGCTTGCAGAACCTGACCCCATAAACCCCTTTCAGCGCCAACCCCCTGCTCGTCCTCAAAACGTCTTCGCTGCTGGGCCGCGGCGTTCTCCTCAACTTGGTTGAGCAGCTGGAAGGCTATCGAAAAAGCCTGGGTCGCCCGGTCAGAGGGGGGAAGCCCGGAGGAGGCCTGGTTGCGCCATGGCAAAGCCGCCGCAACATCTTCATTACTGGTTGAGACTAAAACCTGATGGAAACGCTCCAATAACCAGTCGAGGTCTAGGTCAGCTTTATCCAGATCGGTCACGCCTTGATGAATCATCACGACCAAGTGTTGCTGCTCCCACTCAATGTCCGGGATAGACCCATCGAAAACTCGCGCTCGG
>CAYRFU010000296.1:0-8977 GCA_964423525.1 uncultured Burkholderiales bacterium | reverse complement strand
GTGGCGACAGCTTGTGAAGGCTCAGGATTGTCCCCTCTGCATTAGCGAGTTGTCTGCTCGGAATCAGGCTCTCGAGGAACAGTTTCGCTGGTTTTCCAGCGACAAATGGGGGCCGGTTACGATTCGGGGACGCACCAATGTCTGGGCCGACAGTCCAGTCCGGGGCGCAATTGCGCCAACGGTGAGGACAACTCCCTGACGCTGCCAATGATCGATTTAAGTGACCAGTCCGAGGCTCGCTTGACCTTTGATGTTGAGCATAAACTGGAGTCGGGTTTTGACTATCTCACAGTGGAGGCGCGTCGAAAGACCTTTTTGGGTCGTGAGCGCCACGTTGTGTTAGAAGGGCTCAGTGGCCAGTCGCGGGACTGGAAATCGGTTCAGGTGGACCTGGCTGACTACTTGGGGGAGCAGGTGCAGCTTCGATTTCGCTTAACTTCTGAAGCTTCTACGACCGACACGGGAGCCCACCTCTCCTCGGTCAAGATTCGAGGCGATGAAGGGTCGGTGTTGTTTGAGGGGGCTTCTCCGGGGTTGACTCTCCCCGATCTGCTAGGCGCACTCACTCCAACTCGGGCTTGAAGCCGTGGCGGTGATGAGCGAGGCTTGTCGAGAACCCTCTCTGGCCGTGCAGTCGTTGCCCTACCTCGAGGGTTATCTCGGTCAGGACCGGTGGCAAGAGAAGGCCCGAGTCCTGGTCGGGCTGACCCAGCAACACGGCCTCCCCGTGGCGGCCGCGATGGCCAAAGACCTCGATTCCACCGACACCCCTGAGTTTCAAAGGATGGTCGAGAGGGCGTCGGCGGCCCATGCTCTGGTGCAGGACATCTTAGCCGGACTCTCCTCTCCTCCCTCTGGCCAGCGTCAAGACGCGGTCGGCCACTGGCTCATCGAAGCTTTGGTCCACGGCGACCACGCCAGCCTGGAGGCGGCCAGGTCTCTAGCCGGCATGGCTCCCGAGAACGCCTGGCAAGTGTTCGACTTCTTGGAGCAAAAGAGCCAGAAGGGGCGCTTGCCTGCTCTGTCCGACTGCCTGTCCCACCTGGCCGCCGCCCTGATCAACGGTGAAGGACTCGAGGCCGCCCTTGAAAGTCTGCTATTGCAAGACGTGGGCATGGAGATTCTCGAGGACGAAGTGATCGTGGGAGACTTTAGTCTGGAGCGTCTCGGCGACTGAGCTTGGCGTCGGTTAAGGCACAAGTCACGGGCATCAGGCGACCCGAGCCGAAAGCCTTCTCACTAACTTTGAGAATTAAGGGCCCGTTACGCCGCTTATACTCGTAGCGGAGGAGGCCCCGCCGAGCTCGTTGGCCCTGGATTTCAGCCTCCACCTCAGGGGCCAGGCGAGGGTAGTCGAAAGGGTCAACCTGGTCGGTTTTGAGTTCGGCGCTAGGGGCCCGCTTCAGGGTGAATTCGGGAATCCAACCGTAGAGGTCGTTAAGCCAGCTCGCCAGACTATAGACTTCGACTTTGGTGAGGTCGCCCAGGGGGCTGAGGGTGCCCGCCAGGTCTCCGTAGAGAGTGCCGTAGCCCAGGGCTAGCTCGGTTTTGTTGCTGGTGTTGAGGAGAAGGCCTCCCAGCCGGTTGACGAAAGCCATCAAGACTGTCATGCGAATTCGGGCCTGGACGTTTTCGGCCGCCAACCCTTCCAATAAGCCGGGAAGGCTCTCCTCGGCGGCCCGGTGCATCGTTTCCATCGGAACGCACTCGAAGCCGATCCCGAGATTGTCGGCCAGTTCCCGAGCGGTATCCTCCGAGCGGGAGTCACTGTGACGGGATGGGATAGTGACCCCCAGCACCTTCTCTGGTCCCAGGGCTGAACGGGCCAAACAAGCCACCAGGGCCGAGTCGATTCCACCGGAGAGGCCGACCACCGCTCGCGGCAGCCGATTCTTGGCCAAGAAGTCGGAGATTCCCAGCTTGAGAGCCTGAAAAGTGGAGCGTTCCCAACCGCTGGGACTGGGGTTTTTTTCACTTCCAAGGGTCACGATCTCAACTCTCTCTTTAAAGGCCGGTAGGTGATGGACCCGGTCGCTCGCCCTCACGAAGCTGCCACCGTCAAAGACCAGCTCATCTTGGGCTCCAACAGCGTTCAGATAAACCAGGGGAATTTGAGTCTGTTCTGCTAGTCGCAGACGCCGAGCAGCAATCCCTTGACGAAAAGGAGAGGCCGAGATACAGACCAGGAGGTCGGATCCCGCCCGTTCTAGTTCAGCTCGGGGGTGTATCGCGTAGCCTTCGTCCCACAGGTCCTCACAGATCAGCAACCCGATCTTGCGTCCGGCCACCTCGACCGGAGGGGCGGGCCATCCGGGCACGAACCACCGTGACTCGTGAAAGACATCGTAGTCGGGGAGAATCTGCTTGGCCCGGCGAGCGATCACTTCCCCTCCAGAGGCCACCACCGCTTGATTCCATAAGCCGGCCGAGCCGGGCCGAGTGCGGTCGGCTGTGGCCACCGTGCCGAAGATGATGGGCGGGCCAGTTTTAGTAGCCCGGGCGATCTCTTCTCCGACCTCGACGACCCCAGCCACGAAGTTGGGGTCGTAAAGGAGGTCGAGGGGAGGGTAGCCACAGGTGATCATCTCAGGAAAGATCACCAGGTCGGCTCCCTTCTCGCTGGCGAGGCAATAGGCCGCCAGGATTCTCTCGAGGTTTCCTCTCAGGTCGCCTACGCGGCTATTGATTTGGGCCAGTCCGATTTGCATGGTAAGACCTCCTGTCTTATGCCGTCGATCAGATTAAGAGCCGACAACACCGAATTTTTCCTGAAACAGAGATGATCCCCGAGCATGAGCGTCCGATAGCCCAGCTCGAGTAAAAGAGCGATGTCTGAGATGTCAGAGCAGGTTGGGGTTGGTTGGTAAGCCAACGAGTTGAGAAGACGACTGGCAACGATGGCTTGCGGGTCGATCGCTATCACCCTCTTTAGAGCCGACAGGATTCGATGGGGGCGGCCTACCTCGACAAAGAGGTCGCCACGGGCAGCCATCAGGCGGGCGCCCTCGGCCAATTCTGACAGACCATCGAGCCCTGGCACGTTTTCGACTTTAGCCACCATCTCGGCTTCCGGCAAGAGGGCACGAACCTCTTCCAGGTCGGCCCGGTTCTGGGCGAAGCTCACCATCACTCTGGTCAGCCCTAGCTCACGACAGGCTCTCAAGTAGGCTCGGTCGGTGCCGGTCAGGCTGCCCTGCACGGTGAGGTCCCCTGCCAAAATATTGATCGATTCTCCAGGTCCCACCACCCGGCGGGGGCTATCGGCCAGAATCAATCGATTTCCGTCCACGGCCACCACCTCGGCCGCCTCCTCCCCGTCGCTGAAATAGGCCAGGGCCGGGGTGGTCAAGTCGATGGGATGACTCAGGCGCACCTCCGTGAAGGGGGGCACCGCCGCCTCAGTCACTCGCAATTGACGCCCTTTCAGGTCGACCCAAAGCGGCTTTCCCAGGCTGTTCAATCGCTGCAAGAGCTGCTCCAGCGGCTCAGCCACGGGCATGACTGTATTCAAGCGAAGTCCCACCACTAAAGGATGAGCGGCCACCTCGGGAAGATAGTCGGCGTAGGGGGGTACGGTCACGACAACTCCTACCATCAGGCACTCCTCCCGGTGTCTCTCAGGGCTCGAGTGATGCGACGGACCACCTTAGAGACCTCGCCCTTTTCTTGGCGGGCCGCCAGGTTGGCCTGAAAGTCCCCAAAGTAGCCCCAGTGTCGGGCTATCAGGCCCAGGGCGTAGTCGACGGCGCGGGTTTCGTCGTGAATGTGGACGATATGTTGGGCATCGATGGCCTGGCTCCACTGCCTTTCGACCGCGTCGTCACGCTTGCCGGCCCGTCGTAAGAACCAGGTGTCCCACTTTCGCGCCACCCCCTGCCAGGCCACCAAAGAGCTTTCTTTCTGACCCACAGGGTGGCCTAACAGGTCTCGCTGCTCCCAGGTGTTGATGTGTGGATGCATGGTGGCGTCTCCGAACACTATCAGAAAAGGTTTCTCCTGACTCTTTTTTTCGAACCTGACGTGGTGCTGAAGCCACCAGGCGAACAATCCGTAGCTCTCCGGTTCGTCTCCACCGCCTCCCTCGCCGTAGAGAGCTTTGAGTTCGGTCTCAAGAGCGAAGCCCCGGCTGAACCGAGTCACCTGCAAGGGCCACCGATCGCAACCGCTGTCGCCGATGGCGGCAAAGCAGATCTCGAGGTCGGGGCGGTATTGAGAGAGGGTGTTGTACAGGAGGGGAAGTCGGTCAAAGATCTCGGCTGGCCATCGAGCCATCGACCCTGTCACATCAACCGCGATAACCAGCGGGTTGGCAGTCGTCACAGTCAGGGTTTTCTTGGGGCTGGTCAGGGTCTCATCAGGGCCGACGTGGTCGTAAGTTCTCGGGCCCCTGGCGCGAGCCAGGCGAGCTTCCCGTTCACGGGAGGCTTGGCGGGCGGAGTCAAAGCGGTAGGCACCGGGGCGGGCCCAGTCCTCTAGGGAATCTCCCCATGAATACATCGGGGCACCTCCATCGTTGGATCTAAAACCATTATAGTGTTTTCCGTACACTAAATCAAGAGGGTGCGCTCAAAAATCTCAAGCGGGTCGTCTCGGTCCCAACGAGGGCGCCTTTCTGGTTCTGGTCGACTGAGCTGGACCAACAAAGAAAGAAGAGCCTCGGGGGCAGCCTCTGGCAAAATCCGCTTTTCCACGTCAGCACCCAGGGACCAGAGCAAAGAGACGCCCAGGGAATAAAGGTCTGATTCTGGCAACGGTGGCCAGCCCTCGCGCACCTCGGGAGCGGTGAAGAGGGGAGTGAATCCCGGTGCCTGGCTGGTCGAGTCGGGTTTCACCGAGCAGATGCCAAAATCCACCAAGACAACTCCGTGGCGGTCGGGTTCCAACAGGATGTTCGGAGGTTTGATGTCGTTATGGACCAGGCCTCGATGATGAAGGACTCTCAAAGCTTTCAGGAGTCTTCCCAGGACCCTGGTCGCCTGGGCCGGCGAGATAGGGGCGAGCCGATCTAAAGTGTCGCCCTCAACGTAGCGCATGACCAGAACCAGGCGGCCGTCAGCCAGAGGAAAGACGTCTCTCAGGGTCGGCAAGCTAGGGTGGTGCAGGTCCCAAAGCACCCTCGCCTCCTTCAAGAAGAGCCCCTGGTCCACCGGGCTGTTGCTCACCTTCAGGCAGGCTTCCGTTCCCAGCAGGCGATGGCGTCCTCTGTAAGTGGTGGCAAAGCCTCCGCTGCCGAGTTTTGAGAGTACCTCATAGGGTCCGATGGTGGTCATCCGAATTCTCTTCGAAACCGTTCGACCAGGCCGTTCGTTTCAAGATAGTCAGCCACCCAGTCGGGCACCAGGTCCTGCCAGGCCCCTCCTGCGAGCATCGCTTCTCGAACCATCGTGCCAGAAACAGCGACTCGCTGCTCGGGAGGGAGCAGATGGACCGGATGAACGACCTGATAGTCAGCCTTGAGGAGGTCTCTCACGTCAGGGTTGGCAGTAGCGAAAAAATCGAGGGGACCGAACAGGTCAAGAATCTGCTCTCGCCAGCGAGGGCCGTCTCCAAGGTCAGGAACTTCAAAGAGAGTCAGGTGGTGGGGGGCTCCGGTCACCCCCTCGATCATAGCTCGACTCTCAGCCGCCGTGAAGGGGTTTCTTGAGTCGTATCGGTTGCAGCTCCCCAGGCCCACCAGAACGTGTTCGGCTCTTTGGAGAAGGGCCTTCAGGACGACCTCGTGGCCCCGGTGGACGGGTTTCCACCGAGCTACCATCCCTAGCCTTTTCGGCCGCTCTGGGAACTCCATGGCTGACCCGATTTTTCAC
Source organism: uncultured Burkholderiales bacterium (assembly GCA_964423525.1). Lineage (GTDB taxonomy): Bacteria > Vulcanimicrobiota > Xenobia > Xenobiales > JADMJV01 > CAYRFU01. Next base: position 3,170 of record CAYRFU010000296.1, on the reverse strand, counting down.
TTCGGCCTGGCTTCCTTTAGTTTCACGACTTTTTCAGCCTGGCTCTCTATAACGTCATCATGCAGGTCACCAATTGGCAATCCTCCGAGCTTCAGCAAGTGCGCCAACGTCAAGTCGCCCTAACCCAACAGATGGGGGCTCTAGAGGAGAGAATCGAATCTCAGTCTGACGATTATCAGCGTGCTCTTGAGCGGGCCACCTCAAAGAGAGAGTTGCTCAGGGCTCTTCCTAAGATAGGGATGGGGTGTACGATGGTAGGGGTCACGATGCCCAACCTTGGCCTGCTTTTAATGGGCTACAACCGTCTTCTCGGCACGGCTGTTCTGGGCCTGGGGCTTTTGGGTCTAGGAGGCGTTGCCTACTCGATCCTGACCATCGAATCGATGAAAGCCAATGACACCTGTGATAAGCTTGACCGAGCTGCCTACCGGGAGAAGTCGGCCTTGAGTCATCTCGAACTCGAGCACAGCGAGCTTTGGAGGCAGAAGGCTGAGCTAGAGCGCAAGGCTCAAGCTCTCGAGCAAGAGCAACAGAAGCTCGTGGAGATGGTCGATTCCCTAAACCGCGAGACGACCGGTCTCACTGAGCACGAGAGTTACATCGAGATCGGGAGTCAAGCACTCGACAAAGCTTAAGACCACGAGGTGTAGGCTGGTAGAGGCCCGAACTTTTGAGGCGGAGGGCCCGTGTCAGAGTTTCCAGAACCCGACTTTGAGCGTCTGCAACGAAGAGCTCGTCTTGATTTCAACTTTCACCTTCTCGGCGACCGGCAGCTGAAAGATTCGGTCAATTCCCTGGAAAGAGCGGTTTGTGATTTCCGCGCTCAGCTGGACATCCTGGAAGAGCGAGGGGGCGAGCCGGTCACCTGCCACGACTTGGCCACGACCCTCGGGAGCTTCGCCCGTATGAATGCTCTTCGAGAACAAGTGCAGTCCCAACTTGGCCACAGCTTTCTGGAAGAATCCCTGGGTGGGCTCAAAAAGGAGCTGGCCAAGCTCCAGATCATGGCCAAGCTTTTGAACCACCAGGAGCTGCTAAAATCGCTCCAAGAACTCGATCCGAATCTCGAAGATTTTGTAAACCTTTATCGGGAAAGGTTCTTTCCTGACGACGATTCAGATGTCCACAAGAACGCCGATTCGGTGGAGTAAAAACTGTATGAACATGGGATAACTCTGGCTGTCTCCCACAAGGTATCCACAACCACCCATCGGAACTCTTTGAGCAGATTCGGAGCGCTTTCGACGTTTTCGCTCCGAGTCAATATAGACCGATCAGGGAAGGGTGACCATCTTGAAAAATCAACTCGCCGTTAAAATCAACTCTCTCGACTCCAAGTTCTTCTGCCCGCTTTGCGAGCAAGAGGATCACGTCAATGTCGGACCAGCTTTGTTCCTGGCCGATAATTGGCAGCCCGTCTGTCGCGATTGCGGCGACGAGCATGCGCCGGGCCTTTCGAGTCTGCTCGATCTGGCCGCCTGCGCCACCGCCTTCTCACTGGAGTCTCGCCAACCGGAACTCGTCACCCACTAACCAGGCTTCAAATCCGCTTCAACAAAAGCGCCGGTTGAACCGGCGCTTTTTGTTTCCAGAAAATCTCCTCAGATGTAAGGATTTGGGACCCCTCAAGGTGTATAGGGGCGCCATGACCAGACACTCTGTGAAGAATTTTCTACTCCTTATCGCTCTAGTGTCAGCTTTCGCATTCGGAGGCTGTACTGGAAATGACAACTCTACCAACCCCATCGATTCGGGGGGCGCGATTCTCCCCGGTAATCAGGTTCAGGCGCCTCTTATCTTCGGGTTTTTGCGAATCGCCCATCTTTCGCCTGACGCGCCCAACGTGGACGTTCAGATCGATGGACAGGTGGTGGCAAGCAATGTCCCCTTCAGGACCTTCGGTTCCTACCTGCGGCTCGCGCCCGGGCAGTATCGCGTCCAGATCTTCCCCACCGGAGGCGCTAACGCCGTTATTGACGTGAATGTAACCGTCACGGCCAGCACGTTCCAGACTGTGGCCGCTACCAACGTAGTCGCCAACATTGCCGGCACAACCCTCCAGGACACCGTTTTGAATACCACCAATAACGCCCTGGTCCGGGTCTTTCACGCCAGCCCTGATGCCGGCGCCGTCGACTTGACTCTGGCTGATGGGACGGTTCTGGCAGGAAATCTGACCTTCCCTAACGCGTCTCAATACCTGACTCTCGCACCGGGGACCTACAACCTCCAGATTCGCCAGGCAGGAACGGCCAACATTATCCGAGATTTCCAGAACGTAACTCTGACGGCCGGTCAGACTTTGACGGCAACGGCTGTGGGCCAGGTCGCCGACCTGACCTTCGATGTCCTGGTCGCCGTCGACACTGCGGCTGACGGTTCTTTGACCATCGACCTGCAGGAGTCTCTCACTAGCGTTAGGGCTGCTCACCTCGCTTCCGACGTGGCTGCTGTTGACGTTCTCATCGACGGAGTGGCCGTGGCCACCAACGTCACCTTTCCCGCTGTGGGGGCTTACGTCACAACCCCCTCTCGCTTCAACGGAACGGTAGTGGTTCGAGATAACGCGACTCAGAATCAGCTGCTGACGATCAACACCAATCTCGCCATCGGAGGAGCGGCCACTTTCGCGGCGGTCGGTTCCAATGCTGATGGCAACGTGGCCCTGGTCGAGTATACCGACGATCGGGTAGGAGCAGCAGGTTCTGCCCAGGTGCGGGCCGTGCACGCAGGCTCTGACGTAGCGGCCATCGACGCTATCGCTAACGGAACGAACGTCGCTACCGCTCTGACCTTCCCCAACGCCAGCAACTATGTCAACGTGGTTCCGGCTACGGGAGCCCCCGTCACGATCAACCTCAACGGTGGAGGTCAGTTGTTCCAGACGAATGTAGACCTGAACGACTCGGCCACCTACTCCGCTTTTGTGGCTGGGCGGGCCGGTGACGCTAGCGCTGTGCTGCTGATCGTTCAAGACTCACCCTGATTAGATAGAGAAGCCTCTGAGAATGCCCGGGTCGCTCGACCCGGGCGTTTTTTACTTGGAGAGGTCAGGGGTTTTTTGGTTGATCGGGGTGTCCAGGTTGACACGGGTCTGTTGACATTCGGCTGGCCGAGGAAGAAGGGTTATAACACGGAGGCCACTGAGCTCACGGAGTTCTTTAGGGTGG
>CAYRFU010000295.1:0-8990 GCA_964423525.1 uncultured Burkholderiales bacterium | reverse complement strand
GAATACTCACTAAATTAAGCATCAGATCTGTCTCAAAGGCCTTGACAAGTTCCGTATGGTGGCCGGGGCATTGGCTGGAAGAGCCATCGACAAGAAAGCGCGAGAGATCGTCGTGAGGGCCCAAGGGAACTCGGAAAGAGCTTCTATGTTGGAGAGTATCACGCCCCAAGTTCACGCAGATTACCAGGTTTATGAGGGCGGAGTTCTGCCCCAACTTCAACCTGCACGGGAACCACTGTCTTTCGAAAGCTATCTCCGAGAAGCTGAACCGTATCTGGAGACGGTGCCCAGCGATACAAGCTACTTCTCCGAAGAGGCGCGTTGGCATGAGCTGGAGGCCAAGTCTGCCCCTATGCAGCGTTTCTCTACAGAGTCTCCCAGGCACTAAAACTCTTTGCTCGGAAACGATCTCAAAACCCTCGGGCCCGCCGAGACCCGCCCAGGCGACAGGTGCAAACGCGACGGCCCCACGAGAAAGCCGAGACTCTCCCAGGCAAGACCGTGGCCGCGATGGCGGTTGTCAGATTGGCCAAACTGTGAGTATGGAGAGAGCCGTCGAGCGAGCCTATGTCGGGAGACCTTTGATGGTTGGACTGAAACAGCTGAGGCTAGCTAAGGATTCGGAGCACATCCTCGATTTTCTCGAGACTCGTCCTGTCGAGTTGACCCCAGTGGGTGATCAATCGATCTTTCGAGACAGAGCGAACGGCCTCTGACATCACGAAGCTTGTCTCTCTTAGACCTCCCTCCGGAGGGTCGACTCGAACATGGGTCCGAATTTGGCGGTCTCGGGTCGTTTACCGGGTTCTGAGAAGCGTCTCCAACTGGTGGACGAACGAGAGACTCAGATGGCCGTTGCGACCCATCCTGAATTCGCCAAAGTTCTGCTGGCGAGGCTAAAAGGAGAGGTCCCGGAGCGAGGCCTCTCCGAGCCAGAGGCTTTCCTGGAACCCGTGAAGCCGGAGGAATCTCAACGGCTGACGGGCCTTCCTTTTCCCGACAGTTTGAAGCGTAAGCTCGAGTTGTGTCGAGAGGCTACCCCTCAGGAACTCCTCGAACGGAGGCTTCTGACTTCGGCTGAGACTCTAGCCAGAGTTCTGCCCCAGCTGGTCGGAGAAGTGCGCGCTCTCGATCTACCCGACGAGTCGTCGCGGCGTCTCTACACCAGGCTGTATGAGGCGTTCCGAAATCGCCGCTCGCTATTGTTGTTCTACCTCCAGCATCAGGTCACCACCGAGGAGGTGCCCTGGATCGCTTGCTGGGAGAGGTTAAGGAACCCAACCGACACCAGTCGAACTCAAGCCCGAAAGGCTTTGGGCGAAGTGGTTGGTCTGGCTTTAAAGCACTTCCCTTACACCATCCTTCCCAACAAACTTTTGGGAGAGTTAAGGAGCTTGTCGGAGGCGGCCGGTCAGCCTCTCAAACTTGTTGATGAAGTAGCCGCCGACATCTTCATGGGGAGTTTCTCGGAAAAATACGCTCGGGCCGCCCAGCAAGCTGGTCACCTCTTGCAAGGGAGCCTCTATGAACGCTATTACGCCATCGATTACAGGGCTCTTCTAACCTTCGACGAAATCGAAGCACGTTACGGGGTGCCTACCGTTCCCGCCTTCGATGCTCTCTGTTACCAACGTGCTGGCCAACGACCGGGCTGGGGCTCGGTGGCTGCCAACGGCACCGTGATCGAACAGGAGCAGATTCTTACCACTCACAATCTTGCGACCCTTTTTCAGGCCCTCGACTTGAGCGGCCTGGATCTGGCCGCCCTGGCCAGACAGTGTTGGCACTGGGTGGCCAAAAAGACCCACCAACCCGACCTCGCCACCCTCAAAAATCAAGCCTACGCCTGGCGCCAGATGGTGTTTTTCCTCTCCCTTTGCCAGCCCAAGCCGGTGGAAGAGTTCCTGGCCTGGGCTGCTGAGGTTGACTGCCCTTTTCTGACCCCGCATCGCGAAAATTTGCAACGGGCTTGGGAAGGCGAGCCAGTGGCAACTCCGTTCCTGGGTTGGAGGACCACCTCGTTTCTAGTTTCTTTAAGACCCCTAGAGTAGAGGGGAGGGGCAGAGGGTCCAACCGACACCGGCCCAGGCTTCCCCAAGCCAGGTCGATTTGCGAAAGGTTTGAGGATAGGTTCAATGTCGGAAGTATCGTCGGCCCAAACGGCCGTTTTTGGTTCCCTTAGTAAGCGAGGAGCCCCCCCTAGACAGGAAGTGGACAGCGTCAAGCCGGAGGAAGTCGAGGCCCAGGTTCCGGAGCCGGTCGACGTCCATCAAGAAGCCGAGAGTGACGAAGCCGCTCCCAAAGGGCGCTCTTTTCCTCGGCTCACCAAGTTTCATGTCTGTTGGCTCCCGGTGTGGGTGTGACCGCACTCCAAAGCCTTTTTGGGGGCGGCGGCGCCCCCGACCCTGCGGAATTAACGAGAACGGCCCAGGAGCTGGTTCTCGACTCCGATCTCTCCAATAAGACAGACCTTCTGGCCTCGATAGCCCGGGATGGAGTCGAGGATCCCGAGCAGCTTGAGGTGATCGAGGCAGCCCTCAACCGCAGCGAAGGAGGGTGGTTCACCTCGGACTGGGGGGGCGCCCATCAGGTGGTCGTTTCTGTTCTCGAGCAAGACGATCTCTCCCCAGTGCAGGCCGAGATCGCTGGCAACCTGATGGAGGAAGCAGATTCGGAGCCAGGACTTGATGAGACCAGCGCCGTGCTAGCTAGCCTGGCAGCTGACGGGCTCACTGAAAACCATAATCGACTGGCCGTGATAGTGGCCGAGGTGGCTGACTGGAGAGCAGACTTCGGCTACGGCAACGAACGGCTGGAGACGGCCTTCGCCAATCCCCGTTTGAGCGAAACCCAGGTCGATACCATCCAAACCATCTTGAGAACCAGCAATTACTTCTACACCCCTGACTATTTCCAGAGCCAAGCTGTTCTCGATGTGGCCGCTAGCTCACCGTTTGACAGCGCGACTCAGGATCTGGTTGAGACCATCGCAAGACAGGCTGTCCGCGAAGAGAACCGCTATTGGAGCGGCGCCAATAGCCTGATCCAAAAGGTGCTCGCCGATCCTCCTAGCCAGGCCCAGTCAGAACTTGGCCAGGCCGTCCTGAATGCGCCCAACCTGGCTTACCAAAGCAGAGACGAGTGGATGGAAGCGGTTCTTGAGGCGCGGAGTCCCAGCGGCAATGTTCTCGAATTGGTCAAAACCCTCGCCGAAAACACGAGTCACGGCTGGGAGTCGATGCCGATTGTTGGTCACATCCTCCGGATGGACGGGATTTCCGACCAACGGCTGGACCTCGCCAAAGAGGTTGCGGAAAATCATAGCCGCTTCGACCAGTTCGAGACCAACACCGCCCTGACCACGGTGCTGGAAGCCGAGCGGATCGAGGATGGGCCCCAAACCGACGCGATGAAAGCGGTCTTGAAGAGAGTCTCCAGCGACCCCTCCTGGACTGATGGAAACGCACTCTTTCGTTTCCTCTCCACCAAACCCGATCTGAAATCTGGAGAAGCCGACAAGATCAAGGATTATCTGGCCAACGATGAAATCGATGCCTATACGGTTATCGTGGCCGAGATCGACAATCTGACCGCCGAACGGGCTCTCACCGAGGAGTTGTTGGCCGAGTTGACCGAAGCCGATACTCAGGTGGCAACGGCCGAAGTTGACCCTCTTTCCGAGGCCCAGACTCACCTGGTCGATCTGGTGTTCAGCCGAGGTCAACGGTTCGACTTTAACGAGGGAGGGGGCAACCCGATCTTAACGGCGGGGCTCCATAACCGAGGCTTCAATGAGCACAATCTCGCCTTGCTCGAGGGCCTCCTGGAACGGGATTCGGATCGACACGACCTGATGGAGAGAGCGGCCGCCACTCCCGACCTGACGGCCTTCCAGGTTGAGGGCTTCTTGGCTCTCTATGACGGCAACCCGGGCAGCAGGTTCCTTGACATTAACCTCGGTAAAATCGCAGAGAACCCAAACTTTGGCCGAAATCATGTAGTCTTGGTCAAGGAGGTCAGCCACCACAATGCTCGACAGAGTCTCAAGCCGGTGTATGAGGCCTCCTCGATCTCCGACGATCAGGCCCTTCTGGCGACCGCCCTGGTCAGAACGGACACCTATGAGGGCGAATCCCTTGCCCAAACGGTTGTAACCAAACCGGTCAGCGCCCAGCAACGACAACTGGGCGTAGCGTTCACCAATTTTCTGCACTCCTCACCGGAATCGGCCCAGGAGGCCATCGCTAGCATCCTGGGCCACCCCGGACTGAGCGACGTTCAGACCGAACTGCTCGAGCAGGTCGCTGAAGCCGGACAGGCGGTTGACTGGAACTGGTTGCCTGCGGTCAAGGCCGTCGTCTCGGCCGACTCCATCTCGCCTCTCCAACGGGAAGCGGTCGCCAAGACCCTCGAGGGGGTGAAAACGGGCCGAATGTTGGAGGCCAATGAGGTGGTCACCGACTTGCTCGCCGGCGAACTCCAGGCCGGCGGCCAGAACGAGGCGATTCATCGAATCCTGGACGGGGTCCTGAGTGGAAAGGTCTCAGAAGGTGCCAGTTTGGCCCTCAGGGTGATTCTGGACGACCCCGACCTTTCTGCCGATGAGGTTGATCAGGTTGTGGAGACGGCTCCTCTCTTCGCTCGCCAATTGGAGCAGTCTCGTTAAGGCCTTTCGAGCAGCCCCTCGACTGACCCTGAGCACGAGCGTGCAAGAATCAGGGCACCAGGATGGCTGCTAGCATCATCAAGATGACGAGTACTATCAAGATCTCGGTCAAAGTGAAACCGTAGCGTTTCATGATGGCTCCTCTCCTCGCATCCCACGAGCCATTACCTAAGGTAGCGGTTTCTTTTTTTCGGGTCGGTAGCTGTTGCTTCTGTTAAAAGAAGAAAATATCTGCAAACCCTAAGGGTTAAGCAATGTTTTCGCAAGGTGGATAGACTAGGCTGGGAGCGATGGCACTTCGAGACTGTGACAACCGACGCTCCAACCGTCGCGTAGCTATCTGCTGCGATGTTTTGCTGAAAACGCAGCCAGGGCGAGCGCTCAACTTGTCCCCTGACGGGGCCCGAATCCTCGTCTCCCGGGAGGTCGAACTGAGGCGTCCAACGACCCTGACCCTGATGGGAGACGATGGAGAGAGTTTCAGCTTTCAAGCCGTGCCCGTCTGGCAGAAGAGAGTCTCGCCCGTAGCTCGGGTGGTCGGGCTCCAGTTCCTGCCCGAGCAGGTCGAGGCTTACAGCTATCGCTGGTGGCTTGCCAAGAGCGCCTGACGCTCAAGATCAAAACGTGCCGTAGCGATTCCTGGCCCTCAGGCGCAACCCTTTCCCTTTTTTATAGGAGGTCTTGGCCCGCTCCATCGTCGATTCTTTGATGTTTTTCTCTTCCGGCGCTGCGGCCATGTTTTCTCGCAGGGCGTTGAGCATGTTCCAGTGATGGTGGATCGCCTCAGCCTCCCAAAGATGGGCCTCTTGATATTTCTTGGGTACAGAGCGCGCTTTCAGCTCGTTCATCACGTCGCGAAGCTCTCTTTCGATCTCTTCGGCCGTCTGGTTGAACTCGTCATAGGCAACATCGGCCTTGACGTCCTTATAAAGCTTACTAAGACGGGTTTCTACAGCCCCGTGGCGACCGAAAATGTCAGAGATCATTCTTTTTCGATAATGATTGAGACCCTCAGAGGTGGGCTGCTTTTTAGCGAAGTTATGGCCGTCTTTCCAGTTATCGAGATGACGATTCTCGAAAAAGTGGAAATAAGCCCAAACGGCTCCCCCTATGACGATAATACAAGTCAGAAGACAGCTGACGAAGGAATCTCCAAAAGGTTTTCGGCGGGCGGACCACCCCAGCGGTTTTCTGGCGACTTCTCGCATGTTTTCTCACTCCCGCAAAATTCTTATACCCAGATCGCCTCCGCACGAGTCGGCGCGAACGGGTTCAATCTCGACTCTCTTTGCTATTCAGGAACCGTCCAAGCCGCCCCTGCCAGGGCTGAGAAAGCGGGAGTCTCTCCCCTAACGGAGGGCAAGTCCCCCGCCGGCGAGAAGGGTTTGCTCTCACCAGCATGAGCACTGAGAGTTTGACCGATCTTCGGGCTCCTGAGCCACCCGAAAACGCCCCTGAAGCCCTGGTCCAGATTGTGGTCCAGCTTGATCGGGCCCTGGCCCAGGATCAGCCTTACCCAGCCGTTCGCGGCGTCTTCGAGGCGCTGGCTTTCCTACTGCGTTACTTCACGGGCGCGGCCACCGGACTGCTCAAGCGACTGGAGCCTTCCCGACCTGAAATCACGGCTCTGGCCTCCAACGTCGACACCTTACTCCAGTACGAGCGGCTGCTCCGTTTCTCGATTTCGGCTCTCGAAGGCCAGGTCGGGTCCGAAGCCCAGCTCTCCCTTCGACGGGTGTTCTTCCTCAACGGCAAGAGCAATCTTCCTTTCTCGCACGCTCGTTGGCTCCGACTGGCTGGCCAAAGCGACAGTGACATCCTGGAACTTTCCAACTGGGGGGGCGAGCTCGAACGCCTGGAGGCCCATCAACTCGAGGATGAGGCTCGCGAGCAGGTAGGCCCCTACCTGGAGGTTCTAAGAAGCTGGCTGGAGGGGGCGTCGGCCTTCTTCGAAAGATGGAGCCACGCTTACGAGCGCTCAGACGAGCCTGACCAGGTCGAGTGTCACATCTCTAGCGACGGCCTACTGGTGACCCTACTGCCCGCCCTGCCGCGTCGTTACGCTCCCAGCAACGAAAAGCTCCCCCTCAGCCTAGAACTAGGGGAGCCCCCGACCAGGCCGCCGATGCGGCCCAAACCCGATCTCGAGTTCCATCGCCCCGAGGCCCCCGACCAGAGGCTCGAGGTCGAGCGGGTATCCGACATCGAACTTCCGGCTCCCGAGCCCCAACCGGTGGGGCGTCCCAATCGAAAGCTTTTCGGCGAATTTTTGTCCACTTCCGGGCTGGCCGAGCAGTGGTCTGACAAGCTCAAGAGCGAACAAGCCGAAGACGAGAGTCGTCCGGGACGGTTGGTTGGGAGCCTGGAGGAAGTGGGCCCTGCCGGTGAGCCTCTCTTTGAGGCGTTTCTGGAATCCACCGGCATCCTGGAGAAGTTTCGCGAGCGGATCGCCGGCCTGAAAGAAGGCGTGGCTCCAGCGGTCCTTGTTGGAGACTTTTTAACCAGAATCGGAGGGCAGCTCGTGGCCCCTCCCAGGCAGGTTTCCGAACCCCCCGACCGTGAGCTGGGACCGGAAGACATCCCTCCGCCACCCCCTCCTCCCCAAATGACAGCACCCCCGCCTCCTCCGGAGACGGAACCTCCTTTGCCGGAAGATTTCCCCATCATTCCCGAGGTGGTTCTCGAACCAGACCTGCCGAGCCCCTACGAAGCGACCGTCGAGATGGAGCTACCGGCCTTCGCAGAAAAGGTGCTACCCTGGAGTCGAGCCGAGCTCGATGCTTATGACGACCTGTTAAGAGACTGCTACCCTTCTCCCGAAGAGAGCCTGGTGCCCCAAGAAATGGTGGCCACCGTGCGCCGCTTTCTCAACTCCCAGAGAAGCGGCTACATCCTGGTGGAAGGCGACCAGGGAACCGGCAAAACCCTCCTTTGCCAGGCTTTGGGGCACGGCCTGCACCGCAGCGACGGGTCCCACCTCCCCCTTCTTTACTTCCCTGTTAAAGCGGGCCTGCGAACCGACTGTCAGACCTTCATCGAGCAACTCAACGAACATCTGAGAATTTCCCCTAGTATCGGACGGCGCTCTTTCTACGCTCTCGATCTCCACGTCATCAAGCACCTCAACGTTCGTTTTGCTTCAGAAGCCAGAGCTGGTCGCTTTTCAGCCTTTTTAAGTGAGCTTCAGGTCATCAACGACACCCCTTTTCTGCTGGTGCTCGACGGCCTCAACGAGGCCTTCGAAGGAGTGGGCGGAGAAGCCAGTCTGCACGATTTTCTCCCCGAGGAGTTACCCGACGGGGTCTATATCCTGGCCACCTATCGAGCCGAGGGCTTGTCGGCGCGAGGCAAGAACAAAGTCACCACTCTGCGCCGAGGTGAGTCGCTTGAGCTGCGGCTGGACGTTCGCAGTCGCGAGTATCGGAAGACTGTTTGGAACCATCTGGCTCCTCTTCCCAACGAGAGCCGCGACCTGATCATCGAAAGGTCAGGGGGCGTTTTAGCCTCGGCTCACCTGATGGCCGACCTGGTGTCAGCCGGCCTGGTCGACCACGCCGACGAGCTCCCCCTTGACGCCGAGCTCTATGACGTGGTCTTCGGGGGCATCGAAGAACGATTTGGGGAGAGATTTCTGCCCTTTTTCCTGCTGCTGGCCACCTCCGATGACCCCGTTCCCAGCGAAGAGCTATCGACTTTCGGAGTGGCCCGCGATGACGCTCTTGAGCTCCTCCACAACCTGCCCAGCCTGTTCCATTGTCACGACCGGGACAACCCTGGCTTGAACCTCGCCCACCGAGCTCTCAAATACTACCTGCAAGAGAACTACCACACCCAGTATGCCAGCGTTTGCAGACGCCTGGCCCAACTGAGCTTGGAGAACCTTTCGCAACTGCGTGATCCTTACGGAGAAGCTCGCAATCGTCTTGACCGGCTAAGCTTCTCCATCCGACGCCTCTACTCTTGGGCCCTCGACTCTCAGGACCCGGACCTGTTGACTGAGGTGTGCCAGTCGACTTCCTTGAGAAACCTCCGCAACGCTGTCTTCGCCGAACTTGAAGAGCGGGGCCTTTATCATCGCAAGACCACCATCCTGGATGGATTTCGCCAGTCTTTGGCCGCCCTGGTCGACCACCATGGTCGAACCGAATTCCGCGAAGAGCTGGCCTGGGCTCACAACAGTCGGGGTCTAGCCTACCTCCATCTCGGTCATTTCGAGAAAGCCCTCGACGATATCGAACGCGCTGTCCATCATTTCCACGTGCTGGTCGAGGAAGAAGGCAAAGTCGAGCTGCGCAACGGCTTGGCTGCCGCCTTCAACCGGCGC
>CAYRFU010000294.1:6013-9021 GCA_964423525.1 uncultured Burkholderiales bacterium | reverse complement strand
AAAGGCCACCCTCCAGGGAGTGTCGCCGCCGGCCTGATTGCGCAGAGCCGTGAGCAGCTTGAGAACCGCCTCAAAGCAATCCTGAAGCCTGCGCATCCGGGCTTTCTCCTTAGCCTGATGGACCAGGGTGAAGGCCACCGTATGAGAGGAGCGGTCGGCGGTGGCAAACTTGGTGCGTCCACACAGGAAGATTTCCCCCGGTGAGACCTGAAAGCGGTCTTGCTCGGTGCCTTGGAAGAAGAGCGGGTTGCGAGCCCCCTGGCACCTTTCCACCGTGACTCTTTCGCCCTCTCTGACCAGCTTGAACTGGCGCCTCGAAAGGTGAGGGTCTTCTGGTATCAGGATGCGTCCGCTCTCGGGCCGACCGTCGTCGCGACCCACCACCACTTCCTCCCCCTCCAGCGGGAACTCCCGTCGTCGCCCATCTGGCCCGACTGTGATCAACAGCATGCTGGCTGCTTCCTGACCTCTGACCCTCGCGCCTTTTTTGATCGGCTCCCCGAACAACGCTGGGGATAGAAGATGTCAGGAGACGGTATCTGAGCAGCACTTTAACAAGAGAACCTGTTCTTTAGAGAACTCTATAGAACTGGGTTTGCCAGGATGGTTCAGAAGAACTCAGCTACTCCGGAGTTCCAACGGCGCGCCCCCGACTCAAGGGGGTTTTTCTTATTACGAGGGATGAGGGCGGATTCTGGTGGTCGGTCACACGGAGGAAGTCGATTCCCTCGGACGGAGTCGTAAAGTTTCGCTCCCTCTCTCAGGACATCGCTAAGATGTCAAGGAATGAGGCTTTTAATCGTTATCCGTGGCCGCCACCACGACCAGGTCCCGATGACCCGGTTGCAAAACGGCCAGACCCAGCTCCCACCGAAGCCGCTCGAACAACGGCCCGTCGCTGTCGAAGGCGAACAGACGGGCCCGGCCTACGCTGGCGCTCAGGCTGGGACCGGTCAAGTCGCAGTCGAGCAGAGCGGCCAGACTCGTCAAGGCGGCCAGGCGTCCGTAGGCGCCAAATTGGGCCCCGCCGTAGGCTCCTCCCTGGCTGGCTGCCTGGAACAGGATCTGGAAGCATCGTGAGGGGTTAACCTCCCACAAGTGCGCCTGGTGAGCGTGTTGGAGGCACTCGAGGGGCAGTTCATTTAGGGAGGGAGCAGTCAAAGGGTGATCGAAGCGGAACCCCTCCATCTCAACCCGGCCGTTGCTCAACTCGACCCAACCCCGGACCGCCTCTAGCACTTCTTTGGGGGGGCGAAAGATTTCGAACGGATGGCTGCCCAGAGGCCACTCAACCGGTCGAGCCCGAGGTTCCTCTCGCTCCAAGTCGAGCCGGGTCAACGGCAAACTGGCCAGGGGATGGTTGCCCGGCGGCTGGCTTCGTCCAGGGGAGGCGCTAGCGAAACCTGACGAGGCGTTTGAGCCAGGGCTACAAGATGGAATGCAGCTGCTCTGCTTGGGGCTCTGGCCAGGCTGTTCTCGAGATGGTCAAAAACGGTCTGGCGGGCCCAGGTGGGAATGCCCTCGAGCTGTTCGAGCCCCGCAGCCAATAGATCGAGGCGCTCGAACGTGCCCGCCCTGACCCACTTGTCGATCTGGCTCAAAGCGTTGCCCACGTCTCGAGTCGAGCGCAGCGACTCAAGCAGACCTAACATCTTGCCAGTTTCCCTCCAGGGGGCAAGATTCCTAGACAACTCAATCACCGATGTTTCAGACATTCTCACTCTGAAAGCTTTTTCAGGCTACCACGTAGAACAAGCCCTAGGTGGAGAACAGTGCTTAGAAAAAGCCCTTAAGAACAAGCCGGACCTGGTCTTACTCGACTACTCCATGCCGGGAATGAGCGGGCCGTCGGTGATGGACGCCCTCAGAAAAAAATGAGAGCCTGGCCGAAGTTCCCATTATCTTCTACACCTCGCACGCTCAGGATCTCAAGCGCACTCGTCACGGAGCAGCGGGTCTCTTGGACAAGCCTCTCAATCCAGAAAAGCTTGTCGATGAGGTTCGGCGAGTCCTCGGGGACTAGAGCGCCAGGCCGAGGGCGACAGGAACGACCAGCCACAGAAGCCCTTTTATAAAAAAGAACATAAAGCCGGCGGCGCCTAACTTCTTTGCATAATCGGTCATCGAGTTCAGAATACCAAAGCCGTCTTTCCAGCCACTCTACAGCCATAGGCCACTTGTTGCCGGGATGTTAAAAAATAGCAACACGCCAATGTTTACAATCTGTTAACATTGGGGGTGAGAGAATTAGAAGATTCGATAGAGAGCCCGGGACTATTGTCTAGATATCAACAACCTCGATAGTCCAAGTCCCTACAGCACCCCCGAAAAATCCGGGGGTGTTGTTCTTTACATCGTGGTAATAGGCTGAAGGTCACAGCTCAGGATAGACAGAGGTATGACCAAGCTAACTTACCAACAATGGAGCCGCCAAGAAGGCCCCTTTCTAAAACTGAGTCGAGACGCCGCCGGGGTGCTGGTAGGCACGGGTAAAGGAATGATGACCGGGGTGGTCACAGCCTGCGTGGGCGGTGCTCACGGAATGGCCGAAGGCGCCCAAGTCGAACCCTCCGAGACCTTCGCCCGCACTGCCTCAGACCTCAATCTGGGAGCGGTGGGCGTGGCTACCGCCGAATACGCCGCCGTGCAGTTCTCCCAGCCAAGTTCAGTCGCAGCTGCCCTGGGTGTGGCGGCCCTGGGAGCCGCCACAGCCATCAATCAGGGAAGGGCCGTCTGGAACGGCCTCCCCGACACCACCCAGTCCAAAGTGATCGACACGGCCCAGCAGTGGACCCGGAAAGTCGTCCCGGCTCAAGACGACCCAACTCAACTCGAGCGAGTGGTGGGAGGCGCGACCGGCGAGGTGGTCGGCGCGGCCGCTGGTGCCTTGGTCGGTTTCACCGACGGTTTCGGCCTCGGTCAACTCCAGGGGTTCAACCTGGTCGATTCCGTTCAGAAGGCCATCTATACCAATATGCACGGCTGAGAGGGGCTGGGCTGAGAGTCTC
>CAYRFU010000294.1:0-6003 GCA_964423525.1 uncultured Burkholderiales bacterium | reverse complement strand
AGCTTGTTTGGCCCTCGTCGCTTTGGGCCTGCCGGCCCAGGCGGGAACCTGGCGCTCGACCACCGGCAACCTCTTCCATTTCCAGCCGGGCGGCTATATGACCGCCCACGTTGGTTCGTCCACCTATAACGGTCGTTGGTGGTGGGTCCAGCCCTATCAACAGTTCGCCTATCAGCTCGGCAGTGGCGTCGCCTATGTGACCATCCGGGGTAACGGGGCTGTTTGCCAATACCCCGGTCAGCATCCCCAGTTCTGGACTCAGCTGTCAAGCCGCGGGGAAAAGGAGAAGCCCGATGACATCAGCTGGTTCACGCCAGCCGTTTTACCCTGAGGCCGATCCGCTCCAAGACTGAACTCCGCAACACCACTGGGGTGAACCATCACGTCCTAGGGCGACCGTGAAGCGTCCACTGTTCACCGTGTCTCTGACTTTTGGACGAAGCGGTATCGTTGCAATTCAGCTCGGCAGGCCAGATCGGCCGTTTCGAACCATAAACGCGGTGAACCCTAACATCTCAGCTCATCACAGGCCTCCAAGCCCAACCAGATAAGCTTCTCCTGGAGAGTGGTCTGGGCAGTCCAGCCGCGAAAATCCCACTCGAGTCCGCTCAGGTCATCACCGCAATAGACAAGTTGAGCCAGTTCGACCCGACGGAAGTGGGCCACCGCTAACAGAGCGGCGGCCTCCATTTCGACCACCAGACATCCCTGACCACGCCGTCGTTCTATCCTGTCTGGGGTCTCGCGATACAGGGCGTCGGTGGTCCAGCTCCTTCCCGACCGGAACGGGAGCTGGTGGCGACTCAAGACTCGCTCCCAGGCGGACAAAGCTCGGGGAGTGGCCTCCACCGTCAGGGAAGGGTCTAGATAGTGATGGGAGGTGCCTTCATCTCGGAGTGCCGCCTCGATCAGAATCAAGTGTCCCAAAGTTTGCTCTCGATACAGGCTTCCGGCTCCTCCGATCACCATCAACTGGCGACACCCTAAAGCGACCGACTCCTCCACCGCCACAGCGGCCAGGGGAGCGCCCACTCCCGGTGAGATAACAGCCGTTTCACCCCGTTGAAAAAAGCGAGGCCCGATGGCGGACCCCAGCCGGCCAAGCTCTTGCAGTTCGCCTCTCTCGCCCATTTGCTCGACGACCTCTGGGAAGAACGTGATCAAGCCGCGGCTCGGGAGTTTTGGCTGGGGAAAACGGCGGGCCGGCTCAATTAAAGCCAGGCCCGAAGGTGGCTTCTCCAGGAGAGGGGATTCGAAAGCGGCCACCTCGGTGGAGAAGGGAAGGATCGCTACCACCGCTTCGCGGACGATAGGTCCGTAGACATGGGGAAACCTCTGGCCGGTCTGGTAACAGTCCTCATAGACCAGCTCAGAGCCGAGCCGGGATTCCTCGATAGCCAGCACAACCAGGTCGGTCCGGTGGGCGAAATGCACCCGTTTCACGTAGTCTAGCTGGTCGAAACGACAACAGTGAACGAATCCCTCACTCTCCAGCGAGGGCGGTGGGGTCTGGTTGGCCCATTCGGCCAGGGTAGTCACATGATAGATCAAAGCGAGACCGTTTTCGGCACGGCTGGGAGGGGATCCCTCGAAGGTGGGCAAGTGCCCTCCATGCTCGATTTCCCCGCCACCTACCGTAACCGAGGCCCGTTGCTGGAGGTGCTCAGAGACCGTCTTCCCGAGAGCGGCACCGTGCTAGAAGTGGGCAGCGGGAGTGGCCAACACATCGCCTTCTTTGCCGCCCAGCTCCCTCATCTCACCTTCCAGCCCAGCGATGTTCAATCCGACCATGTGGCCAGCATTCAAGCCTGGGTCAAAGAGGCTGGGGTGACCAATGTCGAGACGGCGCTCCTTTTGGATGCCTGTCAGCCCGGGTGGCCTCTCGAATCGGTGGAGGCAGTGTTGTGTGTTAATGTGATCCATATCGCTCCCTGGGAAGTTTGCCAGAGTTTGATGAGAGAGTCGGGTCGCCTCCTCGCTCCGGGGGCGCCTCTGATTCTCTACGGAGCTATGCAGCTCGAAGGTCGGCACGTGAGCCAGAGCAACGTCGAGTTCGATCGGGGGCTACGGGCCCAAGACCCCAGGTGGGGAGTGCGAGACCTGGAGCAGGTGGATGAAGCAGCCAGCTGCCATGGCCTCCAAAGAGACGAGCTGATCAAGATGCCGGCTAACAATTTCGTGGTGGTCTACCGCCGAATCAGTCAAACTCCCAAGCCGGCCCGAGCCCTCTAAGTCGGCCCGCGCCCTCTAAGGCTAAGCCGACTTGGACTGTCTCAGCGATTGACCAGGCTCTTCGGCCTCTCGGCCACGACCACTCTGGGCGGCCTGGCAGGGGGACGATGACGAGCCACCAAGAGAGTGACCACCAGGTTGGCTAGGAAGGCGCCAGGTAGAGCCCATTGCCAACAGATAGGAGCTTCCAGGCCAAACCAGACGTCCGACCAGGTCAAAGTCGGATAGGCCACCGCCGCTGCCACCGCACCGGAAAGCATAACCCGGGAGCCCACTTGGGGCCGGAACAGGCCGAAGAGCACGAGGCCGAAAAGAGACGCCAGCAGCAGCGTATTGACCTTGCCCCAAAGGTCAAGAAATCCACTCTCCACCAGGGTCATCGAGGCAGCCCCCACCAGCACCACGGCACCCACCGTCAGGCTCAAGCCTCGGCCCATCCTCAAACGTTGGCTCGGGCTTTCGGGCAGATAGCCGAAACGCCCCAGGAAGTCGCTCGAAACCAGGGCTGTGATGGCGTTTACCCCCGAGTCAACGCTCGACATAGCGGCCGCTAGAAGGCCGGCTAGCACGAGTCCGGCCAACCCAGCTGGGATCTGATGAGCGATAAACCAGGGAAAGACGAGGTCAGCCTGATTCTTCAAGTCGAGAGGAAGAGCGGGCCCGAGGAAGTGGGCGTAGCCCAGCAGAGCCAATCCGGTCAGACCTATCAGGAGCAGAGAGATGGCGGAAGTGACCTGGAGGGTCCGGTAGGTTTTTTTAGCTTCCTCGACCGAGGAAGCGGCCATCAGTCTTTGCACCTGGCTCTGGTTAGACACGGAGTGGAAGAGTTCGAAGCAAACAAAGAAAGCCAGATAGCTCACAAAGGTGGAGCGTACAGTTGGATCAAAGCTGAAGAACGGTTGAACCTCCCAGTTCGGGTCCCAAGCGGTGGGGAGCCAGCTCAGGCCTCCCATCTGCCAACTGACAGTAGCGATGGTGAGCAGCAAGCCCCCACCCAGGAGGACAGCCTGGGCGACGTCAGTGGCGACCACCGCGCGGAAGTCCCCAGTCGAGCTGTAGGCCAGAGAGACCAGGACCACCAGGGCGAGAACAGCGTAGATGGCTGATTGGTGCCAGCCCAACATGGTGACGATCGCTTTGGAACCCATAAAGGTCAGCATCGACATCCAGATTAAGCAGGCCAGGATGTAGAGGGTCGAGGCCGTGAGGCGGATGGTTAGGCCGCTTCTTTGCTCGAGCAGCCCGTAAAGGCTTACTGCCTGATGGCGCCGGAGCACGGGAACGAACCACTTGAGCATTAACCACAGCACGATCGGAATGGCCGTTAGCTGGGTGAGGATCAACATCGGCCCGTGCCCGATCACTTCACCCGGAAAGCTCAAGAAAAAGATAGTGCTGTTAAAGGTGGCGAAGGCTGAGATGCCTAGTGCCAGGGAGCTCAGGCTTCCGTTGCCGAGAAAATACTCGTGACTCGAGCGTTGCTGGGAACCGAAATAGAGGCCGGCTCCGAAAACAGCTACGAGGTAAGCTGCCACCAGGGCCCAGTCGATCGGATGAAGTCCCATGAATCCTCCCCTGCTAACTTCACCTCACGACCGTACTCACTCTAATCGAGAACCGGCGATGGCAGGCTGCCAGTCGCCGATCAAATGAGGAGAACAAATGATTCGCGGTAGTTTATCTAGCACACACCCTAGTGTGACGTACCCGACCGGATTTCCAAGCTCGGGAGACCCAACCAACAAAGTCATCCTATTCGAGCCCGATCCAGATCTGGACAGTCTTCTAGAAGAGGCCTGTCGCTTGAACACAGAGCACTATCAAGAAATCAATGATTCGATGTTCACAGAAGAAGGCACACCTAACTTTGAACTGGTGGACTCTCTGAGTGCGAAATGGGATGCACTAAAGAGCCGGGCCGAGGCAAGTTTCGAACTGGCTTCTGATCTGACTTAGAATTTGAGTCAAATGGCGTTTCTCCCGCCGATCTTGGGAGAATCCAAGACCCTAGAAAAGGGCGGCTTAAAGATCGACCTTCATAGACAAACGTCGAGGTTAGGTTTGAGCAATAAAAATCTGACCGGGGACGGGTATGACCCTCACGGCTGGAGGTCCTCTTTCCCCCGTATTACGCACGATATGGAACGACCCCTTTACTACCAACCCGCCGTCTCGGCCAGTTTGCTGATTTCTGGCAAGCACGGAATAGCCGTCTTGTTGGATCCCGAAAAGCGAGGGTTAGTGGACCCTCCCCCCAGTTTAGGTGACCTTTAGCTAGTTGGGCTTCTTGCTGTCGCCGCTAAAGATGATCTCGAGGCCAGCGGCCGTTATGGCGGGCCCATTTTTGGAGCAGCTTCTCGGTGGCGAGAAGGGAAATTTCGTGCCGCTTCTTGGATGAGGTTCCTTATCATCCAACGGGCGTTACGGGCGTTACGGGCGTTACGGGATTTTCGACCTTTGCTCCTAGTCGAGTTCTTCCTGGAACTTGCGGACGGCCTCGTCCGCTCGCTGACCCGGCTGGAATCCCAGGTCATCGAGGACGACTTTAGTCATCAAGAGAGTCGCGGCTGAGGCCAGAAAGGCCGAAGGTGGCGAGGCACCTAGGGCACTAAGGGTGGCTGTCGCAAGGGCGAGGGTCACGACTTGGGTAGCCGCCGCCGCGTTACTCCCGGCGCTCTCTAGGGAGTTACTCATCTGGTAGTCTCCCAGCGCTCCTAGTGTGGCCCCGGCCAGACCGCCGACAGCCACCGCGGTAGGCGACTGCCCGAGGCAAGCTCCGGCTGTGCCAAGCATCAGAGTCGCGCAAAAAGGCCGCCGGTTGTAGGTCTTGCCGAGTCGGTAGAACTGCTTGGCGGGGAAGGATAGGTCGTCGTAGTGGTGCGATTGCTCGAACTGTTCATAGAGGGGCTTCTCCTTAGCGAACCTCTTCTGAGGCTTGCCGTTGGGAGTTCCGCTTAAGGGTGAGATGATCATGTCCTGGCTTTATCGCTCCGCTTTGAAAACATGCTTAAACGATGCCTCTAGTACGCTTCTTCAAGCCGGTCCTTCTTCGCGTCGAGGGGGTCATGAGGATCCAAGAAGAATTATCTAGCAAGACTTGCTGGTCTTTGAGGGGTTGAGTATCCTAAGGGTATGGGGTTGCCAGCGCGATATCGTCCTCACTATACCGTCGACGACTACGAGCATTGGCCTGGCGAGTGGGAACTGTGGTCCGGGACGGCTGTGGCCATGAGCCCTTCGCCCAAGAAAATCCACCAGAGAGTTTCCAAACGGTTGGTGAGGCTGCTCGACGATGCTCTTCGCCGTAAGGGCTGCACGGAGTGCGAGTCGCTCCAGGAAGTGGATTGGCGAGTCAGTAACGACACTGTTTATCGACCCGATGTCGTCGTTGTCTGTGGCGACCCAGATGCCGATTACATCAGCCGTCCTCCGGCCTTCATTGCGGAGATTCTCTCGGAGTCGACCCGAGACAAAGACCAGCATTTCAAACGGCAAGCTTACGAAAAGCTGGGAGTCCGCTACTACTTATTGGTCGATCCGGCCGCTGGAGGGCTTACTCTGCTGAGTCTCAGCGACGGGCTTTATGTCGAGGTGAAGATACTGGACAGCACGCCTTTGGCGCTCAGCGAGTCGTACGTGCTCGAGGTCTCTCTCATTCAGCTCTTCGACGACTAGGCGACAGGTGTGCCTGTTTTGCAAATTTTGCGCAAGGCTAGCGACTAGAGGGCCTGTTGACATTCGACTGGCCGAGGAAGAAGGGTTATAACACGG
>CAYRFU010000293.1:8068-9115 GCA_964423525.1 uncultured Burkholderiales bacterium | reverse complement strand
TCGAGCTGATCTGTGCTCTGGCTGATGCGGCTTGACAGAACTGAGAGTTACACCCTATGGATTTGGCCTCCAAGGCCCTGGAGTCGATCCAGAATGGCCAGGATCGCGAGACAGTGGCCCGAGCGACCCTGGAACTGTTGAGCCCGGACTTGGATGAGAACACTCGCGAAGCTGTCGAGAAAGCGCTCAAAGCAGGCCGCGCCGAAGCGGTCTTCGAGATCGTGAGGCTGTCCCAACCAGATAGTCCGGAGAAGGCTTTCGAAATTGACGTGGAGGGAGTCCAGGTTGGTGGCGCCTGGGTCCCGGTTCAGCCTTCCTGATAGGTCCTGAGAAGCTGGCTTAAGGTCTCTTCCAGCAACGTTTCGCCGCCGGGTTGCCAACCGAGTGCGTTCAGTCCCGGGCAGCCCATCTGATTGGAAACAAGCCCTGGGGACGGGGGTAGGGTTACCTTCTCTCCTCTTGCCCGGCGCAGGCGCGCAACCACCTCTTCGTGGCTCACGACCAGGTCGGAACAGTTGAAAGTCTTGCCAGCCACCTGGTCGGGGCGACTGGTTAAGAGGAGATGAACGGCTCGGGCCACATCGAGACCGTGAACCTCCGTGGCCACTCTCTCGGAAAAGGGGTGTCGGCTGAAGAGCCCTTCGACCAGATTCCACCATTTCGAGTGCCAGACGGGGTAGGTGAGGCCGTAAACCCCGGTGGGCCGCAGGCAGGTCACGCTAAAGCCCGGGCCATAGCTTTTAGCCAGAGCCTCGGTGGCCACTTTGAGGGCGCCGTAATGAGTGTCGGGGGAGGTCGGTTGGTCGTCAGTGAGGGGTTGGTCTGAGAGAGGCTTTGCACCGAAGACGGCCCGACTGGAAAGGCATACGGCCCGAGTGACCCCAGCCTGTCGGGCGGCCTCCAAGAGACGTACGGTTCCGCCCAGGTTCGTCTCCCAGAACGCGACGACATCGTCGCCCTCACCCCCTCGATACCGTCCTGGCAGGTGGGAGAAGGCGCAGTGGACCACAGCTTCGCTTCCGTCGACCAGGCTGTTGAGAACGGCGG
>CAYRFU010000293.1:0-8058 GCA_964423525.1 uncultured Burkholderiales bacterium | reverse complement strand
GGTCTCCCTCCACCCAGTGAGGAGAAGTTTGAAAACCGTCCCGGCAGCTCGTCTCGCGAGCGAGCGCTACCACCTGGTAACCCCGTTCACCCAGGAAATCGACCACGAACCTCCCCACGATTCCGGTGGCTCCGGTGACCGCCACTTTCACGTCGGCAGCTCTTCAGGGATGCCGCCGCCTTCGAGGACGCGATGCCAGAGAGCGATGAGGGGGGCCAATCGATCGGCTTTGGGGTGACCCGACTGCCACGGCTTTTCGTATTGATAATGAACGACGTTGATGCTGGGCCAGTGCCACAGTTCGGGCAAGTTGAAATACACATACTGGAGCACGTTGAAGGTGTAGGGGAGTCCGTGCCAGTTGGGGAAAAAGGTCTGAAGGAACGTCTGGTCGGTGCGCCGCCAGTAGGCCCCCGGCGCGTCCAGGGTTTCGAGCATCCGGTCGAAGGTGGCGGTCGAGGGGCAGGCTACGAACACGCCGGAGTTGAGGCGATGGAAGTCCGCTAACGTCTCGTACAGATTGGGAGCAGCCGCGAACTCCGGATAGTGAGCCAGTTGGTCGATATTTTTGACCACCAGGGTATCGGCGTCCAAAAAAACGATCCGCTGATAATCCAGAAATTGCCACAGTCGGAGCTTGCAGAAGTTGTCGAGAGGGGAGTGGAAACCTGGTTTCTTGCCTTTGGTGAAAGGGGAGTTGGTATGGATAGAACGGCGACTATGGCGTTCTCGAAAGGCCTGCGACACTTCGAGTTGGTCGACGGGACGAATCAGAGCCCCCTCCTGGGCTAGCTTCTCCAGTCCCTCTACGTCCGCCGTGGCCATCACGATGAGAGGCGCGCTCGCCCGGACGGCCTTTAAAGAACGGGCCAGAGCAAGCGCGCCCAGGGCGTAGTCGGCGTTCGTGACCAGCGTCGCGAACGCGAACATGGCTAGCCCGGCAGCCCTTCGAGCACCCGCTCGGCGAACTCTGGGCTGGTGAGAATGTGCTGAGCACGCTCCCTGTTCCAGGCCGAGGTCGAAGGGATGCGGGAGCGGTCGATGCGATAGGCATACTTGCGAGCGACTTCGACCAGTTCTTCGAGCAGTCCGTCGCGAAGGGTGGTCGGATTGAGGCCCAGACCCAGAAACTGTTCGTTCTTGACCACCAGGTCGTTCTCGGGAGCCTCTTGACGGGGGTTGGGAAGGTGGGCGATCTCAGCTCCAAACAGTTCTGAGATCAGCGCTGCTAGATCCCGGACCCGGTGGGTCTCGGTCATCTGGTTGAAGATCTTGGTCGGCTCTCCTCTCTCGGGAGGGTTGGAGAGGGCGATTTCGATGCAGCGCACGGAATCCTGGATGTGAATGAAGGCTCGAGTCTGGCCTCCTGTGCCGTGAACTGTCAGAGGGAATCCGACGGCGGCCTGAATCAAGAAACGATTGAGCACCGTACCGTAATCCCCATCGTAGTCAAAGCGGTTGATCAGCTGTTCGTGGCGGCGGGTCTGGTCAGTATGGGTGCCCCACACGATCCCCTGGTGGAGGTCTGTGATTCGAACTCCGTCGTTCTTGGCGTAGAACTGGAACAGCAGTTGGTCGAGGCATTTGGTCATATGGTAAATGCTACCAGGGTTGGCGGGGTAGAGGATATCCTGTTGGGCTTTGGAGCCGTCCTCGAGGGTGATATCCACGGGGAGGTAGCCTTCGGGAATAGCAGCCCCGACGCTGGAGTAACCGTAGACCCCCATCGTGCCCATATGGACCAGGTGGATGTCCTGATTCAGTTCGACGATGGCGTTGAGAAGGTTGTGGGTGGCGTTGACGTTATTGTCGACGGTGTAGGTCTTGTGGCGGTCCGTTTTCATCGAGTAAGGAGCCGCTCGTTGTTGGGCCAGATGAATGATGGCGTCAGGCTTGCACTTGACCATCCACTGCTTGAGACGTTCGTATTCTTTGGCTACGTTCAGGAGCTCGAACTCGATCTCTCGGCCCGTCATCTCCTTCCAGACGCGTCGCCTTTCCTGGATAGAATCCATAGGAGTCAAAGATTGAACCCCCAACTCGGTATCGATCCAGCGACGGCTCAGGTTGTCGACGATGATGGTGTCGTGGCCAAGGCTGGATAGGTGCAACGTGGTGGGCCAACCGATAAAGCCATCACCACCGAAAATCGCTATACGCATGTGTGTTCCCATTTCTTGAGTCACGCTCGTTGATGGGCCGCCCCTTCGCAAGCCGGGCTCGAGTTCCCTGAGAACAAATGTTCTCTGCTGTTGAGCGTGAGGATTTGGGTCCTTTCTGGGCCGTAATGAATCTCGCTGATTCCGGTGAAATCGATCTCGAGCGTCCAACGGCCCCGGGTCGGATAACCGATCACCTCCCACACGATGCAGCGGATAACGGCGCTGTGGCTAAAGACTGCGAATCGCCCGTGGGCGGGGAGTTCTCGGCGCCAACTCTCAACTCGCTCGATCAGTTGAGGGACCGATTCACCCTCCCGAAAGCAGGCCTCGGCCGGGTCGTCTCTCCAGTGACGGAAGCGTTCTTTTTGGGGTTCGCTCAGCTCGTGAAAGTTTTTACCCTCGAACTCTCCGAAGTGGATCTCTCTCAGACGGGGTTCGATACTCAAGGAGCTTCCCGGTAGAGCCAGCGTGGCTGTGTCGACGGCCCTGGAAAGGTCCGAGCAAAAGACGGTGTCAAAACGCTCTCTGGCTAATCTTGGGGCCAGCAAGCGAGCCTGTTGCTGGCCTCGCGAACTCAACTTCACATCGCTGTGGCCCTGCCAGCGATGGTCGGCGTTCCAGACGGTTTCGCCATGGCGAATCCAGACGATCTCAAGCATGGTGACCTTTGGCCAAAGCCTTTTCTGCCAGTTCCAAAACTTGTCCAAACGAGACCTCGGCCAGGCTGCCGAACTCGGGATGACGGTGGAGCTGGTTGCGAGTCAGATGGGGTGAGCCGACGCCGCACAGGAATCGCGCGACGGCTCTGGGGTGACGGAGTTCGGAAGGGAGGCTCGGTAGCTCCAAGAGGGGTTGAACCGAGTCCGAGCCATCGCTCTTCTGATGCTGGCCCAAGCACCAACTGCAGTGGCCACAGGGAGGCTCCACAGTCTCTCCAAAATGGGCGCTTAAGCGCTCGCTGCGGCAGCCCGGCTCGGTGATCAGCTCGACCGCCTGACGGAGCCGCATCAGTTCGGCCCTCTCTCTCTGCAGAGCCTTCTGATGAAGGCTGTCAGTGACAGAGATCAGGTCGGCTGGACGGTCGGCCACCCGATAGCGGTGACGAAGGCCTGCTGCTTTGAGCTCCAACCAACCCTGCTGAGATTGATAGTCCAGGGCTTTGACGACCCGCTCTCGAGGGCAACCGAGGGCCTGGCTGGTCTGATCCAGATCGATCTCACACCAGACCCGCTTTTTGACGGCTTGCTTGAACAGACCGATCAGGAACTGGCGGCGCTCCCCCTCGAATTTGGCCAGGATCTCTCGAGAACTCAAAATCGGCTTGAATTTATAACTCCCGTAGATCGGGGTGCGAGCTTCGAGCCATCCATCCAGTTCCAAGTACGTGAGGATGGTCCGAAGGACCAGGGGCCTGAGGTCGTGGTGCTTGGAAAGCTCGTTGAGATTGAGGACGAACTCGTCTTTTTGCCCGAACAGGTCGGTCACCAGCCCGGCGATGGCCGAACGGGTGGGCGTGTCGCCGTAGACGAAATTTTCGAGGGGAATCAGGTCCGGGGGGTAGAGGAAGGCCTGACAGGTTGAGGGCTCACCGTCGCGTCCGGCTCGTCCGATTTCTTGGGCGTAGTTCTCGAGACTCTTGGGAGGGTCGAAGTGATAAACGAATCGGATGTCTGGTTTATCGATACCCATCCCGAAGGCGATGGTGGCCACCACAATCTGGGTCTGGTCGGCCAGAAACGACTCCTGGGTCTGGCGACGCACCTCGTGGTCGAGGCCGGCGTGGTAAGGCTTGGCCTCCAAGCCTCGGTGGGCAAGTTCCTCGGCTAACCACAGGGCGGTCTTCTGGAGAGTCACATAGATAATGGTTGCCCCCGACGGTCGCTGCTGGAGGTTCTCCACCAACCTCTCAAGCTTCTCGTCGCGGGACCGGACTGGGCCGGTCAAAAGGATCAAGTTGGGTCGATAGAAGGCCGTTCTCACGGCTCGCTCCGGCGCGATTTCGAACGTGTCACAGATGTCGTGGAGAACCCTGGGGGTGGCCGTGGCTGTTAGAGCGAGTATCCGCTCGGCTCCAAAGTGTTTGGCGTAACCCGCTAGCTTAAGGTAGTCGGGCCGAAAGTTGTGTCCCCATTCGGATACACAGTGGGCTTCGTCGACAGCGAAAAGGCTGAGGTTCAGGCTTGCCAAGGAGTGGCGAAATCGTTCGTTGTTAAATCGCTCGGGCGAGACGTAGAGGAGCTTCAAAGAGCCCTGGCGGGCCCCAGCCAAGTTGCGCTGATAGTCTTCCCAGTCGAGACTGGAATCGAGCCGGGCGGCAGCTATGCCGCGTGCCGAAAGAGCGTCGATCTGGTCTTTCATCAGGGCGATCAGAGGGCTCACCACCAGAGTGACCCCGGGCAAAAGGAGAGCCGGTAGTTGGTAGCAGAGCGACTTGCCGCCACCTGTGGGAAAGACAGCAGCCGCGCTCTGCCCTTCTAGGAGGGTTCTCATGACAGACTCTTGGCCCGGCCGAAAGTCCGAAAACCCGAAATACTCTTGTAAAGACTCTTGAAGATTCACGCCGCGCTCTTCTGGACGCGACTCACAACCCCTGGGGTTGAATGAGCACGCGAGAGGCGCGAATCCTCGGCTTCAGGAGCCGGAGAGGTCGATGTGCTGAACATAGCTGTTTTGAGGCTCCCGATAATCGATATGGTAGACCATCCCCCGGATGACCTTTCCACTCCAACGCGCTTTAAGAAAATCGGTGGCGCCGGCTAGCCGTTCGGCGTAAAGAATTCGACCGGGTTCCTCCAGAGAAAGGATCAGCTTTCCCTCGACTTCCGTGCAGCTGTTTTTCTCGTCCCCTTCGTTCCTCTCGTTAGCCCTGGCACTCTTGGACTTTAGGTATCGGAGAGAGTCGTCGATCTGGTTCTCTACCAGCGACTTTCCGATTTCCTGGAGAGGCTGCTTCTCTTTCCCCAGGTCTTTTTCGAGCTTGAAACGCTCCACCAGGTCTTTCAGGTGATCCTGCAACTCCGCTTCCTCCGTTTCGATCGCTTCAAAGCATAAGCCAAGTGGGGCTTGCCTCTCGGTTTCCGGCCGTGAAAGGGCCCAAAGGGAATTTGAGGGGGCCAAATTGTGGCCTGGCTGGCCGTCCTATGGGGAAAATAAAAACCCCCGGGGGTTACCCGGGGGTGGTCCAACCAATGCTCATCTCACTGCAGCTAGACTAACTCGCTTCCGTCACAGGAACGTTAAATGACATGTCTTGCTCAGGTGGAAAGAGTGGTCGTGTCTGTCTCGATCCAAATTGATCACCGCCCTCCCGTAGTGGCGGACCACCAGGTGGTGACACTGTCTTCTGAGGGAGCATTTTGTAGTTACGACCTGGATAATGGTGAGCAGGAATGGACCGAGCAGCCGGGCTATCTTACGGCTGGCCCCCTTTCGAATGGGGACAAGGTCGCCGTAGATACTCGCGATAAGGTGCTCTTCTTCGACCCTAGCAACGGCTGCCCGACTTGGAAGAATCCTCCCACCCTGACACAGTATGGATTGCGAGAGGTCGTCGGCTCTCCAAAGGGGTTGGTGGTAGCCCGGGATCAGGTCGACAGTTTCATCGTTGTGGACCCCGAGGCAGAAGAGGTGCTTTGGCGCTGGACACCCCGCTCGACCGTCACAACCTCCGTCACCGCTGACCAACAGGGGCTTCTTCTGATGGGCTGCTCGACCGACCTGGTGGCTTTCGATATTACCAAAGGAGAGCTTGCCTGGGAATCTAAGCAACGGTTCAATATCAGCTCTGTGGCTGCGGGAGACGAAGGACAGGTCTACGTCGGCTTTAACTTCGGGCAGGTCGTGGAGCTTGATGCTCGGGGGCAGCCCACTGGTTGGTCCCGAAAGGTCTCCGCTCGTCCCGCTCTGGCTTATCACGATGGGGTCCTGGTCAGCTCGGCTGAAGGCGGCCAGGTGAAAGGGTTCCGACGGAACGGTGAAGGCTCGGATTGGTCTACCTCGGTGTAGGCCGGCGGCTACACCCGACCACGACCGCTTCGAGATGGGACCTGGTTGGTGACGGGCGGCGGGAAAGTCTATCAACTCGATTCAAAAGGGACGCCCATTTTTCTCCACGATACGGGTGCTAGGTTCTTGTCGTTGGAACCAGTAGGGGAGCGAGGTTGTGTGGTGGCCGACGACCAGCACACTCTTCGAAGGGTCGACTTTGGTCTAGACAGGATTTCTTCTTCTCAACAGCCTGAGACCGATATTCGGCTCGAGCAAGAGCAAGACTGGCTAACAATAGGGACCTTCGCTCTACCGGTCAGCTGTTAAGGTAGCGATAAATGTTACCTTCGACGTCGACCCCCCCTACGTCGCTGGCTTTACCAGGGAGTTGCCAGTCGCTCGAGGCCGGAGCGATATGTCCGACCAGGATTCCCGCGAGGAGCTTATCGGGAAGGCAGGACCTGCCAACCGGAATCCTGTTGATGAACGACGTCGGCGAATTGGGTCAAGCCGGTCGCCTGAAACCCTGGCGAAGCGGCGGGTGTCCCGATCAAGCAATGGCGAAGAACGAAGCCGGTTGGCCCCTTCAAGATCTCGGCACCAGTCGTGTAAAGTCGTTCGAACTTCCAGAAGGGAAGGCCCCGTTCGTAATGCTCACAACGGGAGACTTCGAGAGGCATGACCTCTCCCGGTTGGATCTTTCCGTCGCCGGGTAGAAGCCCGACCCACCCTCGGTCGCGCCAGACCCCGAAGGACTCGACTTGGAAGCGGTCCATTTCCTGTTGCAGGTGGGTGACTGGCTGCCATTGGTCATCCTGGCGTTGAACCAAAACTCCCTGTCCATCGGCAAGTTCGATGCCGCGACGAGTGGAGACGAGACGGCTAGAAATCTCTCGGTTGATCGCGATGATGGCCATGAAAACCTCCCGGCGAGTCTCAGAGTAGCCTATCAGCCTGAATGAGGTCTGAAAAGAAAGGAGCCCGGCCTTCTTTTCACCCATATGGCCGGGCCCGACACTTGAGGGACTTCCCTGAATCTGGAAGTCGTTTTTCCGCGAAACCCAGTGAGCCTAGCCCACATCTCCATCCGACCCACGTCAAGGCCGCACTACTCAGGCCCCATCGCTGGGGTCTGTCACACATCCCCCCGTGACGTTTCAAATCTCCCCATCATCATAGCTCCTGTCTCTGACGAAGGCATCAAGATTCGGAAAGGGTATCCGTTCGGATAGGGTGGATTTCCTGGTAGCCGGCCCGAAGGGCACCCCATGGCTGAATTTGCGAGAGTCAACCTGGCTGTAGCCCCCGCTTGCCCCCAGTGCCGCCAACAGGTCACAGACCTCGACCTCGAAGCTCTTGCTGGAGGAGCTCAGCATCAATGTTTGTTCTGTGGTCATTTCATGCGGGTCCCCCAATCCATACTCGAGAGGCTTGTCGAGCAAGAAGAGGCGGCTCTAGAGGCGCAGAGAAAGGACTCCTGGTGGGATCGGTTTTGGGCTTTCCTGCAGGGATTTTTCGCCGCCTAACTGGTAACCTGGTTTTTACATTTCTCCATGGTTTTTCTGTTTCAGTCCTAGCATGATAGTAAGTAGACTCGACCGACCGAACTCAAGTCAGACAAGAGCCTTCGCAACGGCTCCTGAGCCGAGTTCGGGACCGGCGGACCTGACCACCCTCGGCCAGGACGCCGACAGCGAACAAGGCCAGCTCACCAAGCTCTTCCGGAAAGGCCTCCCCTTGGCTGGCCTGGGAGGCGCCCTCGGGGCTGCCGGGGGAGTGGCCGCAGGCTTGGCCGGCGGAGTGGTCGGAGGGCTGGCCGGTGCCACAGCCAGTGTGGCCCTCGGCGGCCTGGGTCTTGTCGGCGGAGCCGTCGGTGTGCACCACCGATCCGTCCGGCCCCACCGCGCGC
>CAYRFU010000292.1:0-9126 GCA_964423525.1 uncultured Burkholderiales bacterium | reverse complement strand
CCCGCGGAGAAGCGGCCGGCAAAGCGGCCTTCCAGGTTGCCCTGGGCCTTCTCACCGGTGGCCTTGAAACGGGTCTGGTCAGCGCCGCCATGATCGGAGTCGGTGGAGGCATCGGCTACTACTTCGCCGGGTAGGAACCTCTCGTCTCGGCTCAGAATGGGTCTGCCTATGGATGATTTTTCCTGGAAAATCCGGCGTTTCACCGAAACGGCACCGGTCACGTCCGCCCTCATAGGGATCAGCATCCTGACCTTTCTCCTGAGCTTCTTTCAAGGCGGCCAGTGGCTGAGCTGGTTGGTTTCTGACAACCTTCTGGCTCGCCCCTGGACCGTCGTGACTCATCTGGCCGTCTTTCAGAGTTCGATCCTGTCGCTTTTGGTCGGCAGCTATATGTGGTTTTGGGTAGGCGGTTCGCTCGAGACCACCTGGGGCTCCAACCGATTCGCTGCAGTCCTTCTTTTCTGGGGTGCCCTCTCCAATCTTTCGATGAGTTTGGGCAACTACGTCCTCTACAATCAGGGGTTCTTGGCCATCGGCTACTGGCAAGCTCTCGGCTGTCTGTTCGTGATGTGGGCCATGATGAATCCGCGGGCCACGGTGCTCTTCATGTTCGTGATTCCGATCGAGGCACGGATCCTGGGTTACCTCTCCCTGCTTTTGCTCTTCTTTGGCTCTCCCTTTCCCCTGGGCTGCTTTGCGGTCGCGCCGGCCTTACTTGGTTGGGCCTACGTCGCCAATCCTCAACACCTTCAGTTCTCTCCAGCTAAGAAGGTAGCAGACTTCCGTCGCCAACAGAAAAAGAAGAAGTTTCGCACCATCGACGGCGGGCGGCCGGCCCACGCCCCTCGAACCCCGTCTATCCCGGAGTCTCGCATCGACGCCATTCTCGACAAGATCAGCCGGGATGGTATGGCCAGCTTGACGCTTGACGAGCGGGAGCTCCTCGACCGACACAGCGCCAACCTTCGCGACGCCTAATTTCGACCCACCCGAAGGAAAAGCAACGAAAGGCGGGCAGGCCGCTTCCTACGCGCCGATCGCAAACATCTCGCCGACCCAGAAACTCAACTTAACACACCTCAGTTTAGACGAGCGGGCTCAAGAGCTGCGAAATGGTGGTATCGCCAGCTCTCTGAAGAAGACTACGAGAACTGCCCTGTGGCTCTTCGAAACCGTTCGGTCGGGTGGAATCGCTCCAGCCAGCGTAGGGGCTTGGGTTATCGGGGTGGTCCCACTTGTGCTCCAGATTGCTCCAAGCCTCTAGCACGAGGCCGGTGGCTCCCGCTAACGCGACCGAGCCCAAAGCCGGGCCACTGGTCACCAGACCCGCCACCACGGCTCCCCCCATCAAAGCTGCTGCAGGGACGGCCACCACATCGAGCCCCACCGAGCAGGAGCCCGCCTAAGGAACCTGTGAGAGCTGCTCCGCCAGCAGAAAGCACCGGTTCCCCTGACGAATCAAGGTCAGGGCCTCTGAAGCTTGCTCTCCATCCACTGCGAGGCAGCTCTGGGCCAGGCTAGTCAGTCCCTGGAGCCAGAGCTGGAAAGCTTCCTGGAGGAGCTCATCGCTCAGAGCCACCTCGGCGGTCCATTCCTCGGGGCTTAAAGGAGTGGTTTCATAGGCCCTCAAACCTGCCTTCATCTCTTCCAACAGGGTCTGACACCGCTGGAAGGCTATGGCAGATTCAAGCCTCTGCTCGGCCACCGCCTGCCACCACCCGAGCACCGTCTGATACCGACCCTCTTCTTCTTTTTCTCTCCCTGGCTCTTGGAGGCGAGCCAGTAGCTGGTCGCGCTCGCGGGCAGACTGCAAATAGGCTTGGAGCTTGCCCAGGTCGTGTTCTATCCACCGCTCTTCCAAGCTCTCTAGAGAGGAAAAAAAAAGGCGGAGTTCACTCTCCTCACCGGGCTCCTCAAGAGGCAAACTCTCTAAGTGGTCGAGGATCTCTTCACCAAGCTCAGCCAGATCTAGCCCCTGCCCCAGCTGTTCCAGTGCCTGCAACACCGTCACTAACTCAGCGTGAACCTCTTCCAGGGCCGTCACCAGAGATTCCCAGTCGCCGCTGAAATCCAGGTAGCGCTCGACGCCTGCGAGCACTGGATAGAGCAGCGAGAGATGGGTCCGCCGGTCGAGACCTCGCTCACGTTGTTCCACGAGTCTTCGAAAAGCGTCAGGTTGCAATGCTATTCACTACCACGAAACCGCCAGGGGTCCTGTGCAGAAGAGATTTGGACTGCGCCCTAGACAGAGCGAAAGAAATTGGTAACATGAGGATATGATCGGTTTCGTCGGCCGGCACTCCTGTGTCATCCAACCTCACGAACATTCGCCATCAGCCCCTGCTCACACGGCTGAGACGAGTGCTCACGGAGTTGCCGACGGGGTGACCCAGACCACCACCCTCCTGGCGAACCTACGCGACGAGAATCCGGCCCCAGCCAGGGGCCCTGACCAGATTTTTCTGCAAACACAAGCTGGGGTGGCCGCGGCCGCCCGAGGAGCCAGCCCCAGCGAGCCCAACGCCATCGTCGATTACGAGATGGATCAGTTCGAGGCAGCTCGCCGGGAATTCGAGACCCTCTCACCCGAGCAACAGACTCAATTTCGAGAGCTTGCCACCAGTCAGCTGGGGGGCTGTGACCCCGAGGGAACGGACGGTGGTCTCGACGCTCTGGCAGCCAAAGCAGCGCGGAGAGGTCTCTATAGCCTGCTAGGCGACGGCCAGATGACCTCCGTAGATAGTCAAGGTCAGACCCTACTTGGGAATCTGACTCGGTTAAGGGAGCAACCGTTGGCCGAAGGGATCGACCGGGAGCGTCTCTTCCGGGACACGGTCATCGATAGCGTGAACCCCATGTCGAGTCATTATCAGCAAATGGGCACCGTGGCAGCAGAAGAGCTTCAAGTCCACCTGGCCCAGCAACGGCCCGCTGAGTTGGCCAGAGTGGTGTCGGGTCTAGCTTCGCCTGAAGGGGCCTCCCAGTTGGGGTCGGTGGAGCTTCAAAGACCCGAGGGCTATCAGTTCGACCGCGGGGCTA
Source organism: uncultured Burkholderiales bacterium (assembly GCA_964423525.1). Lineage (GTDB taxonomy): Bacteria > Vulcanimicrobiota > Xenobia > Xenobiales > JADMJV01 > CAYRFU01. The sequence goes on along the minus strand of CAYRFU010000292.1, from coordinate 6,087 downwards.
TGGGAACTGAGAGTGGTAGCCTGCTCCAGGCTAGCCTCACTAGCCATCAGGCAGAAACGGCTCTATTCGAATCGGAGGTGCTCACCAATCAGGAGTTGGGTAGCGCCTACCAGTCTTTGAGTCCTCAGGACCAGCGACTGTTCCGAGAACTCCATCAAAGTCTTGTTCCTGATGGGGAGAGGATAAGGACTCCTCCACCTGCTCCGGGCGAGCCCTTTAGTGCTCCCACCAAAGCTGAGATGGACCAGAAAGCCCGAATCGATCAGATGGCCAAGGCCCGCAGTGGTCTCAACGAGATGCTTCGAGATGGCCGCCTGCTCGAGACCGATCAGGACGGGAACAGCTTGCTCCAGAACCTGGACACTATCCGCACCCAGCCCAGGGCGGAGGAGAACGGGGTTAGCTTCGACCGAGAGCAGGTCTTGCTTGAGACAGTCCGGCAGACCTCTGATCCCGGCCTGGTGAACCAGAAGAATCGGAGCACCTGCACCGTAGCCAGCATCGAGTATCTTCAGGCTAAGAACGAACCCGCTGACTATGCCCGCATCGTTGCCGGACTCACCGGTGAAACGGGCTCGGTGACCCTCTCTAACGGAGAAACCCTGAGTCGAGATGACAACCTGGTGGCTGAGGACGACAGCGGTCGAACGAGTATCAGCCGGGTTTACCAGGCCAGCTTGATCGAGTATGCCAACGGTGACCAGGACTACCGTAACGAAGACGATGCCCATTATCAGGCCGACGGAACGCCGGCCCAGGACTTTGAAGGCAGGACGCTTCGAGGCCTTTCCTCAGAACGGATCGGCAAAGCCGCCACGGGGGTGCTCCAGGGCGACTATCAGACGGTTCGGGCCTGGAATATGGGTGGCGTAGACGAGGTTACAAAAACCATACGGGAAGCCACCAGTCAGGACCGCCAGGCTCTAGTGACAATGCGCTGGAACCTCGACCCGGACAGGGAGCATAGTAGCCACACCCTGGCTCTGGTGGGTTCGGACCAAGACTACGTGTACTTACGCAACCCCTGGGGCACCGGAGAGACCGGCAACCAGGATGGCTCGAAGTCTCCAGTACGAGAAGCTCTAAACCACGACACTAGTCGTGAGCGCTACTCCCCCCCAGAACTGTTTCAACAGGGCCGAGCGACCGAGCTGCCTGATGGCGATGCTGGCACCTTCCGAATGACCTGGGAGGAGTTCCTCGGAAACCTTTCCGGTCATACGATCGAACAGTAGGCCGTTATAGGTGTCACAGGAAAACCGAAAAGCCAGGAGCATTCTTTGACGGAGTCCAGGCTTGACAAGATAGACATATCTATATATTGTAATGTTTGATCAATCTTAATTCTGTTGAGCTTCGCCCTTTCTGTTGGCAGAGAAACTCAGACGACCGTGGGGGGTTAGACCGCCATGCAGGCACTGCATTTGGCGGGGACTTTGGAGGTTACTTTGTCTTCCAGTCTGGCTCTGTTCCTGACCGCCACCTGGTTGCTTGTCTCATTCGGCGGCCTGGTCGCTCTGATCTGGGCCCTCCAGACCGGGCAGTTTTCGGGGGGCGCCGACTCCGCTGAAGCGATTTTCGAAGCAGGGGAAGTCGGTCAGACCGAAGACCCTGCTGCTTTCGATGGAAGAAGGCTGTCGCCCCAGCACGACCCGCTTGACCACAACTATGTGGCCCTGAGAACCAGGGCGGACACTTCATCGCGAGACCCGGTCCTCTGGCTGATCGGCTCAGCCGCCCTGTGGCTGGTGATCGGCTCGTTCTTCGGCCTCATCGCCTCCCTGAAGTTCAATCTGCCTGATTGGCTGGCCGCCACCCCCCAGCTAACCTTCGGCAGGGTTCGGCCCATGCATTTGAATGCGGTTATTTACGGTTGGCTGTCGATGGCTGGGATGGGTGTGTCGCTTTGGCTTTTGCCACGCCTGCTGCGAACGGAACTGAGGGGCAATCGCTTTGCCTTGTTCGGCACTCACCTATGGAATCTGGGCATCGTTCTGGGTCTGGCCTGCCTGGCAGAGGGCTACACCGACGGCTTGGAATGGCTAGAGTTCCCCTGGCCGGTTGACATCCTTTTCGTCATCGCTGGTGCCCTCATCGGGATTCCGATTCTGATGACCCTCAAACACCGTCAGGTTTCCCATATCTACGTGTCCACCTGGTATATCGGAGCGGCTTTCGTTTGGTTTCCGATCCTGTTTCTGGTGGGCAACCTTCCCGGTCTTCATTTCGGAGTCGAGCATGCAGCCGCCAACTGGTGGTATGCCCATAACGTCTTGGGACTCTGGGCTACCCCTTTCGGGCTGGCGGCGGCCTACTATTTTATTCCTAAAGTGACCGGCCAACCGATTTTCAGCTACCGACTTTCTTTCCTCGGTTTCTGGAGTTTGGCCCTGTTCTACAGTCAAGCCGGCATCCACCACCTGATCGGGGGTCCGGTTCCGGCCTGGCTGGTGACACTGTCGATGGTGGCCAGTGTCAGCATGGTGATTCCGGTGATCGCCGTGGCCATCAACCACCACTTCACCGTAGTCGGTCATTTTCGCAAGATGATCTACTCACCCACTCTCCGTTTTGTGGTGTTGGGAGCAGTAGCCTATACCTTCGTGTCGGCTCAGGGCTGTTTCCAATCGGTGCGAAGCTTCAACACGCTGACTCACTTCACTCACTATACCGTGGCCCACGCTCACATGGGAGTCTACGGCTTCGTCTCTCTCATTCTGTTCGGGTCTATCTATTTTATGATGCCGCGCTTGACAGGCTGGGAGTGGCCCTACCCGAGTCTGATTTCGGCTCACTTTTGGAGTATTTTCGTCGGCTTCGCCATCTACTTTCTTTTCTTGAGCTGGGGTGGGTTGCTCCAGGGCCGAGCTCTGCTCGACGGCAGCCTCCCCTTCCTGGAATCGGTCCGAGTGATGTATCCCTATTTCTGGGCCCGGACCATCGGAGGGAGCCTGATGACTTTGGGTCATCTCCTCTTTGCCTCTCACCTGGCTTTGATGATCTATCGCCGTGGGCCCCATCGAGAAGAACCAGCCTACCTCGGAGGTGGTAAGAAATGAAGGCCTCTATCCGCTTTATCTTCGGAGCTGTGGCCGTGCTCCTTTTCGCCACTGTCATGCTGATCGGGCTCCCCTATGCTCAGCTCTCCAGCCTGGAACCCGAAAGCCAGCTCGACCCCTATACCGAACTGGAGGCCAAAGGGCGAGAGCAGTATGTGAGTCTCGGCTGCGTCTACTGCCACAGTCAGCAGCCACGAGATCCAGCTCAGAGTCCCGCCGACCAGGCCCGCGGTTGGGGGAGACCCTCGACTCCAGGGGACTATGCCTACGACTATCCGCACCAGCTGGGCACCATGCGAACCGGTCCAGACCTTTTTAATATTGGTGCCCGCCAACCGAGTCAGGGCTGGCATCTGACCCACCTCTATCAGCCTCGATCCGTGATGCCCGATAGCATTATGCCGTCCTACCCGTTCCTCTTTGAACTGAAGACCGAGCCCGAGCCGAACGATGTCGTGGTGGACCTTCCGCCAGATTACGCGCCGGCGGGTCAAGTGGTGGTGGCCAGACCGGAAGCCCTGGCTTTGACGGCCTACCTGCTGGCACTAGACCACACCTACAAAAGCGATCAGCTGCCTGAGGAGGTCCAAGATGAGTAGCGCCATTCATCGCGAGTTGCCGGAACCGACCGAAGCCGACCGACCTTTGCCCTGGCCCCTCCTGGCTCTGGTTCTTGTGCTAACGGTGTTCGCCGTCTACTACACCCTGAACAACACCAACAATCTGGCCGTGGGCGGGGGAGACTGGCGTTCGCCCGTTTCCCCTCAGGTAGCCGCCGTCGATGGTGAGAGCCTTTTCAAGACTCACTGCACAGCCTGCCACCAGGCCACGGGCCTGGGAATTGCTCAGGTATTCCCCCCCCTGGTTGAGTCGGAATGGGTAGTCGGTTCGCCCGAGCGCCTGGCCGCCATTCTACTGCTCGGTATCAACGGTGAGATCGAGGTGAAGGGGCAGACCTACCGAGGCCAGATGCCGGCTTTCGGAAGTCGACTCAGTCAGAGTGAGATCGCCGCTTTGGCGACCTATATCCGCTCCAGTTGGGGAAATTCCGCCCCACCGGTTGAGGCCGAGTTGGTCGAGCAAGTGCAAAATGAGCTGGGGGAGAGAGAAGAGCCGTGGAACGGTGGCCAAGAACTCCGCACCAACTTTGACTAGATCCGTTTTTAGCCTGAAAGGCCTTCACTGCCGGGCCTGCTCACGGCGCCTGGAGAAGGAACTGATACGCCTTCCCGGGGTGGTGCGAGCAGTAGTGCTGGGAACCGAGCGACTGGTGACTTATGTGGATCACACCTTCTCGCCGGAACGGATCCCCGAGGCGGCCCAGAAGTTGGGCTTTCAGGCTCAATCTCAGCTGAAAAGGTCCTCGAACTTGCCCGTTCACGCTGCCGTGGCGGGATTCTTCACGATGTGGTTGATGACAGCCAGCTGGGCTCACTATCTCGAGCCAGCTTCTTTTCCGGCTGGCTTTGAGTGGGTCCTGGCCTGGTTGGCCCTTCCGGCCGTCCTGGGGGGGGGCTACCCGATCGGCGAGGCCTGCTACAGCGAGGTCAAAAAGGGCCGACCAGCTATGAACAGTCTGGTTAGCCTGGCCACTCTTTCCGCTCTGGGTCTGTCTTTCTTCCAACTGGTCCGAGGAGGCCAGGTTTATTTCGATACCGCCGCCGGACTGGTGACCATGCTGCTGGTGGGCCGTCTTCTAGAAGAGCAGTTACAGCAACGAGGAGCGGAGGTCTTTTTCACACTGGAAAGAGCCGCTACCGGTCTGGTCACCGACTGGGATGGTGGCCAGCGCCCGGTCGAGTCGGTCCAGCCTGGAGAGTTAATCCGAATCGATCCTGACCAGGAAATCTTGCTCGATGGCGTCGTTATCGAAGGTCGGTCGACTCTTGACTGTTCTCTTTTCTCGGGTGAGTCCGATCCCGTTAGGGTCGGTCCCGGACTGGAGATAGAGGCCGGCTGTCGCAACCTCGAGTCCCCTTTAACAATCCGGGTGACCCAGGCTTACGGGGAGCGTCAACTGGATGCCCTTCTGGCGGCGATGGAAAGGGTTCTGGCTTCTGATAGCGGCTACCGCCGATTGGCCGATCGTTTGGCCAGCTGGCTCGCGCCCCTAGTCCTCCTCTTAGCCAGCGGCGCGGGCCTGTGGGCCGTTAGCACGGGACAGGGACTTGAAAACGGCCTGCTTCGCTTTATGAGCGTTCTCTTGGTGGCTTGTCCCTGTTCTTTTGGAGTGGCCGTCCCGGCCGCTCTGGCAGCCGGTGTCGGTCGGGGTGCCGAGCTGGGAGTCCTGTTCAAAGATCTGGAGGCTCTCGAGAGGGCCGCCGAGGTCAAGCAGATCGTTTTCGACAAAACAGGCACCCTTACGCAGGGGAAGCTTGATTTGGAAGAGGTGGTGACGGCGCCGGGGTGGGAGCTCGAGCAAGTCTTGGCCTGGGCCGCTCAGGTAAGTTGGGGCGGCCGTCACCCGGTGAACCGCTATTTTCTCTCTCAGGGGGAAGTTCCCGAGCCCGAGACACCTCCCCAGCTTGAGCCGGGGCTAGGCCAGAGCTGGAGGAACCTCAAGCTCGGTCGAGCTGAGTTTCTTCAGCTCGAGGGCCTTCCACCAGGCACTGTTCATCTCAGTCGTGACGGGCAGTGGGTTGCGACTTTTCGCTTCGCTGATCCGGTTCGCCAGGAAGCTAGTCAAATCGTCAAGCAACTCGCCCATAGCGGCCTGACCTGTCACCTTCTGACTGGTGACCGGCCTGAGCCGGCCCAACGGGTGGCCAAGCGTTGCGGCTTGAGCTTGCTCGGGGCGGCTTGCTCACCTGGCCAGAAGGCCGACAGACTAACCCAGCTCCAATCCCCGACGGCCTTCGTCGGAGACGGCCACAACGACGCTCTAGCTCTGGCTAAGGCTCACCTCGGAATGGCCGTCCTGGGGGCCACTGACCTGGCCAGCGGCGCCGCTGACGTCACTCTGGGTCGGCCCGGTCTTGAGCCGGTCATTCAGGCTTTGGAACTCGCTCGTCAGGTGCGGCGAGTGGTG
>CAYRFU010000291.1:0-9167 GCA_964423525.1 uncultured Burkholderiales bacterium | reverse complement strand
TACGGCACCGATTCCCGCCAGGGCTGCTCCCGACCAGACCCAGCTTTGAGTGGCGAAGGCGGTCACTGCCGTCCCGCTAATCACCGAGCCCACTTGAAGTCCAAGGTTGACCCCGTTCTCCTGGCCTGCCGCCACGATTCCGCCACAAAAGAAGCCAGCCACGAAGGGGACAAGGGCTGCTCCGATCGACCAGGCTCCGGCGCCATTAAGGTAGGCGGCCAGGCCGCTGCCGGCCGCTCCGGCGGCCAACATCGAGGTATAGCGAAGGAAGGGTCCGGGTGAATCCCATTCGGTTTCGGGAGCCAGAGTGTCGGCCAGGGAGCGGTAGGTCTCCAGCCGGTCACCCGAGTTCCGATAGACGTCCCAGAGGGTTTCTCCGCGACCTTTTTCCAGGAGCTTGCGGTCCTCTGCCATCTCTTCTGACTGGTAGGTCTTACCTTGTTGAAAAAGTTGAACTTCCTCAGCCTTCAGGCGGTCAACAGCCTGTCTTTTGGTCAGGGTCTGGATAGTCATCTCAGGCAGATAATAGCCAACAATTTCGGCCTCGTCTTTTAGGAGAACGTAAACTCTGCCCCGTTTTCATCTCTATTTGTTCAAGGGCCCTGGCTGCCAGTTCCCGGACCAGAGAATGGGCTGACAATTCTTGAAAATAAAAAACCCCCGGGGGTTACCCGGGGGTGGTCCAACCAATGCTCATCTCACTGAAGCCAGAGTAACTCGCTTGCGTCACAGGAACGTTAAAGGTCCAGTCGCACAGGTTCAGGTCAGGACTCTGGCCGGTGAGACCGGGTCGGGGTAGAGATGGCATTCCAGGAAGGTGCTATCCTCTGGACCTGATCGATATGGAGTTGGTGACCCGGCTATCCAACTGGTCGGGCCGCGCTTCTCTTGTTCAAGCCGCTGGTTTCGCAGGCCCGCGGACCTTGCATTCTCCGGCTTGGTTTCCACGAACGCAAGGTCAAGACGAGGGGGTTCTTAGGATTGTCTTTTGGGGAGCGACTTGGCGAAAGCTTCGAGGGTCTGCGCCTGAGCGGCCAGCACTGAGAGTTGGGTCAGTTTCGTGGGCTCCTCTTCAGAGGCCAGAGCGGACGCGACCCAGGAGGGGAATTCCCCAAACCTAGCCGAGAGAATCTGAGCGATGGCCTCCCTCAACGCCTCTCTTTTTCCTGCTTCGAGGCCTAGCTCGGGCCCTGTTCGAGGCCCAGCTCGCGGCCTTGCTGGAGGCCTCTCTCAAGACCCTTTTTAAGGCCTCGTTCCATGAATTTCCGTTCCCAGCTGGTAAGGTAAGGCATTTTCTTCTCCTTCATCAGGAATTCTAGTTTTTGGAGGAAGAGTTCCTCCTGGTCTTGGGATTGGTGGAGGATCCAATCAATAAGGCGGAGCAGATCCTGGATGGTCTTGCGGTCAAATCCGTTATCGGCAAGTCGTCGAATTAATCTGATTTTTATTTGGCCGCGGGAGCGCGAGTCCGCCGGATGGTCCTGACTATGCAGATGAGCCGCTATCACCGGACCGAACGGGTTGGAAGACCGCTCCAGCTCGTTGATTTGCGGTCGCAGCCTGTCTAGTTTAAAGGTCGGAAAGCGTAACGTGCACTCACAGCCCCAAGTCTCGTGACGATAGATGCTTGGGTGCCAGCCTGGTCTGCCGTCGCCCAGAACTGCCAGGCTGCATATCGGCATCTCGTATTTGTCAAAGAGGCGGTAGTGGTAGATAAACATCCGCCTTTCGAATCCTACGTCGTGCTGGGATTGGGCCTCGACATGGACGAGAACCAGGTCGGACTGTCCGTTTTTCGGGTGACTTCATAGAGGGCGTCGACAGTGCGTGAGCCGGCTTTTGAGTCGGGTTGGAGCTGAGGGAGTTCCTTGCTCAGACATCGATGCTGGTTCGACCAGTCGATGTCAGTCCACATCTCTGGAAAGAGCAATTCCAGAAAGGATGGAAGGAATCGGTCTAGAGCTTCCTTCCAGGGGGAATTGTACTTGTGCGCCATCGGAGAACATCCTTGGCGGTGGCCGGTGAGCCTCGTGTCACTAGCCTGATGGAACTTCTTTCAACATTCTTGGGGGATTTCCCCTGTTGCAATCGCCCCTGGTCGATCCATTCTTGTGGCTTGTTGTTAGGGAGCCTTTTCACTGTCTGCCTGGTTAAGTTTTGGAAGCTGTTGACCTATTCGTTGCGGGCCCCTATAATGTGGCGGTGCCTAGGGGTGTAGCTCAGTTGGTAGAGCGCCGGTCTCCAAAACCGTAGGTCGCGGGTTCGAGTCCTGTCACCCCTGCCATTTCAAAGCCCGTCGTTTCGGGCTTTTTTTGATCCCCCTCTGTTCGATGGCGGGAGGTTCGATCGGGCGCCGACCCCAGGCAGCCCCCAATGGATTTTCGAAAGGACCCTCATGGCCCGGCGCCGACCGCAACTCCGATGGCTGCGGCGGCCAGCGGAGCAATTCTCCCTTCTGGCATTTCACAGGCCATGTTGGCTTGAGCAGTCGCAGGGGCGCGCCCAGCGAACACGAGGCGACTATCAGGGTAAGCGGTGACTGGGGGGCGTTCTACCCTCGGCTTGTGGTTAGGATAGGAACCATAGCGCCTCACTGAGATTGCAAGGCCAGACCGACCTGGCTGCAAAGGTGGCACGTAGTTATGGAACGGGACTTCTTTGGAGGAACGCGCAGGCCCTGTTATCCCGGGGGGCGGGTGCTAGGTCTGTGTAAGCCGACCAGGATAGGCTCTGTGTATAGATCCAAGCCAATGCAACAACCCCGTTCGACGATGGCGGGCCAGACAGGGCCATCGCTCACGGCTGGCTACATCCGGGTCCCCAAACCGCTAAAACCTTAACCAACCTCTGTATCAAAGAGGCAGGAGGAAGAAATGTTTAGCAGAGTCCATAATCGCTATACTCCGTGTCCCATCAAGCTGAAGCGTCAGCCCCACCCCCCTGGACGAGTCAAGCCTGAGTCATCTTCACCGCCGGCGGATCCGGTAGACCTGTCGTCTACTGTCTCTCTCCCTCAGAGTTTGGCTGGAGTTCTCTCGGCATTCTCGACTTCGACGCCTCTTTACGATTTGCGCCACGGGCCCACTCGTGAGCATTATGAGGCTGCTAGACACTCTGCAACCGAGCTGAGCGACCGAGTCAATAATGCCTCCTATGGTCAGATAGATACCAGGATTTCCGACGAGATAAAATTTATTGTGAAAGACGCTGTAAGACGTTATGGAGACGGCGGGGTTGTCGTACTAAGCGGTGCTGGTCATCACTGGTGGCAAGCGTTGCCGGGCTTAAAGAAAGATGCGGGAGCAAGCTACCAGGCCACGTCTGGTTACGCTATGAATGTTGATAGAGATGACCCGGCTAAGATGGAGATACAGGTCGCTCGGGGTACTCTGGTGGCCCAGCAAGCAGGTTCGACCGCTGCGATCGGACCACCGCCCGCCGCGGCCGCAGTTCCAAAGAGTGTAGTTGGGAAAAAATACGCTGATTGGTCTGGCGGCCGACATACCTTGGGACACTTGTGCTCCCGCGATCCGTTGGCCGAAGCTAATCTTTTAAAGTTTAGACGACCGACCAAGTTGGCTCCGAGAGACCTCGCGACCGTATAGACATAGGTACGGAACCAGGTCTCACCTCAGGCATCAGCCAACTCCAAGGACCTTCATCACCTATCGGAAGCTGATGACGGGCCAGGGAAGCCGCCTTCACGAAAAACTTCTCCGCCTCGTCGAGACGACCCACCTCTTCGAGCAGACCCCCTCCGAGTTGTCGATGTCTGGATCAAAAGGGTCCAGCTCACGGGCCTCCTGAAGCAGCTCTCGAGCCGCCTTCTTCTGCCCCTGACGAAAGAGGACGCGAGCACGCTCTACTCGACCGAATGACGCTTCCGGCTCGGCAAGGAGTTGGGTCCATTTTACGGTATGATGGAAGAGTCGAAAGCCCTCCTCCTCCGGGTGACGATGGCCTTCCACTACCGTGGCCACCGTGCCCACCAGAGCCCGAAGCTCATCACCACAGCACCGTAACGCCTCCCAGGCCGAGCCGTCCTTCGCGAATCGCAGGCTCTGGAGAAGCTCGGCGGCCTCGGCCAAGTGTCCGCGGAGTTCCAGCGCGCGGAGGTCGGTCTCTGTTGGCTCGCGCAGGGGCCCCGCCACCAGCAAGCGGGCCTGCTGATGAAGCTCGTCCCAGTCGACCTTCAGGTCGGCGTGTTTCTGCTCAAGCCGTTCCACCAATTTTTGCCAGCGTTCGGGCTTCAGCTGACGGGCGAGGGCCGCGAGGTCCTTGAAGCTCTTCAGCTTCTTCATCTGGATCTCTCCGTAGCGCTTTCTCACGGGATGGACAATAACGAGGGTTTCCGATTCTTGATCTCGGGTCAGGATGGCCATGAGAGTGAATCTCGCTTTGGGACTTACCGTCCTGCTCCTTACGGAGTGTTTCTAGTGAATTCAGTTGCGATGAAAGCTCCCGCTTATCAACCCATCGTGAGGTTCTCAACTGAGGCCAGCGAACGAACTTCTATGATGCCTAGTAACGCTACCTTGTCTGGCGTCGCAACTCTCGAAGCGTGTCATCAACGGGGTCTTCCTCCGGATACACGTCGGAAGCGAGGGCGCCGCCGAGCCTTACTATTGTAGCCCCGGTCTCACCAGCCAAGACAATGACCTCGGCCGGCCCTGGCGTCAGAAACCCCATAAAACCAAGCTTTCTCTCGCCTCACCTTGCCCCACTCGAACCACAAATAACCCTGTCGCGGATTGCGAGCAAACGAGTCCGTTTCGGCGTTCTATCCTTCAAGTCTGTCCGGCCGTCCAAATCGGTGGACCAGCGAGGAGAAAAAGTGTATCATCTCAGCATGAGCTACACGGAGACTATCACGATGGAGCCGGGGAAGCGTGGCGGGAAACCTTGCATCCGGGGTCTGCGTGTCACAGTTTACGATGTTCTAGGTTATCTCGCGAGCGGAATGACTCCACAGGAAATCCTGGAAGACTTCCCATACCTCACCGACCGCGATATCCGCGCCTGCCTCTCCTACGCAGCTGACCGTGAGTTGTATAGCACGTCCGCTTGAAGTTGCTCTTCGACCAAAACCTATCACCGAGACTGGTGAATAGGCTCACCGATATCTTTCCTGGGTCTGAGCACGTCGATTCACTGGGCATGGGTAGCGCCACCGATAGAGAGGTCTGGGATTACGCAGCCAAGAACGGTCATGCTATCGTCTCTAAAGACGCTGACTTTAGCGATATGAGCGTTCTTTTGGGGTCGCCTCCGAAGATTGTCTGGATACAGGTCGGGAACTGCGCAACCTCCGAAATAGAGGAATTGCTCAGAAACAACCAGTGCGCCATTCGTGACCTGGAACTCGACACTCAGCTCAGAGTGCTCCGTGTAAGACAAGTTGGTTGACGGCGGCATCCCGACGGCCGCAGCGATTGCCCAATTGCGATATCCTTAGTGCCACCAAGTTGAGGTGTGGCCGTCGGCCAACATTTTTTCGACCCTTTCAAAAAGGCAGTCAATTGCCTCTTGTTGCAGTAGCGAAGAGAGCTCCGCGTCGAGTTGCCGGCGATTCTCTATGAGCGACTGTAGCCTTTGAAGGTCGTCCGGGGCCAAGGGGACTCTTTGAGGAAAACTATAGCGTAGTGGCCCTTGAGAACTATTTTTCAAAGGAAAAGACAAGCCGTGGTCTATCGGCACGACTCCGCCGTCCTCGGTAATCATCCAATTTCGAGCGTGACGATCCAGGTTTCCGATGACGTTGTCCAGGATAGCCAGGCGACGATAATGCGGGTTATTGAAGTCGCCTTCTATTCTACAACGAGCGAAATCACCCGCAGATTTGGCCGTCTCCGCTTTTGGAATAAAATACATCAATGTTCCCTCACCGAGGTCGGGAATCACCGCATCGACCGTAGGCGGAATGCGGCCAAGATGACCCATCGCTTTGTCTACGAGGTAGGCTGCTTTCTCACGTGAGCCCTGCCGACCGGGGTCGCAATTTTGGCGCCAGCGCCTGGGTTCCTCTCCATTTGCAGGCTTGAAGATGCCGACAGCCCCATTGCTAAGGGTAACCGTGAAAACTTTGTTGACGTGATCGCCAGAGAGTGGAGTGCACGAGACGACAGACGCCCCGGGATCACCCAGGGCCGCTTCTAATTTCTGAAAAATGCCAGGCAGCTCTTGTTGAGAAGCCGTCGACAGAGAACCCGCCAGAAGCCGCAGTCGCTCCTCAGAACGGGGTTGGTTAGAGAGCGCAAACGAATATCGGCTATAGATGCCCGGCTTTTCCTTGGAGTCGATCTCCACGAAGTCCACGGGGTCTGATGCCCTGTGTAAGAGCTTTGTCGGTGCTCGAGAGGGCGGAACGGCTGTTAGCTTCGTTTGAACTTTCACAGGCGAGTCGTAGACGCTCGGCCTGAAAATAAGCCAAAAGATTGGATGCGCACAACCGATATCCTTGTAGAGCGACCCGACTCGAATGTTCGCAATGGCTGAATCCGGGTTGAGAAAGCGTTGCGCTTGCTGGGATTGGGCTACCACGACTTTCCAGAAGTGCGCCTCTTGTGTGCCAACTTTTCCGAGTAGAAGAGATTCGGGCTCCAGGTGGAACTGTCTGCTATGCCACCAACCTTCGTTCTTGTCGCGGGCCCGAACGGTGCCGGGAAGAGCACAAGTGCCCCTCGCCTTTTGAGAGACGAGTTTGGTCCGATCGAGTTTGTGAACGCAGACGCGATCGCGAAGGGCCTTTCTTCATTCAACCCTGAGAAGGTAGCCGTCGCCGCCGGACGGATTCTGCTCAGACGACTGGATGCTCTCCAACGCGCCGGCGAGACCTTTGCCGTCGAAACGACTCTTTCGGGTAGAAGCTACTCAAAACAGGTCAAGAAGCTAAAAGCCGATGGATACCGATTTGACCTTCTTTTTCTCTGGTTGCCGTCGGTTGACCTGGCGGTCGCCCGTGTGGCTCAAAGGGTGAAACTCGGTGGGCACGACATTCCTGAACCTGTCATTCGGCGGCGATATCGCGCGGGGCTCAGGAATTTCTTCACGCTCTACCGCCCCATGGCTGACTCTTGGAAATTCTACGATAGCTCTGCCAACCCCAAACTGCTAGCGTATGGCGACAGTGAATCGGAGTTTATTGTTCGACCCGATCTGTGGCATAATGTCGAAGGAGTCTAAGTATGGATTTTCACGAAGGTTTTCAGGACAATGACAGGGTGACTAGGGCCTTGGCCTTGGCGTCTCGAGATGCCTTGGTTCGTCACAAGGCGCTCGGAGTTCCCATCGCAATTTGGAAGAATGACAAGGTCACACTCGTTCCACCCGAGGAAATTGAGATCCCTGAGGTCCCCGACGAGCCCGACCCTCAGGTTCCGCCAAATCCGGTTTGACCCGCTCATTCGCCATCCGCGACAGCGGGATCTGTGGTTCGAGGGGAGCATGGTGGGGCGAGAGAAAGCTCGGTTTTATGGGCTTTCTGAGACTTGGGGAGATCTGGTTTCGAGTGGGGCGAGGGGCTTTCGTGCGGGGGTGGCACACAAATTGGCACACAACCTCCGGCGGTTCGAGGAACGAATCTCCCTTCCGAATTCAACTACGGTGATGCGCAAGGAGAGAGGACCGGCGGGCTCCCCACGAGAACCCGATCCCGCCGACTTTCCTCATCACCGGAGATGTGGGATAGACGTAGGGTGCCCACCACAGTTTGTCATACGTGTGACTGGTTGAGGAACCTGAACAATCAAGGGGGAGATAGATTTGGGTAAGTCATTTTCTTTCTGTCCGGAACGAATAAGGCTACTGGGGAAGGGCGATGGTGAGCCCACAGACTGGAGAACGGCGCAGTTAGGTGCCCTCGGCTCTCTTCTTGGGCATTGGAGTCTCCCCAATTCGCCTCCCGCGCTAGTCTGTCTACCTACAGGTACCGGTAAGAGCGCCGTAGCCACCGCAGCTCCGTTCATCGCTCGAGCGACGAGAGTTCTTGTCGTTGTTCCCACTGTCGAGCTCCGAAAGCAGATGACCGAAGAATTCGCATCTTTGCGAGATCTCCAAGAGGTTGGAGCTTACGTGGCTGCGGGCGAGTTCCCACGGGCTACGGCTTTAGTGGGCGTCCAACAAGATTGGAGTTTACTGCGCCAATATGACGTGGTGGTTTCTATTCCTCAAGCCATCAGCCCGGTGAGCTATGATGAAGGGTCAGGTCCACCAGTCGACTTGTTCGATCTTCTGATTTTTGATGAAGCGCATCACGTACCCGCTAAAACCTGGCTCGCCATTTTGGACCATTTCGAACGAGCGAAAAAGCTGTTGCTAACCGCGACCCCGATACGAAGGGACCGAAAGAGGTTACCCGGCGCAATCGTGTTCAACTATCCTTTGAAGCAAGCCATAGCCGACAACATCTATAAGCCAATCGAGCCTTTTATTATCCAACCCCAAGGAGGCCGAAGCGATGCGGCATTCTTTGACGCGAAGATTGTGGACAAAGTCGTCGATCTGTTGTCGACTCCCGAGCACCAAAAGAGTGCCGCCCTGGTGAGGGCAAAGTCGATTTCCCGGGCCAGAGAGCTTCAATGTCTTTATCAGGCTAAGGGCGTTGAGATAGCGATACTACACTCGAAGCAGAACAAGGAAACCCAGAGCACTGTCATTACCCAGCTGCGTGACGGGGAGATAAGAGTCGTAGTTGCTGTCGGAATGCTGACTGAAGGCTTCAATCTCCCTAGCGCCCGGATACTCGCCTACCACGATAAGTACCAGACCTTACCGGCTACCGTGCAGCTCGTGGGCCGGTTAGCTCGAGTTCATGCTGATCATCCACAGCCATCCGTACTTGTTACCGGGAAGGACAATCATCTTTATCCGAAGCTGGAAGAGGCCGTAAATCAACTCATTGACGAAGATGCTGACTGGAGACAGCTCCTTCCGGGGCTTCTCGACCGACAACTAGAAAATGTCCAGTCTGAACTCGACTACAACAAGAAACTCGAGGTGTCGGTTTCAGGACCGCTTGACGCCAGCATGATGTTTCCTATCAAACGGGCGGAAATCGTGGAGATCAAAGAGCCCAACTGGCAACCGAACTTTAACGGAAAGCTAGCAAGAGCACTGTGTCTTTCCGATAACTGTACCTAGATGGGAATCAGATCGTGCTGGTAGGCTCT
>CAYRFU010000290.1:0-9230 GCA_964423525.1 uncultured Burkholderiales bacterium | reverse complement strand
GCGAAAGCCAGAGTGACCGACATCCAGGCCCCCGGACTCAACCATCTCCAGGCTGATTCCAAGCTTTCCACCAGCCGGAGTCGGCTTCTCAAAGCATGGACTTTCTCTATCAGGACCGTCTCTTCCATCGATCGTTAGGTCGCTTTCTCTGCTCCACTCTTCCCTGCTGAGCCCGTCTTGCCTTCGCTGTAGGGGAGCTAGCCTCCCGAGGCGAAGGAGACAGCCCGAGGATTGACTTTTTGAAGATCGGCAAAGTGCAGAACTTCTCAAAACTGGTCAAGACAGCCGTTCGCTTCATGGTGAACGACTTGTCGGCCGAGCGGGCTGCCGTTTTGATCAAAGTGTCCAAAGGCCGACCTCGCATCAAAGGTCAGTATGGTTTCGAGGGCTCGGCTGACCTTTGGGCCGACGATTCTGTCAAAGTGGAGCTTCTCAAGTCGGCCTGGGCTGACGATACCGCCCTAATCGACTCTGATGGCGGCTGCGCCACGCTCTGTGTGCCGATTCGTGAAGAAGGCAAAGTGCGCGGCCTTCTCTACTGTGATCATTCTGACCCCAACGGGCTCAACGATGGCGATAAAGAGAACCTGATCGAGCTGGCTCGGGAGTTTGAGGAGCGCTACGAAGAGCTGAAGTCGGCCACCACCCAGGCCAAGCTCCGTCAGACCGACTCCACACCCTGGGTGGTCGCGGCCGTGGTGCTCGCTCTGGTGCTCATCATTCTTTGGTCTAGCCTGGCCTGACGCCCCAAAAGAAAGAGCCCCGGGACCAGTTCCCGAGGCCGAAAGTTTGGAGTAGTGTGCACTGGTCTTTTCCCACCGCGGAGCAGACAGTCTAGGGGGGAGTGTTAAGGAATCATAATATTTAGAACCCGACCCGCCAGAGGCTCCAGAGGAAAAGCACTCCGGTAACGGTCTGACCGGTGGCAAAGGCCAGGAAGCGGGTTGGCTGCCAGCTCTTTAAGAGGAAAGCCGTATGCAGAGTGCGGGCCGAGGCGAAGAGGATCAAAAGCCACCCATAGGGTTCCGCGGGGATTCCGGTCAACAGACCACACAAAGCCGCCACCAGGAAGATGGGAATGTTCTCCAGGTCGTTTCGCCAGGCCGAGCCGGCGCGCCAGTGGAGGTCTTCGAGCGGGTGGGGGTCGTTGGACTGAGGCTCGGGGCCACCCAGAAGAGAACGATCCTCAGGATAGGAGAAACCCAGGCCTCGAAAGCGGCAATAACCTTGAACCAGACTGTTGGCGGTCATTTTTAAATAGAGGTAGGCGGACGTTGCGACAAAGACGCAAAGAGCTTGCTGTTCCATCAAAAGTTAACTTGGGACAAAGCGAACTCAAAAACCTTCTCCCGGCCGACCGCTTTCTCCAGAGCTAGAAACTTCTTGAGGCCCCGGACATAGTCGCTATCCCGTTTGGTCATCAAAGCCTGAACCTCAGCTTTGCGACCGTAAGCCCGAGCCACCGAATAGGCGATCCATTCGGCGAAGCCCTCTTGCATTTCTCGACTCATCTGGTCGTAGCGGTCGTGATTTTGGCTTTGCCAAGCGTGGGCGTATTCGTGGGCGCTAACAGTGAGAAGACGTTTCGGAGGAAGGCCACTGGTCAGGTAAATGATAGGGGCTTGAACCGTCTTTTTGGTGCCTTGCGTGATGGTGGTCACCCGCGTTAAACCCAGCGGAGTCTGACTCCCACGGGGGTCGCGGGTGAGGCGCCTCATCTGGCGGTTGTCGACCAGGCGCACGTTGCTGACAGGTAAGGTGAGGCGCAAGCTCTGACCGAACACCTTGACGACCTCGGCTTGAGCCTGAAAGAAAAGCTCTTCAGCTCGGGCTGACTGGAAGACTCCGACAGCCCGATGCTGGGCACAGAGAAAGCGACCGTCTCGCAGCTGAATTCCCGAGGCCCCGGCCGGAAGTTGACAGACGTCGCAACGCGGAAGATTGGCATAGCACGCACGGCAGACCGGAGTCTTTTCAGGTCCCACGATATGGTGACTACTCTTGATAGGAAGGCGGCAGCTATAGCATTTGGGCAAAGCCTGGTCGAGATGGGCCTCGCATACGGTCGTCCCATCCTGCAGAGTGTAGCCCCGATTGTAGGTTTCACTACAGAATTTGCAGATGGGAGGGCGGGTCTGACTCCAGGCTAGCCCCAGGAGCAAGAGCCAGAGGAGGGCAGTTCGCTTCACCGCTCGTCCTTGAGGTAAAGCCAGCATCCTCCGGCCAGAACGGCTATCGAAAAGAGACCGCACAGAGCACCCCAAAGCCAATAAGGAAGCCAAAGAGCCTCAGCCATGGCGGCCACGTCCGAGAGCTTGTCACCGGCCCGGTCGGTGAAAAGATAGTCTGCTCTAGAGAAGACACTCAGACTCAGCTGCACAGCTAGAAAGACCAGGGCCGGCTGACTCCAGCGGGCTGGGACTTTAAGACCGAGGGTCAACAGAGCGGCTGCCAGAAGGCCGATGAAGAAATAGGCGAAGAGGCCTTTGACCACCGTCAGGAAGGTGACCACCAGGATCAATCCCAGGCCCGTCAGACACCAACGAGAAGCTTTCTCTTGGCGGGCGCAGACAAAGGCTAGAGCGGCTACCACGGCTGGTCCAATCAATCCGCCGGCTGCCGCTAGGGCCCTGGCCAGGCGGCTGGGCGCTAGGCTAAAGCTGGCTTGACCGGCACCGTTTTGCCACATCTCGAGGGTGGAGAAATGACCTCCCAGCAAGATGGCTGTCAAGCCGTGCCCCAGTTCGTGAGCGACTGTCGAGATCAAGAGCAGCGGGTAGGCTAGCAGATAGCCGTAGGGGATGAAGTAGAGCGCCAGGGTCACCCCGACACAGAGGGCCAACAGGCGGGCTTTGTAACTCATTGTTTTCACTATACCACGAGAAGTTAACACGGTGGAACCCTGAGTGCTCCGCAGAGACGAGACAGTGTCAGGCGTGTCACCTACACTCCGTCAATCCTTACCAACCCAGTTCACGGCTAGGGGTTTCGCACTCGCTGATCGGCTTCTCGAGGAGAGCGATCTCAATTCCGCCCAACAAGAGAGAATCGTCGAGGATATGGCCGTCTTACCAGAGGCCTGGCTAGAACGCCTGACAGCGGAGGACGTTAGTGTGGTTGTGTTGGGGAGCCATCAGACCCTGGCTGACACCTCTCTGCTCAAGACCTACACACCTGACCAACTTCAGCAAGAGGCCGACCAGGCTCTCGAAGTGATCGCCACCTGCCGGAATGAAGTGGAGTCGAACCTGGAGGACCCTGATAGCGCCTATCAACGTCATTGGGCCTCCCAGGAGCTAGCCGAGAATCTGGCCGCCGCCCTGGGAGGTCAAGGCTTGGGATTCTGGGTCAGACCCACCCGGGGCTCGGTGGACTGGGACCATCTCCAGGCGGAAGCCGGGGTCGAAGAACAAGAGGCCGAAACCTTCCGAGCCTTGACCGAGAAGTTAAACGGCGCCTTGACTCAAGTTGACCAGACGACGATTCAGGCCGACTGGGGACTGGTGGTCGTTCCTTACCATTGTCGTCAAGGCAAGCGGGTGTCGCCGGTGAATCAGGCCAGCCTGGCCGAGATCCGGGGAGCCGAATTACTGGCCAACAAAGGGGCCCATATCTGGCCCAACCGACTGGTGATGATTCACGAGACCGCCCTTCCCGACCCCTCGCCAACAGCCGGGAGTCACCGTGTGGTGATCCATGAACTGGGGCATGCTATCGACCATATCTGCGACCAGCTCTATCCCGACCATCGGGAGACCATCGACAAATTCTATCGAGAGGACCTCGAGCACGCCGACCGCTTCCTGACCCGTCGAATGAGAGACAACCCGAGGGAATACTTTGCTGAGGCAGTGGAGGCTTACTTCACCGAGCCGAGTGAGGGCTACAAGGGAGAGAATCATTATCTCGCTCTCCAGCAAAGGAACCCCAGGCTGTATGGTTACTTGGACGAGCTTTTTCGGCGCTGACGACGGCGCAGCCAGAGGGCGATTCCGGTCAGGGGCAGGGTCGCTCCCAAAAGAACAACGACCAACCATAGCAGTTGATGCCCGATTCCCAAAGCGTTACCGGTATGGAGGGGGAAGGCCCAGGTCTTGAGTAGCGCCTGGAGAGGGCTTCTTTTCAGGGCGTGCTCTTGGGCCAGGACCTGGCCGGTGTGGCGGTCGACGTAGACCCAACTCCGGCCGGCTCGGCCTGGTTGGCCCCGATGGCGAAGAAAGAAGTGGTAGGGGTCTTGCTCTTTTCGGGGTAGGTTGACGGCGTCGAGTTGGGCATCGGGAAAGGCTTGTTGGGCCGCCTGGGCAGCCTTATCTAAACCGATATCTTGTCCCGATTGGCTTTGAGGCTTGCTGGTCTCGGCTCCCAGAAGCTTCACCAGAGGGGCTTTCAAAGGCGAAAAAAGGAGTCCGGTGAGGGCGATTAAGCAGAGAAAGGTGACGGTGTAAAAGCCGACCACTCGATGGAGGTCATAGAGAAGCCTACTTCGATTGACGGTCGAGACAGAAAGGGAGGCCTTCCAATCCTGGAGCCGTTTAGGCCAGGCCAGACGCAGCCCAGTCAACTGACTGGAAAGAAAAAGCAGAGCTCCCAGGGTCACCAACCATCGGCCCGGATCACCGGCCCACAATTGGCGGTGGAGTTGAATCAGATTGGCGACCCTCGGATCAGCCTCTCCGAGCAGCTGGCCGTCGTGGCGACTCAGGTAAAGATGGCGCCTCTCAGACCCTTTCTGGAGTCGCAGCTTGTAGTTTTCGTCGGCTTGAGGGAAGTAGAGCCGAGTCACTCGTTCGCCAGGACCGGTGGCGACTTTGCTCAGGACGGTCTCAGCCGATAGCAGAGGGCCTGGCTGGGCCTGTCTCAGCTCTCGATTCAGCCAGGCATCCAGCTCGTGGTGAAATACCAGAAGCGACCCGGTCAAGCAGGAGAACACCACCAGGGCCCCTCCGCCCAGGCCGAGCCATCGATGAAGCCTACGAAACCAGGGCCTCATGCCCGCCTATTCGAGACCGCAGTGTTCGGGCCAAAGGATCCATTGGAGCTGGTCGTCGTCGATGTTGACGACGCCAGCGTTACGAAAGGCCACGATCTGGTCGTCGGCGGAGCCTGAGACCAACAGAGACGTGATCTTCCCGAGCAGCGGAAGATGGCCCACCACCATGACCGATTCGTGGTCCAGGTTGGTCAGCCAGCGGTAGCAAGGCCGAACCGGCTCCGTTCCAACCAGTCCTGGCTGGAATTGGATAGGCGCTTTCAGATACTCCCCAAAGCGCTCAGCCGTTTGGAGCGAGCGGAGTTTTTCGCTGTGGTAGATGCAGTCTACCCGAATTCCCAGGGCAGCCGCAGCTCGGGCCACTAGTTCCACGTTGGTGCGACCCACCTCAGAAAGGGGACGCTCGGGATTTTCTTCCTTGGTCAGAGGCTCCCCATGCTGCACCAGATACATGTTCATAGAGGGGAGTTCGCTTCTCTTTGGTCAAGACCTCGGTGGATCAGCCCCGGATCAAGCGCTCGATGGCGTCAAGCCCCCGCTCCAATGAATCCATTTCGGGGCCAAAACTGATGCGGCAGTAGTGTTTATAACGAGCATTCGGGCGCCGGCGGCCCGGATTGACGTCGAAGAACACGCCGGGAACGGTGATCACTTTATGAGCCAGGCCCGCTTTGAAGAAGTCCAGGCCACTATTGAGAGGCGCCGGAAGTTGGCTCAAATTGGCCCACACGTAGAACGCGCCCTCCGGATCTGCCTCGACCAGGATCCCCAGGGAACGGAGTCTTTCCAGAACGTAGTTGCGCTTGGCTGAGAAGCAAGCCTGGATGGCCCTCGTCTCCTGGTCGACCAGATCGGGATCGAGCAGCTCGGCCGCTCTTCCCTGAAAAGGGTGGTTCGCTCCGCCGTCGAGGAAGGACCCGGCGCTGGCGATGGCCTCGATCACGTGGGCCGGGCCGACCGTCCAGCTGATGCGCCAACCGGGGTAGCGCCAGTTTTTGGTCAGTCCGTCGACCAGGATGATCGGGTCGGTCTCAACATCCTCGACATACTGAGCTGCTGAGACGATCGAGCCCTGGGAGCCGGTGTAGATGTAATGAGAGTAGAATTCATCCAGAATAAAGGTGCAGCGGCATTCCCGGGCCAGACGGGTCCAGGCTTTGAGTTCGTTGCCCTCGGCCAGTTGACCGGTCGGGTTGCAGGGGTTGGATAGCAAGATGGCGTTGAAGCCCCGCCCCAGAATCTCTTTTCGCAGGGCAGCTTGAGAGACTTTATAGCCGGCCTCGGGCTCTACCAGGATCGGGATAGGAATAAAGTTTCGAAAGCTTGATAAGAGCTCTTCATAGGCGGTGTAGTCGGGAATCAGGTGGCCCATGTTGCAAGAGCCGAGGGCGGCTGCCACTCGGGTCAAAGCCAGTCGACCCCCGCCCGCGATGCTGACATTCCGAAAGGTGTATTTGGAGGACTTGCCCTGGCGGAAACGGGCGTTGTAGAAGTCGGCCACTTTTTGGCGCAGGGTCGTTTGGCCTTGGACCGGTCCGTAAGAGTGAGAGCCAGGCTCGATGGTCAGCTGGTTGATGCGCGGGGGAGCGCCGTCTAGCGGTCCAGCCTCGGGGGAGCCCTGGCCCAGGTTGGCCCAATCGTTGGCGCCATACTGGAAGCCGTGATTGACGGCTTCGTGCATCACGTAGATGACTCCGGTTCGGGGCACTTTTCGAAATCCTGGGGTAGTCTCGTTCACAACCGCTAGCGTTCTTCGAGCGTTGGGTTAATCCTGGCGGGGAAGGAGGTTGGCCCCCTGAGCTTAAGCTGTTACGATGAGTGACGAGCTGCTGAAGCGTTTTGTGGAGACTTTCTTGAGAGGACTGGAACTTGAGATGGAGTCGGTTCGAGGGGAACTCGAGGAGGTTCGACTGCCCCTCCACTCCCCTCGCCAACAGGATGACCTTGTCTTCTTCGATTGCCGAAAGGGAGTGGAGAAACTGTTCGTCGGCCAGGGTTGCAGTCTCCTCGCCAACGGCCGCAGGACGGCCGTCACCATCGAAGAGGTTCAAGAGTCGAAAGTCGTGCTCAAAAGCGACGAGCCCCTTGACCTCAAAGCTCCTGATTTCGCCTTGGAGGTGGTTCCCTGGTTTCTCTACGAGAAGATGGAGAAGGACCTCAAGCAACTGCTCGAACCGGAGCATCCCTATCAGGCCGAGATGGCTCTCAGAACTTTTGCCAAACTTCCCAGCCAACAGCTCGAGTTCTTGCCGGTCGTCACCGGGCCCGATCTCAACGACGCTCAGAGAGGAGCCGTGGAGAAAGCCTTGGGCCACCAGTTATCTTTTCTGTGGGGCCCACCGGGCACGGGTAAGACCACCACCTTGGCTTGTCTGTTGGTCGAGCTACTGCGAAACGAGCGGCGCATTCTGGTCGTCTCCAACACGAACACCGCTCTCGACCAGGCACTTTGGCGACTCAAACACCACCCCGACACGGCCGACCTGGTCAGCCAGGGAGCCTTCTTAAGGCTAGGCCAGACTCTGCCAGACGAACCGTGCTCGGTCACCAATGTGATCCGCTCCGTCTACCGCAGTCTGGTGACGGAGCTGGCTCAACTGCGAGCCGAGCGATCGGCTTGGGAAGAGTGGCAGCGCCTGGCCGAAACGGCTCTCGAGAAACTCCGCAAGGAAGTGGAGCCCGAACAACTCGACCTTTTCGGGGGAGGTGGGGAAGGTCTTTCTGGTCGCGAGCTGAGAGAACTCGTGCCGGCTGAAGAGTTCGAGAGATTAGCCGGACTCGAAGCCAAAGACCAGATGGAGTTCCTCCTGGCGCTCTCTCAACAGCGCCTCGAGAGAGGAGAGGCCTGTCGAGTGCGCATCGGGGAACTCCGCCAGACCCTGAAAGAGAGCCGGGAGTCGATTGTTAGCCAGGCCCGAGTGGTGTTCTCGACTCTGGCTAGCTTAAACGTTCATCCTATGTTGGAAGGGCAGACCTTCGATACGGTGGTGCTCGAAGAGGCGGGCATGGCTGTTTTACCGGCCGTCTTCCTGGCCGCAGCCAGAGCTCGGTTGCAGGTCGTGGTGGTGGGAGACCCCCGTCAATTGCCGTCGATTCTGAGTAGCCGCAACGCCGCTGCTCGAAAGATCCTGGGACGCAGTATCTTTGAGGTGGCCGTTCCTGACCCCACCAACAGCGAGCTGGTGGCGATGTTGGATACGCAGTATCGGATGTGTCCCGAGATCGGGGACCTGGTCAGTCAGCTTTTTTACGACGGCAATCTCCGCAACGCCGCTTGCACCACCGAACTGGCGGCCAAGACGGCCCGACAACCGTTCCCTGGACGAGGGGTCACGGTGGTCGACCTGGCCGGCAAGAGTCGCTGTTTGCGGCCCTCGAACAGTCGGAGTCGCTACAATGAGGAGAGTGCCGAGGTGGCCGTCGCCGTCGCTCGGAGAGCCCTCGAGGACCAGGTGGAAAGCGTGGCTATCATCACGCCTTATCGCGAGCAGGTTCGTTGCGTCGAGCGGCTGCTTCGTCAGGAGAATCTTGACGACGAGCGGGTGACCTGTTCGACCGTCCATCGCTTTCAGGGCCACGAGAGGGAACTGGTGGTGGTCGATACCGTCGACGCTCCCCCTCTGGAGCCCGGCATCCTGCTCTGTGGCGAGGGGCCGGACTCGGCTTCGGCTCAACTTCTTAACGTCAGCATTTCTCGAGCCCAGGCCAAGTTGATCTTGCTAGCCGAATTTCGCTACCTGGTTTCTCGTCGCACCGGGGTCCTGGGAGATCTTCTGAAACAGGCCGCCAAAAGCGGTCAAGTGGTCCGGGTGGCCCTGCAGAAGAAGGTGGCCCCCAAAGCCCCGGTTGGTGGCACCGGCAGTCGCAGCGACTGGGATTAGCTCTGCTGGGAGTCGAGGAAGTGGGCGGCTCGAATGCCGGCCATCGCCCCGAAGCCAGAGGCTGTGCTGGCCTGGCGAAATTCTCGGTCGTGGATGTCTCCAGCGGCGAAGATCCCCTCGATGTTGGTGTTGACGTTGTCGTCGGTTTTGATGTAGCCGGCCGAATCGAGCTCGACCCCACCGCCCTGCAGAAAGGAGCTGTTGGGGATGTGTCCGACGGCGTAGAAGACCCCATCGGTGGAGAGCTCGGAAAGAGTCACACCCGCCTTATCGGGATTGCCATCGGCTCGGTCCAACTTGCTCTTAGGCTTGCCGTCGGGGTGGGAAACCAGACTCACACCGGTCACCCCACCATCGTC
>CAYRFU010000289.1:3880-9260 GCA_964423525.1 uncultured Burkholderiales bacterium | reverse complement strand
CGCCGCCCAGTGGTTTGAGAACAAATGGACCCCCGATGAAAGAACCGGGCAGATCCGACCCGAGACCCTAAACTGGCTGGGTCAGCAAGGTGACGACCCCCGTCTGGCTGTTGCGAACGCGCAGAATATGGCTGAGCATGCCTCGGGGTATGTGTCGAACAGAAAGTCCTACTTGACCGGCGGCGGCCCGGTCGACCAGAAAATCACCTACGGAGCCCAACCGACCTCCCCGACTCCTGTGCAGGGCCAACAGCAAAGCGGGGTTCCCAGCCGAACGAGCATCGTGGCTGACGAGGGCCTTTGGGGACAAAGAGCAGGGACCTGGGGGGGGGCAGGATGACGGTATGATGAAAATGATGCTGGCCACCCAACTGATGGGCAGCGTCGGAATTGGCACGATCGGTCCCTCGATGCTCTCGACCGCTGGCTTTATTTCCAATGATGAGGCGGCGGGTCAGCTCGAAGACCTAAAGCAAAGCTCCATCGGGCCCACCGACTTCGGGGTCGGTTAAACCGACAGTTCCTCCTCGAGGATGGCTACGTTACCCGTGGCCAGCTCTTCCAAAACCGTTCTCCGGAAGTCCCGGTCAGGCCGCTCGGGGTCTCGCCACTCCAGTAAGGTGTGCTTGAACCCGTCTTGGACCTGGATGGTCAGGCTTTGGGTTCTCTCGTAGGCGAGGGCCGCCTGTTCTGGGTCAACCCCCGTGGTGTCGGGACTCAGGTCGGCGACCAGGCATTCTCCCTCCAGGCTTGCCTGGCCGATCATCGTCTTTTCACCAAAAGGGCCAAGACCTAACCGCTCATCAAATAGGCCGTCCTCACCCTCGGCGGCCAGAAGGTCGCGAATGCCTTCTTCAAGTCGACGTGAGTTGGCCAGTAGTCGTCGGGCAGCCTCGAGTTCGAGGAGCACCACCTGACGCTCCGCTTCGGTGGCCAATCGGCCCTCCCAGAACTGGGCCTCGAACTTCTCCCCATCCCAAATCAGAACGGCCAATCGAGTCAAAACCGATCTTTCACCGGTGGGGGTGAGTCTCAGGGCGGTCGCCAAAAGGCTGCCCTCGTCAGGCTGGAATACTTGCTGTTCCGTTTCTGCCAGCTCAGCGGTGGCCTCCAACCTTAGCGAGCTGCTAGAGTGGCGTTCAGCCACCTCTTCTACCGGCCGTCCCGCTTCTCGCAAGCGCTCGATTTCTTCGAGAAACTGGCCTCGAGCCGCGATGAAGGTCTCGGCTGCCAACCGCAGTATTCTCAGTTCTTCCCTGTCAGAACCGCGCAGCCAGTTGGCCAGTCCTCGGGCCTGGTAGATGCGGGCCAGGTCCGGCTCACGGGCTTCGAAATCGGCTGCCAGGCGAAGAATCTCCTGGCGTTCTTGGGGGCTGAAGGAAATGGCGGCCGCTCTGAGCTGTTCGCTATCAGCATAGCGGTTGAAAGGCGGTAGCTCGGCCGCCACACCGCAGCACATAGCAATGTGAGGACTGACTCGGTCGGGATGATAGAACAGAAGATTCTCAATCTTGGCCCAAGCCTCGGCCGCCTCGTCACCCTTCTTCTCAACCTGAGCCACCTCGGCCAGCTCTTTCTCGGGAGTAAGGCCGTAAGCTTGAGGGTCGAGAGCTCGTTGGCTGATAGCCGAGGCTTGCAACGCCTGCAGATAGGCTGAACTAGGGTGGTCGGAAGGGTAGCTCTTCAACTCCTGACTGGTAAGATAACGCTTGTCAGAATCAAGACCCAGCTGCTGAAGGCAATGATGATTGACCGTCTCGGCCACCTCCAAGGCTGTGGTGGCCAGGCTGAGTTTCACCTTTAAACCCGCCTCTTGGGGCAACAGTCTTTGCAAAGCCTGGTCCAACATGGCCGCACCGGCCATACGGAGCTTTTCGAGCAGGTCCAGAGGAAGCTCCCGGTTACAGAGCACCTGGGCTAGTCGGGTGGAGTGTAGCAGCGGCGCTCCTTCGGGAACCCCCGGCAGGAGGTGCTGTTCGAGAAAAACGGCCACGGGAGTACCAGCCTCGAGGATAACGTAAAACCGTTCTGCCAGGGACTGAGGGCAACCATTCTCGACGTATTCGGCGATTCTGGCCTGGTTCAGGCCAAATTGGGTCCACTCTTCTTTGAGCAGGGCCAGGGCATTCTCCACACCCGAGGATTCTCGTCCTCACCTGGAACTCCTGGATTCATCTTGATGCGGTTTGTGTGACGTTTCTTTAACCGTCGAAGCTTATAGTCTGACCAGGAGGTATCACCGATGTTCGGTCTCAGATCTACCGGAACAGCGGCAAGCACGAGCCGTTCTCGGGTGTTCCGCTCTTCCGCTCACAAGGCTACGGAAGCTCCAGAGGCCAG
The DNA here is from genome assembly GCA_964423525.1 of uncultured Burkholderiales bacterium. GTDB lineage: Bacteria > Vulcanimicrobiota > Xenobia > Xenobiales > JADMJV01 > CAYRFU01. Next base: position 6,920 of record CAYRFU010000289.1, on the reverse strand, counting down.
CCAGGACCCGGCTCCGAGCGAGCGCGTCGAGCTGGTCGACTGCGGTCAGGAGGGTCGCCTTCAGAACGCCGGTCGGTGGGCGACCTAACTGGGTCTTCACGCCGCTCTCTATGCCACTCTGGGAACACCCGGAGCTTTGATTGTTCCGTTTTGTATCCTGGCCAACAAACTCAACGAGACCTACCGAGAGAACCCCGAGGTCTTTCGGGAAGCTCTCACCCAAGAGCCCTGGCCGGCGAGGGAACGGTCGCCAAGACTGTCGGGGGCGCACTGGTCGGAGGGGCCTGGGGAGCCCTGGATTCGCGCCGACCGATCGCGGTTCTGGAGGAATCCGGGAAAGCTTAGGGCCCGCCGTCGAAGTATAAAGGTGCCAATTTCTAGCTTCGAGACAAGGAGCGCGGGCTGTATGGGAGTCTGTAAGGCTCCTTTGAGGGCACTCAAGTAAAGTAAAGCCGACCCAACCGGCTCAAGATCGAGGAGAGTTTATGAGCAACCAAGTCGGAAACCCAATCTTCCCCACCATCGATGCCCGATCCGCCCCAGCCAAACAGACAGTCGACGGCATTCGTCCTGAAGAGGTGGAGGCGCCCTCCCTGGAACCGGTCGACCTCAACGACATCGGATCGCCTGAAACACCAGCAGAGCAGTCGCCTGGCCGCTCACTTCCCAAACTCACCCCTTTCCAAAAAGGCCTCCTGTTGGGCGGTGGTGTTCTCTCGGTAGCGACAACGATGCTAGGCGGAGGCGGAGTTCCTGACCCTGACACCCTCACTGAGACCGCCCACGAAGCTGTCATGAAAGCTTCCAACCATGACAACCGCTGGAACGAGACAGAGTCCTTAGTAGAGATTTCTCGCCGCGGGGTCAAGACTCCAGAACAGCTAGAAATCATCGAGCGGGCGGCCGACGAGGCGGGCAGAGTCGGTTGGCTAACAGGTGACTCGTGGGACGGTGGTCACGAGGTGGTGGTTACCGCCCTCGGCCAGGAGGACCTCGGCGAGGTCCATATCGACACGGTCGACACCCTTCTGGGAAGACTTGACGGGGAAGGCAACTTCGACGAGACAGAAGGAATTCTGGCCACTCTTCGAGCCGATAATCTCAATCCTGAGCACAACCGCCTGGCGGTGGTCATCGATCAAGCGGCCCAGGGCGACCCGAATTTCGTCTATGGCAACGAATTGCTGGAAGCGGGCTTGAGAAACTCTCGGCTGGGTCGTGAACAAGTCGATGCAATCCAAGCTTTAATCGGGTTAGAGGGCCACCACAACCCCCATCTCCATCTCCGCGAAGCTGCCCTCACGGTAGCCCAAGCAAGTGGATTTGGCAGCCCCTCTCGAGACCTGGTCGAGACCATAGCCGAGGCTGCCATCGAGCAAACCGACTGGACCGCTGCTAATGCTCTCATAGCCAAGTCCGTGGCCACCGAACTCAGTGAACAGAAGGCGAAACTGAGTCAGGTTCTCCTTGGCGCCCAAGATTTTGAGGGTCAAGGGGTAGCAAGACTGATTGCTGAGGTGCTCGAGTCTCGAGGTCTGGAGGCGAACCAGCTCGACCTGTCCCTGGAAGTCGGTCGCTCGCTGGCTGATCATCAGTGGAACCCTGGGCCGACTCTAACTTTGATCAGGCAGCAGGACGGCCTATCCCCGGCCCGTTTAAGACTGGGTCAGAAAGTGCTCCGTGGTCTTGATAGTGAAGACCGATTCCAAACGGTGTCAGCCCTGACCACAGTGCTGGAAGCTGAAGACCTGCGAGAGGGTCCTCAGACGGAAGCGATGGAGGCGGTGCTGGAGAAAGCTTTTGATGACCGAGAATGGGCCGACGGGAATCGCCTCTTCCGCTTCCTCTCGACCAAGCCCAACCTCACTTCCCAGGAAGCCAGGGCGATCAGAGAGCGACTGGACAATCCCGCTATTGATGCCTACGCCGTGATTGTGGCCGCTCTCGATAACCAGGCCTCAGAGCAAGATTTAACGCAAGAGCTGGTTGAAGAGTTAGAAGCAGTCGACCGGGAAGTCTTGGTGGCCGATTACCCAGCCCTGAGCGTGGCCCAAAATCGCTTGGTCGATGTCTTCTCCAGCGCACCTGACCGACTGGATTATGCCGAGGGTGGTGGGAGTCCCATCCTCACACAGGCGCTTTCGAACCCGGAACTGAGTGAAGCCAGCGTGGACCTACTCGACTCGATGGTCACCAAAGAAGAGCTCAACCCGGACAGACAGCCAATCGCCTTGCTGGTGGCTAGCGCTCCCGCTTTGAGCGACGTCAAGGCTGAGGCGATCGGCGGCTTGAACGGTCATTTCCCCTCCCCAGAACTGGTTGAATCCCTTATCAACAATCAAGATTTCGGGTCTGACCACCTTGAACTGATTCAGGGGGCTTTGGCGACTCAAGATTCCTCGCTCGGCCTCGCTATCGAGGCTATAGCCGAGGCTGGTCCGATCGCTCCCCACAAGATGAACCTGGCCCGCCAGGCTCTGGCTCGAGACAGTCAGCCTAACGGCTACTCCGCTCACCTGGCCGTTCGCGATCTGGTCAGCCATCCCGTCGAAGAAGGGGCGGCTACTGAAGCGATCGGCCACGCCCTCGCGACCCTGGAGGGAGAGAGTGCACCCAGAGTGCTCCGAATGGTGATTCAGAGCCCGCTTCTAGCCAACAATCCTGAAACGTTGGAACTGGCAGGACGACTCCCCAGCGAGAGCCTCATGCAAACTCTGGTCGAAAACCCCAGACCCACTTCTCACCAACGACGAGCCGTCGGCAGTCTGACGGAGACCGGCTCCTACGAAGACCAGGCCCGTGAGATCCTTAAGAGTTCTGGTTTGACCAGCGACCAGGCCGACTTGGTGGAAGCCGTGGCTGAGGCGACCACCCAGAATCCAGGCTGGAGAGGCGGAGGGGAGTTCCTCAACACCCTCCTGGAGAGGCCTGAGGCCATGAATAAGGACACTGTCACCTTGCTCTTGAACACTGGGGAGAACGGCTTGCGGGCCCTGGGCGTCCTGGCTCGACACCCCGACTTGAACGAGAACCAGCGCAA
>CAYRFU010000289.1:0-3870 GCA_964423525.1 uncultured Burkholderiales bacterium | reverse complement strand
GATCGAGGCGGTTCAGTCCGATGAGTGGAATGAGCGACTCCTGGATTCTGTTCTGACTAACCCTGAGTTGGGGTCGACCCACCTTAAGACCCTGGCAGCACTGGAGTCTCTCGACTGGGGGCAGCAGGTTGATCGCATCATAGATCGGGTAGCCGAAACCGAGGCCGTCTCGCCAGAACAGGGCGAACTGGTCATCTTGGCGACCAAACTCCAGAACATCTCGTGGAGGGAAACCCACGAACTCGTCGAGCAAATCCTCAACCACCAGAACCTCCAGCCGGCTCATCTGGAGCTGGCCAAAGCCCTCCCTGATCGAATTGGTGTCGAAAAGGAGCTTGAGCACCTCTTCGGCTGGTCAGATATCGACCAGGAGCAAGTGGCCTTTCTCTCATCTCTAGCGCGAGATGGGAGCCTTCTTCGAGGGCCTGTAGCCGAAGCTTATCGGGCCAACCCCGACCTGAACCCTTTTCAACTGTCTGCCATCCAGGAGCTAGAAGAACTCAGCTACTCACCCAGCTACTCCGATAGACATATCGAGAAAATCCAGGCCAAGGTGATGGCGGCAGAGGAGTTCACCTCGGTTCAGGCAGAAACGGTGGTTGCCTTGACTGCCTCCGCAGACATCGATTGGGACCAAACCCACCAGAGCGTGGCAGCCACCCTGGCCAACGAAAACCTGACGGCCGAACAGGCCTTGGCTGCTGAAGAGGCTCTCGAAAGCGGGGATGTCCGCGGTATGCTGGAAATCCTTTCCAGCACCAGCCCGACCGAATCACGATGAGAATACGGCCCCTCCACAACCAAGGCGACCACCGTTCCCACCGATGGGAGGTCGTGACCGACGATAGTGAGAGACACACGGGGTCCGGTTCCACCGGGCGGGTCGTCTGTTACAGTAACGAGACCGATTTCCGCGGTCAAGTCGGTTCAGTCGAGGGGGCCCGAGGCCCCGTCGGATTCGTAGCCGCCCGCAGCGGCTGGGTGCAGGCCCTTCGGGGTCGTTCCAGCGTCAGTCTGAAGACTCAAAGTGAGACGCCACAGGTCACCTTCGCTTTAACCCTCCAGGATAGCCAGGCCCGTCGCCAAGGCTACACCTTTCAGATCCCTTTCCGGGCCACGGACGCAGGCCAGGAACTCCGTTTCGAGGAGGCCGTGGCTGTCAAACGGGGGCGAATCATCTCGGCCCAACTAGATAGCGAGGACCTGGTCAGAGTGGGGGTGACGGTCAGGCGAAGCCTGCAAGAGCCCAACTTGCGCCACGGTCCTATCTTTCCTTTTCAGCTGAGGTTCGGTCTTGAGTGAACTCCAAGACTGTGCTTATCCTCAGTCCCCAACGGTCTACTCTGAGCGGGTGTTCAGCGGTGACCTGCTGGTCTTCAGACAGGTCCCCGCCCTATTAGACTTGATCGATGTCGTAGACCAGCGAATCCAGGACCAATTCGGGGCTCAGCCTCTTCAAGCTCACCACCACCCCGATTTTCTGAAGAAAGCCACCGGTCTGGTCAAAACGATCGACTCCGAGCCCGGGGTCAGGAAACGGTTCGCTCAGCTGTTCGAAGACCTGGGCTTCCTCCAAGACGACCTCTACTGGGACCTTCTCAGGCTTCGCATCAACGCCCCCTGCTCTCCTGAGGAGAACCGCTGGGTGAAGACCCTGGAGACTCACCGAGATACCTGGGGCTCCAACCTGTGGTGCCAAATGAACTGGTGGGGACCGGTCTACCCTCTCACGCCCCAACGAACCCTGGCCATCTACCCCAGCTGGTTTTCCAGGCCCTGTCAGAACGATAGTCGTGATTGGGATTTCGAGGAACTGAAAGCTGCTCGCAAACAAGGACGGAGCTTTCCCGACCTGCCGACGGCCCAGGAAACCGTCCAAGACGACCGAGAAATCCGGGTTCTGATCGAGCCAGGCGACTTGCTTCTTTTCTCTGGGGCCCACCTCCACGCCACCATCCCCAACCTGACCGATTTCTGTCGCTTCAACCTCGAGACTCGCACCGACCACCGGTATCGACGTGCCCGAGATCGTGAACATCGTTTTCTTGAGACGGGTGCGAAGCCGTATCCTTTACGAGCAGATGATGGGCCGGGCCACCCGTCTGTGCAACGACTCCAAGGTGTACCCCGATCTGGACAAGGAAGTCTTTCACATCTTCGACGCCGTCCAGCTCTATGCGGACATGCAAGACTACACCGAGATGAAACCTATGGTGACGAGACCGCAAATCTTCTACGAACAACTCGTGGGCGAAATCTTGAGCGTTGAGGATGAAGACGGTAAGTCCGAATTCATCGATCAACTGGTGGTGAAGCTGCAGCGAAAAAAGCTCGGCGACACCGACCGGAAAGACTTCGAAATCCTGGCCGGCATGACGGTGAAGGATGTGGCCCAGTTCTTCAGGGAGAGCAGTCCGGCCACGGTGGTGGACTGGCTCAAAGACCACCCCCGTCTGCCCGAGTTCTTGGACACCGCCACCAGCGGTTCCGGCCCCAAGGTCTTCATCTCTCATCAACAGGACGAGATACGTCGAGTGGAGCGGGGCTACGGCAAGAACAACTCCAAGCCCGCCGACTACCTGGAGAGCTTCGCCGCCTACGTGAGAGACAACATCAACAACATCCCTGCCCTCACCGTGGTCACCCAGCGCCCCCGCGACCTTACCCGGGCCCAACTCAAAGAGCTAGAGCAGACGCTGGCCCAGGAGGGCTACACCGACACCAACCTGCGCACAGCCTATCAGGAGACCACCAACCTGGAAATCGCCGCCAGCATCATCGGTTTCATTCGGCAGCAGGCTCTCGGTTGTCCGCTGATGCCCTATGAGGAGCGGGTTGACCGCGCCCTGAAGAGAATCCTGGGTTCCCATCAATGGAGCGGTCCCCAAAGAAAGTGGCTGGAACGCATCGCCAAGCAGATGAAACAGGAAGTGATCGTCGATCGCGACGCTCTAGATCATGGCGCCTTCAAGCGTGACGGCGGATTCAAGCATCTCAACAAGCGGTTCGATGGTCGGCTTGAGACTATCCTGGGGGAGCTGCACGCGGCGGCCTGGGATGATGATGTGGCGTGATTCAAAGGTCTAAAGTCCACAAAGCTCAAACTTTCGACTAGGTGACAGACACGACATCCATAAAGCTAACATCCCCTCCTTTGGTTGAAGCATTGTTGGGCATTCAGTGTCCACTTAATCCCGGCTTCAGCGGATTCTTTCTGGGGAGCTTCTGGTCGGCGGTAAGCGACGTTTTTACGAAACCTGGCTTGCGAGAGGGCCAGGCCGGGAACCCCAGGATCAAGCTCGTTTCGGCTGACCACAATTTCGTCTTGCAGATTCTTGACTCGGGCTTTTTTCTCAGCTGGGTGCCGTCAGAAGGGGGCGGCCCGTATCCAGGCTTTCCGGGTCTTTTGCGAAGGTTCCAGGACATCTACTTTAAATACGTGGGTTTCTTGAAAGAGCATGAACTGCCCGTTCCACCCATCAGAGGCCTCAGCATGGGTTATACAAACTTGATTGCGAAGCCGCCGGGCCACGAGGGATTGCTTGTTTCGAGTGTGTTTCCAGACTTTAGCTGGCGGCCGATCGCCAGAGACCTGCCACCGCCCGCATTCGTGAATCTCGGTACGACCTATCAGTTTCCGGACATAGGCTGTCTCGTTGACGCCAGAATAGACGGCCCCTTTCCTTCCGACGACCCTAACTTTGAAATGTTCCTAAAATTCTTTCTTCAAGCCCGGGGCACGGTCGAGCCGGAAACAGATCTTGAGTTAGTTTGGAAGTGGTTCCAAGACACGAAGACGGCTTTGAATCAAACGTTTGGGTGTAACTCTCATTTCTCTCAGGCGGCATCCTCCAAATTCTGGATCACTTC
>CAYRFU010000288.1:0-9285 GCA_964423525.1 uncultured Burkholderiales bacterium | reverse complement strand
AATTGCTCACTAAATTGAGCACCGAAAGTGTCTCATTTATCTTGACATGTTCCGCCAAGCGCTGCATAGCGAGGAGTTCTATACGTTGGTCCAATACTACCAAAAGGCAAACGTCGACGATTCGGGGGTCGAAGAGTTCTTCAGAGTGCTGCAGGCGGCGAAGAAGAGCAAAAGACAACCGTGTTGGGCGAGACAGGATACTACACTGTTGGAGGATTCGGACAAGAGGGTCGTTGCTCTGAGTCCCTCAGATCGAACGTTCGAGAGATCTATGGCAGCTTTTCAAAAGCTGATGCCTACAATTGGTTCGCGACCGGTTCTTGTGGGCTCCCCGGAACCAAACGACACGTCAGTCGTTTTATGGGTGCAGTGTGGAGAAGTTAAGATGTTACTCGGAGCTGACCTAGAGGAGACGACGAATCCGAACTCTGGCTGGACCGTCATTCTTGATAAGTCGGTGTCGCGGAAGGGTAAGGCTAACTATTTCAAAGTGCCGCATCACGGCTCGGACAACGGCCACGTTGAACGGGTCTGGAAAGAGATTCTCACTGATGATGTAATCGCGACGCTCACGCCATTCAAAGGCGGTTCGACTTTGCTTCCGAAACGAGAGGATGCAGAACGGACCGACCAGTTCGCCAGAGAGTCCTCCCTATGTGTCAGGATGGGGTTAGACACATTGACACATACCGTGGGGGCCGGTCTGGTGTGAAAACGACCAGGCACGGAAGGGGCTGGCTAAAGCGCTGGGTTTGGATTGAGCAGGACCGAAGCTGGCCTCTGCATCACAAAATAGAAGTCAATTCTGTAGACGATTTAGTATACATCGGTTACCATGGAGTCATGAGTAAGACTGTTCGAATTGACCAAGAAACCCATCGTCTACTCAAAGAGTTGGCAGCATCCGTGTCTCTGCCGATGCAAACTGTCATCCAAGAGGCCGTTATCCGCTATAGTCGCGAGTTAGAAAGGAGGCGGGTTCACGAGCAAATCTCGTCTTTTGCTATAGCATCGGCCGGCACGGACTGGGATCTTGACGAAGAGCTTGAACAAGCCGCCGTCGACGAGCTTTATCGCACACGATGAGAAGAGGAGAAGTCTTCTGGGCGACGTTGGAGCCTCGCTCCGGATCCGAGCAAAAAGGTCGCCGCCCTGTCGTTATCCTGTCGCACAACGCCTTCAATGAGGTCCCTTCTTGGCGCTCGATTATCGTGGTTCCGATCAGCACCTCCAAGCGCCAGGAGGCAAGAAGCCCTACGATCGTTACCCTGGCGGCCGGCACAGCGGGGTTGAAAGCTGATAGCGTTGTACTCTGCCATCAGATCACCACTCTCGATAGGAACAAGCTTGATAAACGACTTGGTGAGTTGCCTCAAGAAGCAATGAAGAAGGTGGAGGAAGGCGTTTTGAGGGCAATCGATATACAGAATTCGTAAGGATCAGATCCTAAGGGCGTGTCAGCGCAACAGCTTGGGCTCATCTACCACATCGACCTCGGAGCTCTCTTGCTCCAAGACCTCCGAAATGACCCGGTCTGTCACTTGGGAGAGATAGTCGGTGAGAGTATCGGAAAACTCTTGATACTCTGGCCATAGAGTCTCATCCACGAACCGCTTGGATACTCGGGCCATCACCGTCGTATATCTTTGTCCCTTGTATCGGTAGGGCCTGATCCCGTAGCGACGCAGGAGCGCCACGAAGAGCCTTCGAGACCACATATCTGCCATACTAAACCGATACTCGACCGGTGGCGCTTCCTTCTCCATCTCCAAAAGCTTCTTCAGGATCCGGTCTCTACCCAGGCCCGCGGCCGTTCGCTCACCTTCGGTAGCGCCTCCCGCGTGAAGGGCTTCCAGTTTTCGTAACTTTTCGATGAGTTTAGCTTCGTCCATGCTCGAAACTCCAACGTCCACGAGAAATTCACCTGCCTTCCTGAGTCGGAGTCCGTAACCTCCTTGAGCTGAACTTGTTCGCCCTCCGCATGCCTTGAAGCGGCGACTTCTTGGGCAGGAGAACCGTTTTAGGATAGGGCCTCGCGGATAGTTCGCGTCCCTGATTATTAACCGATAGGGTGTCAAGATGGCCTGCGTACACGATCCGCATTCGGGAGGAGTGAAAATCCCCGAGAACGTTAGAAGCCGAACAGAGAGGCGAATTCTCGCCCACGCGAACAAGCTATATGGAGGCAAGTTTACCCGACTAGCGATCCGATTCCGAAAACAGTTTTGCTACGTAGATGCCTTCACGGACCCGGGAGATCTCTCTGGTCTGTATCCAGAAGACCAGCTACAAGACCAGCTCGAACGTCTCAGAAACACCCCTTTACACCTGATACGACTGCGCTACTTCGGAGACGAGGAACGTTGGAGCCTGGCGTTCTTCGCCTACAGCAGTGAAAAGTACGAGCCCTCATTCTTCCCCTCGGGGGAGTTCGAGGGTACGCCCGAAGACGGTTTCGACGTCGGAGCCGTTTACCTAGAAGGTTGACGCCGGAACGAGGCGGAGCGGGCAAGTGAGAAAGCCGGGCTCACTCTTCCTCCTCGCTTTTCCAATCCTGAGAAGAAAGGTACAAGGCTAAATCCCGCCCGGACTCATACAACCGGTCGGTCAGGTTGTACCAGTTGTCCTGATCCATCTTACGAATCGGTGTGCCCAGGCGACGCATCACATCCTGTCCCGGCTCGGGTTCGTGCAAACCCACGTCGAATTCTTCGGGAATATCGCGTCCCCAAAAGTCGGTCTCCTCTAAAGGCGTCGGCTTGGGTTTGGGAGCGGCTTTCTTCACTTTTTTGGGCAGCCCGGTTTGCCAGCGTTTTCTCAGCTCTTCCAGGAGCCTATTCCCGGGCATCCCGCGCAAGGAGAACATCAGGAACGGATTCTCGTCCAGGTCCTCCGCCAACTCATAATGCACGGCAGCCACGTGCTTGCAAGGGTTGGCCCAATCGGGGCAGGAACAGTATTGCGTCAATTCCTTGGAACTGGCGGGCAGCAGTCTGGCCCCGGCTGCGGTGAAAGCTTCTTCAACGGTGGCCGGCATCTGACCGGCCAGAAGCTCGGAGGCCCATTCCAGACGGCCGGCCATCTGTTCCACCACCTTGTGCCACTGAGCGTCGGTGAGAGCTTTCAAAGCGATCTTGACCTGATAGGGTTGGCTACGCCGGCCCCGCACTCGGGCCGCGGCCACTCCGGCCGTCACCACGACCTGCAAAACTCGTCCCGAACGAGCATAGCTTTCTCCGCGCTTGAGGCGATTGCTCCAGCCCATGGCGTCCAGGGAATCGACCCACTTCTGAGACCACCAAGTATCGGCGAATTCACTGCTCATCGGTCTCCTCCCAAGCTCACGATTTCGCGCAGTCGACGGTTGTCAAGCTCGCTGAGCCAGCTTTCACCCGTGCCCACCACGCTTTCGCTGAGCGCTGTCTTTTGTTCTATCAACTCGTCGATCCGCTCCTCCAACGTGCCGGGGCACATGAACTTGTAGACCTGCACTTTTTGGGTTTGACCGATACGGTAGGCCCGGTCGGTGGCCTGGTTCTCAACAGCGGGGTTCCACCAGCGGTCGAAGTGGAAAACCCGAGTGGCCCGAGTGAGGTTCAGCCCCACTCCACCGGCCTTGATGGAGATGACGAAGATATGCGGCGCGCCTGAGGTCTGAAACTGTTCCACCATCTCGTCCCTTTTCTTGCGCGTCACACCGCCGTGCAAGCACAAAGTCCGGCATCGAAGCCGCTCCTCCAGATAGAGAGCCAGACGCTGGGCGAATTGGGCGAACTGGGTAAAGACGAGAGCCGACTCGCCCACTTCGACCAGTTGCTCCAGCATCTCTTCCAGCCTGGTCAACTTCCCCGAACGCCGGGCCAAAGGGCTGTCGTCGTCGAGAATCAGACTGGGGTGGTTGCAGACCTGCTTCAAGCGCATCAGGGACTTCAAGACCAATCCCTTGCGGCCGATGCCGTCAGCGCCCTCGAGCACCTCCAGCATCTCGTTGACGTGGGCTTGATAGAGAGCGGCCTGCTCCGGCGTGAGGGAACAGTACTCCTTGATCTCTTCCTTGTCCGGGAGATCCGGGGCGATGTTGGGATCCGACTTCAATCGTCTGAGAATAAACGGCTCCACCACCTGGCGAAGCTGGTGCCTGGCCGCGTCGTTTCCGTATCGCTCTATGGGTATGGAGAAACGCTTCACGAAACCGGCTCTCTTACCCAGCAGACCGGGGTTCAGGAAATCCATGAGGGTCCACAATTCGGTCAGACGATTTTCTATGGGAGTGCCGGTCAGAGCGATTCGAAATTCACTCTTCAGAGACCGGACGGCTTTGGATTGGCGGGATTGGGAGTTCTTGATGGTATGCGCCTCGTCCAGCAGCAAGCCTCGCCACTTGAACTTTTTCATGGCGTCCGACTCTCTTTGAACGATGCCGTAGGTTGTTAATACGAGATCATAATCCTTGAAAGTCTTTTTCATTTCGGTCCCCGAAACTCTGGAGGACCCGTGATGGACATAGACTTGCAGGCTCGGACCGAATTTGGCCAGCTCTCGCTCCCAGTTGCCCAGAATCGAAGTAGGGCAGATCAGAAGGTGAGTTCCCTTGCCCCCGCTCTTCTGCTCCTGTAAAAGAAGCGCGATGGTTTGGATCGTCTTTCCTAGACCCATGTCGTCGGCAAGACAAGCTCCCAGCCCACGCTGCCTCAGAAAAGCCATCCAGGAGTAGCCACGCTCTTGATAGTGCCGCAGCGTTGCCCGCAGGGTGTCGGGTGGCTCCACAACAGTGAGAGAATGCTCATCCTGTAGGGCAGCCAGGTCTCCCACGAACTCCACCGTGGCCTCGATCTCCGACAAGTCGTCTGTCAGGGTTCCGTTGAGTACGCTCAACAGGTCTCCTTCATCGCTCTGACCTTCTCTCCAGATTTCAAGCGCCTTTTCAAGGTGCTCTTTATCCAGATGAATCCACTGTCCCCGAAACTCCAAAAGGGCGGAACGGGAGGAGGCCAGCGCTTGAAGCTCCTGTTCAGTCAAACGCTCACCGCCCAGGGCCAGATTCCAGTCGAACTCCACCAGCCTCGACTCGCTGAGTAGTCCGGTCGACGAGGCGGAGTCGGAATCGCTCTTGGAACGCACGGCGATCTTCACATCCACCTTGGAAGGCCGGGCAAGAGCAGAAGGGAGTTGCACCGCCATCCCGATCTCTTCCAGCATCCAGGCCGTCGACTGCAGGAAGGTCTCGACCTCCTCCTCGCTCAGAGTGATAGGTGCAGGGACACTCCCCGCTAGAGCCCTTCCACACACCGGCCAGCGGCGAGAAGCCCGACCCATGTCTCTTAAAAGACGTTCCTGTACGGAAAAGGCTTCCTCTTGAAAAGCGGCCGGCAGCGACTCCGGTTCTTCCCAGGCCTGAGAGAGAGGGAGCTGAAGGCTGAGATCGTCGGTGGCCTGAAGAAAGACTCTCAGGAGCCAACCAGAGGACGATTCGGGCAGACAGAGCCTGAAAAGAAGACGGGCCTGGGAAACGACGGGATCGAGATCGCGAGCCCAGGTTTCCAGAAGCGCCTGAAACTTGGGAGCGTCGTTCATCTTCATTTCGGTCTCACCCCGAGCTACCGCCTCGAGCCAGTCGTCCAGATCGTAAGGGACTTTTTTCATGCGAGAAGCCGGAAACTCGTAAGGCTCCTCCTGAAAGTCGGTACGCAGCAGATGGTCTACCACATCACCTACGAAGCTCTCGATCAGTTCCGATTCCGACCAATCGGGCCGGGCTGCTCGCACGGCTCCGGGCAACATTCGGCTGAGCGCCTGCAATCGCCCCCGGTCGTCGGGCGCATCAATGACCGGACGGTAGTATAACCCCAGACGGTTTTTCCAGTTCTTCTGCCTGGTCACGGCCGGTAGCCAGCGACCGCGCGCCAGCAAGCCCAGAGCCCAACGAGCGGCGTGCGCCATGGCTTTGGGGCCCGCACCCACGTCCCACTGACGTTGCTCTATCCTCCACAAGAGGGGAAGACCGTCCGACAGGCTGGTGGAAATGCATGCTACCCGCTTCTTCTTGCCGGAGATGTTGAGGCTGACTTTCTTTCCCTCTGCTCCCTCGGTCAACCCGAGACGCTCAAGGTGCTGAGCAGGCTCGCCGAAGTCGTCCGTCCACCAGATGAACTCTTTGTCTTTGTAGGAAACCTGAAGGGTGCTCATTTATCGATTCTTTCGCCGGCTCTTTTTCTGCATTTTCCGAGTATTCTTCTTTCTGTTCTTTCTCTTTCCCGATCTGTCCGGCTCTTGAGTAAAGGGAGTATCGACCAACCGGATTTGAGAGGCATCGAACTCCCGGCGGGGAGCGCTCAGGCGACCCAAATTCTGGGCCAGTATGGCTTGCTGTCTTCCCTCTTCGGTGCTCATATCGAAGCCGGCTTCCCGAGCCCCGGAGAAGAACGACTTGGCCATTCCGAAAAGCGACCTATCGCCCATACGCTGTTCGAAGAGTTCGGTAAACTCCGGTGTCAGCTTTTCAAACACTCTTTGGCGGCGCGTATCCGAACTCACGTTGAGCGAAAGCCAGATAGGCCCGCAGTTCGGCCACGATGAGCTTCGCCTCTTCCGGTGGGCAAGAGACCTTTCTGGGGAAGAGGGATAGCAAAGTGTCCTGAAAATCTTGAAACTCGCAATGTGAAGGTAGCAGACCGTCATACTGCCAGCCCAGCTCCAAGATCAGTCTCACGTTGCCGCCGGGGTCTCCATCCTGGGATTGCGTGTAAGTTTGAAATTCCGGCGAGTCCTTGAAACGCGCCACCAAACCGTCGATGTGCTCGAAGGCATCTTCTTCCGTGATGTACTTGTCGTTCGGACCGGAAAAACTCCATTTGGTCATTTTAGTCTTATCTCTTCTCCTGATTGTTGGGTCGTGTGCCGGCCCTATTTTACTGGTGTCGTGCGGAGCGGGTACTCTCTGATTTCCTATCGAAACAAACCCGCCAGCTTTCGCAACAAGCTACCTCGCATCGAGGCTGGCCGGTGCTCTTCGCAATCAGGGTCTTCAGCTTCCAATCGTTCCCAAAATTCTGTCCAGTGCTCGACCCCGGCGTTGATCACCCTCGGCCTTGCACAAGCGAATTTGCACGTCACAAAAGAGTCCGAATTCGCTGACGTGAAATCGAGATTTCTCCTGAAGTGGTCTCAACAAGTCTCTGGCCTCCTTGATTCGCCCCTCGTTGAGTGCAAGAGAAGCGAGACTGATCGCCGCTCTCGAATACTCGGGATGAGTTCGGTGGATGTGTTCGAGGGTCTGTTTAACTCTATCTCGTTCTCCCCTGGCATCATAGATGACAGCCAGATTGTTCAAGAATTCGGGTGTGCCGGGCAGCATCTCCAGGCACTGATGGAAAAGTTCCTCCGCTTCCCCCAACCGCCTTTCGTTGACAAGCTCGAGTGCCCGTGAGGCGGCTTTCTCGACCTGTTTCGGGTATGGTTCTCCTTCGGGCTCCCAGGTTATGTTGTATTCCGTCATGAGAAGCTCGGTCCACTCCCCTTTTCTCCAAAATCGTACCCTGTCGTTGGGAATGAGTCCCGAAACCCGGCAACCCTGGAGAGCCTTCGACCGAATCTCATCCGAGCCGTCTCTACCAAGGGCAAACGGCACCAACATCTTCTTGACTTCGGGATTATCGGAGCCCAGTGCCAGCCCAACGGCGAAGCGAACGCAGTTGGGGCCGGCCCGTTCCAAGAGAATGGGAAGAGTGTTTCGCAGATACGGCATTCGATCGACCAGCTTGGCCAGTATTTTGCCGTTACCAAGCGCGCGACCGACCTCGTCCCTGAGCTTGGAGGACGGAAACCAATGGCTCATCTCGAAGGGCCAGGCTCCGTGCCTCTCTTCCGCCGGTAGCTTAGAATTCTCGAGGTTGGCTTCAGCCAAACCGAGACCAGGCGAGAGGCGAAGGGCTTGTTGCCAATTCTTACGGGCGGGCTTCCACTCCCCACGTCGGGCTTGAGCGACGGCAGCGAAGTGGTGCAATAAGCCTGTTTTCCGAGCTTCTGGGCACTTCCTATACACTTCCAGCACACCCTCGAAGTCTCCCAGAAGGGAGAGGGCTTCCGCGGTCTTCTCCCAACGTTCGAAACCATCGGATTGGGAGCTTTTCAGGCGCGTGGCATAGTTCTCGGCCTCTTCAGTCTTCCCCAAGGCCAGGGCATAGCGGGTGACATTGGCTAGCGAGTGGACGTTTTCAGGGCAGTCGTTTAGAACCTCGAGCGCCGTTTTTAACGCTGATTCCACCCGCTCTTGCTGGAAATAGGCGATCGACAGGTTGTTCCGCGTGGGTGCGTCGCTCGGATAGAGCTTCAGCGTATCGCGGGCAATCTTCTCCAACTGATTGAAACGACCGCGAGACAGTGCATAACGTGCCTCGTCCTGCCTGATGAACAGCTCCAGTTCCTCTCCCTGCTCGCTCAGCGCCTCCTCCATAATACGCCTCTGCTCTTCCAGATAATGAAGGTCTTCGAGGTCCGGCCTACCACTCAGCAAAGCGCGAAGAACTTTAAGGGCCAGAGCGGGATAACCGTTCTGGAAATAGCCGGAAACCAGTATGGTTTGAACTCCCGGATCGATCGGCGACAGCTTAACGAATTGCTCGGCCAATTCCAACAAGCGGGGATCGCGCTGTTTCTCTAACTTACGGGCCAGTTGCCAAGCCGTTTCTTCGATGTCAATCTCGTCGAGGAAACTCTCCAAGCACTCGGGGAACTCCGAGTCCAGATAGTTCAGCAGCCCCGACAGCGATGGCGGACTGCCTGCCCTTCGCCCCCATTCCTCGAATTGCTTTTTCGCTTCCTGGGCGTCTGCCTTTTCTTCTTTTTCTTGGCCATACCGAACCTTCGACTTCCTTGGCTGTCCGGGAAAAGACACCTGAACCTGGACACCCTTGGTCACAGTTCTTGAAGTCACTAAAGGAACCTCGCGAACTCTTGTTTGGTCCGGCTCAGAGTATCTGCTTACTTTGAAAACGGCCGTCTGGGAAGGTGATATTCGCAGACACGCGGTCTTCCTGAGAGCGTTTCCCCTCACGTCCGTGGGTTCAAGACGGGTGAGGGGGCTCCTCCACAGACCCGTTCGGACAGGATCTGTCAGGGGTCGGCCCTATCATTGAAGAGAAATCAGACCAGACCAGCGCTAGGATCCACCGGGCAAACGCCGAAGCGCCGGGAACCAAGGGGGCTTCTTTGCGAAGCACAGAGATATCACCAAAGACACTGGACACCATTATCGCCTTCCAGTTCACCATCGCCTGGGCCGGCGAG
>CAYRFU010000287.1:0-9318 GCA_964423525.1 uncultured Burkholderiales bacterium | reverse complement strand
CGGCGGAGCGTGCTCCGTCGCCACGCTGGAAAACTCGGGCCAAACCGGCAGGTTCCGCCCACCCGGCGGAGCATGCTCCGTCGCCACGCTGGAAACTCGAGCCTTGATCTCCAGAAGGCCCCGACTTAAGATAGATGCATGTCACTCATCGAGGAACAGCCCTGGACCTACGAGCGCTACCTCGAGCTTCCCGACGATGGGAATCGCTATGAAGTCATCGAAGACAGGCTTTACGTGTCCCCCTCACCCTCGACAATACACCAGATTCTGTCGAAACGGCTCCAGTTCGAGTTCTACAAGCTGGAATTGGACGGTGAGGGCTTCGTTTTCAACGCCCCGATGGACCTGAAGATGGAGGGCGCATCGCCCGTTCAGCCAGACCTGATGTTCTTCAGACGAGACCAAAAGGGTCAAGTGAAGAAGACATTTCTGATGGGCGCTCCCTTCCTGATCGTCGAGATTCAGTCTCCCTCGACAGCCTCACGGGACCGTGTCATCAAGCTCCGTAACTACGCCAAGAACAAAGTTTCCCACTACTGGTTGCTCGATCCGGAGGCGGCTACCCTCGAGATGTTGAGGCTGGATGGAGAGGGCTACCGCGTGGACACCGTCCTAGGTGCAGAGGAGCGCTATGAACCTCCCGAGCTACCTGGGGTGGAGATCGACATGACGAAGCTCTTCGCGGACCTGCCCCAAGAGTGAGCCTTTCCTCACCGACGCGAGTTCTACACCACCAAAATGTTCGAGCCGAGGTCCTGGGTCAACTGCCTCTCGAGACTATCGGCTTCCCGTTGTTCTCGAAGCTTCTTAGCCCTGGTTCCCTTGGGGAGCCGCGCCAAATGAAACACGGGCTCCCCGGGGCTGACCGAAGGGAGGGTGGTCATCCCCGTCACAACACCGCGAAAGGGAGCCTCAAGCAGGCCCACCTCGTGACCGAGGAGATCGGTATTGGTCGCCAGGGTCTGACCTTTATCGACAAGGTCTCCTGGCTTCACGTGATACTGAAGAAAGCCGCCCCGCTCAGCCCAGACCCAACGAGACTTATTGATCACCAACTGGTAGCTGGGCCGGTCTAACTCTCCATCCATCATGTCCAGTTCGCGTAAGACATTCTTCACTCCGCGTCCGGCAGCTTTCACAATAGCTGGCTCGACCTTCCAGACCTCGCCACCCTCCATCACGATAGTGGGACAACCGGCCCGACAAGCTTCCCGACGCAGAGCCCCCTTGGGACCCTCACCGTTCAAGACGATTTCGCACCCAAAGGCCCTAGCAAGTCGAGCCACTTCAGGATCGGAATAGTCCGCCCGGAGGCTCGGAAAATTGGTGCGGCGAACAGCCGCAGTGTGGAGGTCGATGCCGTAGTCGCAGCGTCTGACAATCTCCTCAAACAGTTTGTGAGCCAGGCGACTAGCCTGGGTTCCGTTCTCGATCCCGGGAAAGCACCGATTGAGGTCTCGCCGGTCGGGTAGATACCTGGAGTGCCGCTCAAAGGAGAGCAGGTTGAGGACCGGGACACAGATCACCGAGCCCCTCAAGAGCACAAACTCGGGGTCGCTCAAAAGATGTCGAATGGCGCCGGTGCCGTTGAGTTCGTCGCCGTGAAAGAGCGGCCGTAATAAAAACCACCGGCCCCTCCTCGGGGGCACGGCGCACGTGAATCGGCAGCCTGACCGGCATACCGCTGTAGCTCTCGCTCACGGCAAGATGGATATCGCGCTGCTGGCCTAAGGCGA
The DNA here is from genome assembly GCA_964423525.1 of uncultured Burkholderiales bacterium. GTDB lineage: Bacteria > Vulcanimicrobiota > Xenobia > Xenobiales > JADMJV01 > CAYRFU01. The sequence goes on along the minus strand of CAYRFU010000287.1, from coordinate 7,582 downwards.
CGGTTTCTTGGTCCCACTGCGAAACCGATTTCCGCGACAAAAACTTAGTTCTCCGTGGCAGACGGGGTAGGACTCTCACCCAAAGCGCTTGCCTTCTTCTTTCGCCGCCGTCGGGTCTTGGCGGGAACCAGCCCTCTCATCAGCTCCATCTTTCCAAAACACAGCAAGCGATCGCCCGCTTCAATGATGCGTTCGGCCTTCGGATTGGGGATAACGGTGGTGCCGCGGTGCAGGGTCAAAACGTTGATGTCCTTCTCGCGAAGACCCGAATCCAGGATCGACTTGCCTACGTATTCGCTTCCTTTGGGAATGGAGATCTCGGCCACTCCGTAGCCTCGGCTGACGGTGAGGCGTTGACGCAGGTCGATCTCAGGAAAAGCGATCTGGCCAGCGATATAGTCGATCACCGAGCCGGCGATATCGAGCTTGGTGCACGTCTCAATGCCTTCTAGCCCGGGGGAAGAGTTGACCTCCATAATCTGGGGTCCGTCGTTACCTTCGAGCATGTCCACGCCGGCCACCCGCAGACCCAAGATTTGAGTCGCTCTCACGGCCGTCTCCCGATAAGCTTGCTCCAGGACGACGGGCTCGGCGATCCCGCCTCGGTGGACGTTGCTACGAAAATCTTGACCTTGGGCCACCCGCCGCATGGCGGCTACCACCTGGTCGCCGACCACGAAGGCTCGAATGTCCTTCCCTTTACTCTCGGCCACGAACTTCTGAATCAGAACACTCTGCTTTTGACTCTGCAACAGTTCGACGATGGCTGCCGCCGAGGCGACCGTGTCGGCTAACAAAACCCCGATCCCCTGGGTTCCTTCGATCAGCTTAATCACGACAGGGGCTCCGCCGACTCGCTCGATGGCTGGAAGAACATCCCGCTTGTCGCGCACGAAGGTCGTCCGTGGAATGCCGATTTGGTGTCGACTGAGAATTTGCAAGCTGCGCAACTTGTCGCGAGAGTTGGAAATGCCGGCCGAGGAGTTGGCCGAGAAGACGTCCATCTGCTCAAACTGCCGCACCACGGCCGTGCCGAAATAGGTGATCGAAGCCCCGATTCGAGGCAGGATGGCGTCGTAACGAGAGAGATGCTTCTGCCGAAAAAAGAGGTCGGGGCTACCCTGCTCGAGGTCGATGGCAAACTTGACGGTATCGAGAACTTTAACCTGATGGCCCCGCTCGGTGGCGGCCTGTCGTAACCGCTTGGTGCTATAACATTTGGGGCTACTGGAGAGAATCGCCAATTTCATTGTGTTCTTTTCCCGTCTTGACCTTCTTCTGATCAGGTCGTTCTTTAGCCCGCCCTAGCTTGCCACCGTAATACGAACTTCCAGCATCGACTAGGAAGCGCCGGCGAAAAGCCTCGCGTCCCAGGAGCATTCTGAAACCCATTTCGTCGCGGTTGGCCAGGGTCATCTCGACCCGCCAAACTTTTCCCAAGAGGCGAACTCTGGTCTTGATGACCGGTCGCTGGTCGGCCTTGCCGCTGGAACTCCGAACCGACCGAAACTCAAGCACCTCGGCCTCGGCCTCGACAGCCTTCAAACCTTTGCGTTGAACCGGCAAAACGGTAAAACTCACCCACGTTCTTCCTTCGCGTTCGAACGTCTTGAGCTTGGTAACATGAAGAGAAGACGAGCGGGCACCGGTGTCGACCTTAGCTTTGATCGCTTTGACTTTGAGGTCGGGTAGGCCCACCCATTCACGCCAACCGATAACTTCCACTCTTACCTCCTCCGCGAAACCGAGCCAGTGGAGTGTGCGTATCGAGACGTCACACAGGTAGGTTCTTAGCCCAAGCGCCTGGGCATCCTGCAGAGCTGGCGATCGCTGGGCGTTTACAAAACGGTGAACCCTCTCAAGGGCGTGCCTTCTATCCTTCTCCTATGAGAGTCCCAACCTATCAATCTTGCCTGACCCAACCACTCTTTACGGAAGCCAGGCAGTCCACGCCCGGCCTCCACTCCATGCTGGTGGAAGACCCAGACCAATGGGAACCCGTCTTCAAAGAGGTGATAGAGCAAACCCGCTTGGGCGCTCAGGCCGCGCTGGAAGAGATTCAATCGGTTCCCCCTCTGAAGCAGGCAAGAGAAACGGCCCTGATGTTTCTCGAAGGGGGACTGGTAGCTGGGGTATTCGAGGGGCTGGCCAGCCGAGCGTTGCGCCAAGCTGAGGAGCAAGAATCCCTCGGTCAAGCGATGGAAGTTGTGCGCCGCCAGGTCGACAGCTTGCCCACCAACCAACTCCCTAGCTGGATAGAAGACCAGCAAGAGCAAGCTCAAACCGCCTGTGATGGGCTTCTCGCCGACGGGGAGGCGGATGGCTATCGCCAAACTTTAGGCACGATGTTCTTGCAGGGCTATGCCGTCGGCATCGCCGAGGCCGCCCTGGTGGTAGAAGACTCTCCACCTGAAGGATTCTAGCAGCCACCCTAAAAGCCGCGTCAGTGCGATACGTCCTGATAGCCCTTCTGTTTCTCCTACTCCTGAGCCCCGGACAGAGCCACGAGTTCTGGCTGGAGCCAGACTCCTTCCAGGCGCCGAGCGGCCAGGAGGTTTCGATCCAATTGAAAGTGGGGGAGCGCTTCCGAGGAAGCGCCTGGACCGGATCGGTCGACAAGCTTGAGAGACTCGACCAGTATCGGGGGTCTGACAAGCGGTCGCTGCTGGCCATCGACCAGCCTCACTTTCCTCTCCAGCTGGACGGACCGGGCCAGTATCTGGTGGCCTTCTTGAACCCCAATTCGTCCATCGAGCTGGAGCCCGAGAAATTCGAGTCCTATCTCCGCTCCGAGGGGCTCGGGAACGTTCTCAAAAAGCGAGCCGAGAAAGGCGAGCAACAGTCGCCAGGTCGAGAGGTCTACCGCCGATGTGCCAAGACCCTCGTTCAACTGGGTGCCAGGGGGCCTCACTCCTATGACCAGGTCGTGGGACTGCCCCTTGAATTGGTGCTCGAGCAAAATCCTCATCGACCGGTGGCTCCAACTCGACTAGGGTGTCGTCTGCTCTACGAAGGCCGACCGTTGCCCGAAGCTCAAGTCGTGGTTCGCCACGCCTTCCTGGGCGACGTGGCAACCCGCAAACTCAAAACCGACCCCGATGGTCGAATCGAATTCCCCTTTCTAGCTCGGGGTCGGTGGCTGATCAGTTCCGTCCATATGGTCGAAACCGACCTTAGCGAGGCCGACTGGCAAAGTTTTTGGGCCAGCTACACCTTCGGCTTCTAACTCACCACACGTAGTTGACCACGCGACTTAAGACGGGGTGACCCTCTGCGGGTAGCTGGTAGTGAAACCGATACCGACGGTTAAAGGCCGGCCGCGGAAGGTCGAGCTCGCCCAAGTAGTCGGGATAAGTCCCGTGCTCGCGCCGGTAGAGTTGCAGGCTGATATAGGCGCGAAGTTCATAAACGATCGAGGTCGAGGCCCAAAAATGTTGGGAAGCCTCGAAGAAGACCATCTCTTGGTCCAACCAGGGCGACCCAAACGACTGAGTCAACCGTCTCTCTCCGAGTGACCACGGAGTCAGGTAGTCCTCAAAGTTAGAGCGGAGTTGCCCGCGCCATCGGCTCTGGAGGGCGAGAAGATAAGCCCTGGGCAGAACGGCCACAGCCGCGTCAACCTGCTCGCTCTGCCCCCGAAGCTGCTCCTCCAGATTCAAGACCTTCTCAACCAGAGCCCGCTTGGCTGCCACTCTAAAGTCTGACTGTTTAGGCCGAACCTCTTGCAAACGGGAGTCCAGAGCTGCCAACTGCCAATCGGAAAGCTCGGCCAACTCAAAGGGGGCAAATCCGTCATAGGGGTAGGGACTAGTGCGACCATACCAGCTAAGACTCCGACTTTGGGTCAAAGGCGACAGGTCCCATTTCATCGCCCTCAGACTCAACTCTCTCTTATCTTGCGGAGTCAGCTGCCGGTTGAGAAGGGTCTCAACAATTCGCCGACTTCTTATCGAGAAGCTCCAAGACTCAGGAACTCTCTCGCCTTCGATCTGATCCAGCTGCTCAAGCAACCGGTCGGTAGGGAGATTCTCAGGGTCAGGAGAGAAGGGAGGGGTCCTGTCGTTGACGAGGGCCACGGGAGGAGGCGGTGCCATAGGGACGGGTAGGGCTCGATATTCCAGCCCCAACAAAGCCAAAAGGGGCAGAATGAGGCAGACAGCCTTCAGCTGGTAACGACTCTTGCCGGAGCCGCGGGCGAGAAAGGCACAGGCCACAGCCGGACCTACCACCAGCAGCGCTAGAGAGAGCTCCAGGCGGTAAGGGTGATAAAGCAGTGAGTGGTAGTAAAGCGAGAAAACAAGATATCCACCCCAGGCACCACAAAACGCGCCCAGCCAGGGTTCGCTGGAACGGCCCAACACCGAAACAGCCCAGGCGGCCAAGCCCAGCAGCAAAACCGAGACGGAAAGTTCTGCCGTGCGGGCTAGCATTCCCTCGGAGGTCAAGACCACTCCGACTCCCTGCAGGAGATGAATGCTCTGGTATAAACCCAGGCCAAGATGACCCAAAGCCAGCCCTAACAGCAGATAGGCGGGAACCTTCGAAATCGCCAGAGCGTCCTTTTCAGCGGCTCCTTGGAAAGCTTGTTGGAGGTAAAGGCGCGCTCGAGAATCCCAAAACCGATGGACACCCAACAGAGCCAGAGCCAGGCAAACAAGCGGGCCGAGATAGAGCCAGTAGCGCCGGGTGAGGCAATACAGCTCCCAGTCGGCACTGCCAATTCGCATGGGCGCGTAGCCAAGGAGGATGGTCTCGAGGAGGTGAACAGACACAGCCCCGACAAAACCGGCCACCCCTAAGAGGCAAAAAAATGATGTCATCATCCGCCCACCTCGGAAGCGATTCCAGCAGAAACCCGCTGCCGCCCCCGTCCGGGTGGCGAAAACCCTACCAGCGCTATCCAAACGCCCAAGAGCCCAGCGACCAGAGAGTGCTCGAGACCGAGTTGCCAGGGCTGGGTGGCTGCCCCCAGGCCTAACCAGACGGATCCAGCCACCAACTCACCCCAACGTCGGTCCAGCAACACTTCTAGCCAGCCTCGGCGAAACCGGTCCGGAGTCAGGGTGGTCGAGCAAAGCAACTCCCAACCGCTTCGCTCTTCTTCGGCCAGGACTTGAGACGACTCCGAAGCTGCTCGAGTAAAACAGAGCAGCCAGTAGACCAGACTCAGGGGCACCAAATAGGGATTCCAACCGGCCACCAGGGGAGCCAGGGGGATCAGGAGCGGCCACCAACCTTTGAGTTGCTCGAGAGCCAACCCGACCATCCCCGGACCTACCCGACGGGCTCGTCGGAAGGCTTCACGCACCGCCACCGGATTGTCCCCTTCGGTAAGAACTAAAGGATTGGCCTCACCCAGGGCCCGTTCTGACGAGAGCGCCCCCAAAGATTCCATCAACTTAGAGCGGCCGAAAAACCCGAGCAAAACCAGGCCAGGAAGGGCCAAGGGAACGGCCACTACTGAAACGACTAGCGTCGTAGCTCGATTGGTCCCTAACTTTATCGCCGCCAGAGCATAGCAACCTGCGGGCAGGGCCAAGAGCCCTAGACCAGCTAGACCCATCAGAACCCCATCCAGTCCCAGACGGGAAACTGCCGGCCACAAACCGACCAGGAGAGGAATCATGCTCAGGCCAGCTTGGGCTGTCTCAAACCAGACTAACTGATCCACGAGTCGACCGGCACCGAGGCCGCTGGTCGCGATCTCTTGATAGCTGAGCTGACCAACCTCTCGAAGCGTGAGGATGGCCCGGTGATCGGGCCCCAGCTTCTGGAAGGTCTGCTCGATGGTGAGGCGTTCTTCCCAACTCGGTTGATGGGAGGGCTCGCTATCGAGACGCTCTATCGACTGTTCGGGTCGCTGCTTTCGCAGGTGGCGATGGCAACAGCTTCGGACAATCTGAAAGAACCATCCTTTGACGGCCTCGGGCCGCTCTAACTGGCCTATCTTCTGGTAAACAAGAAGATAGGCGTCCTGGAGGACGTCCTGAGCGAGGTGACGGTCTTTGAGATAGGAGATAGCCACCCCGAAGGCTGCCTCCTGTGTCCTGGAAATAAAAGGCTCGAGCGCGCTGGCGTCGCCTTCTTTGAGTCGTTGTGCCAGTCGCTCGAGCTTGCTTTTGGTGGCCGTGGTGGCCATTTCGCCGAGTGTGATCTCCAAGGGCTACTCCTTCCCCACGTGGGACCTTGTCCTAGGGGAGAGCCACGCAGGGACGAGAAAGTTCACATCAGGCTACACTTTTTCGGAAGTCCGTTCAAGAATTCTCTTGAGGTTCGGACCGGTCCATTCCGTCTAGGCTAGACCCGAGTAGCGGCGGGAGCCAGACGCTGGGTAGTCTCTACCAGACTCTCTACCAAGCCCTCAACCTTGCTCTGAAGTTCTTGGTTAGCTAGCTGGCCCGCCTCGTTGAACTCTTTGTGGGCTCCTCCGATGGCGTGCTGACCAGGCAGGACGAGAACCCCAAGATTGGTGAGAATGGCTCGCACGTGCACCAGGCCCCGCAGGCCACCCAGGCCACCGGGCGAGGCACTCAAGAGGAGAGCAGTCTTCCCGTGGAAAACCGAGCCTTCGACCGCCCCGGGCCGCGAGAGCCAGTCTATCGTGTTCTTGAGAACCCCCGTGACCGACCCGTTGTACTCAGGGGATGCCAACAGTAGACCATCGTGGTCGGCCATCAATCGCTTCAACTTGGCTGCCGCTTCAGGCAAGCCTTCACTCTCCTCGAGATCCCCGTCATAGAGGGGCAGAGGATAGTCATTGAGGTCGATGTAAGTGACCTCCGCTCCGGCCTTCCTGGCCAGCTCGGCAGCAGCTTGGGCTAACTTTTTGTTGAAAGACTCCTTACGAGTGCTTCCGGCGAACGCAAGTATTTTAGACTTCATAATTCCTCCTGGGTCCAGAATAATTCATGCCCCCACAAGCAACAAGACATCAAAAAAACCCAAGACCGTTCCCCTCGCAGCAACAATCCCCCAGGGGATATTGAGTTGCCTCCCCGAAGTCCGGTCTATGCGAAACGTTGTGATTGCTTTGCTCGCCGTCGTTTTGCTCCTGCCCGTCCAGGCAGAGGAGACCACCGGGTCTTTCGAGGCTCTGCTGCTGGAGGCCGGCACGAGTTTGCTCCTGGGAGGCGAGGGACCATGGCGCGAGATTCTCGACTCCGGCCAGCTCGCTCAACTCAAAGCTCTCCAGCTCCGGCCAGGACAGATCGAGGAGTTGATCGGACTGGCTCTCCGATTCAGTCCCCAACTGCTTGATCCGCAAGCTGATGCTGCCCTGCTGGTTGACCAGCTAACACCCCAGGCTTTGGCCATTCTAGACCAATCCCAACGGGAGATGCTGGAAAGGATGGACCTCCGACCGGACCAGCTAAGCCGGGGAGTCCACTGGGTAAGGAATGAGGTGAGTCACCAGGAGATGAGAAACCAGGAGTTCCTGAATCGTGATCAACTTACCAAACTCCAGAATGTCCTACCTGACGGTGCCCGGATGCTTCGCGAGGCTTTGCGGACTTTGCTTGAACGAACCGACTAGAAGTCCGGCCGGAAAGTCACTTTGAGCGGCGGAAGCAAGTTCCGCCAC
>CAYRFU010000286.1:0-9329 GCA_964423525.1 uncultured Burkholderiales bacterium | reverse complement strand
CAGCCTGGGCCTCCGAGACAGTCCCGGGCCCCTGGCTCTCCTGGCGGGCACGGCGGGGTTGGGATTGGGAACCGTCCTGGGCGGGGCTGCGGGTCTGGCGATAATGGGCCTTCAGCCGCCTTTACTGGCCGCTTTCGCCGTGGGCTTGGCTGGAGGGGTCGCAGGCGGAGGTCTACTTACTTATGGACTACGCCCCGGTCCACCATAAGACTGAGATAATCCAGCCCCGCAGGCGGCCTCCCCAGGTCATGTCGGTCGAGTTCAGCGAAAAACCGGGTATTATCGTAGATGCTGGTGTCACTCAGGTAGCCTTCGACGTCGGGCAAGCTGTTGGCCAGCACTTCCAAGCTCTCTTCCCCATCACAGACCGCTCCTTCCTTGAGCCGCTCCAGCCACTGGTCCAAGGCGAGGTAGCCTTCCAGCACCCCTGCCTTGATGAGTCGGTCAAAAAACTCTCGGGCCGGAACGGTCGGCCTTTGAACGACATTGTAGACTTGACCGAAACGATCCCCTTCAGCGAACGTAGTCATCGCCTCAACCAAGAAATCGACCGGAGTGAATTCGAAAAACCAATTGCTGACATCCGGGGCCCGCTTGAGCTTCAGGCAGCCCAGCACCATCAGATATTGGAAATCGTTGGGGTTAGGCGCCCCCGTCAAGGAGTGGTGACCGATGTTGCCGGGTCGGTAGAGAACCACCGGAAGCCCTCGGTCGATAGCCTGCCAGACTAGCTTCTCAGCCACCCATTTGGCCAACCCATAGCCACCTTCCAAGGTCTTGAAATATTTATCAATGTTGCGGTCTTCGAGATAGTGACCGCCGCCGGGATAGATGCCGTTGGTAGAGATATAGTGGAGGGTCTTGCCCAGACAAGCCAGCTCTAACACTCGCCGGGTCCCGTCTACGGTGTGGGGCTTGACCACTTCATAATGATGGACATAGTTGACGGCCGCAGCGCAGTGGAAAATCACATCAACTTCTCGCTCGAGCAGTTCGCGATCATCCGGGCAAAGACCCAGGGCTTCTTTCCCGAGATCGCCGGCCACGGCTCGATAGCGAGCTGACACGGGTAAGCCGTAGTGGGTCAGGTTCTTCTCGAGACGCTCTTGAGGGGAGCCGCCTCGAGGGCGCGCCAGACAGTAGATCGGTGCCTCGGTCGCTCGGCTGAGTCGATCGACCAGGAAGGCTCCTACGAACCCAGTCGCGCCGGTGACCAGAACCCCCCTGGCTCGACTGAGAGGGGTCGGTTCCATCCCCTCAGGCCGCTGACAGGAGAGAGGGAGATTCCAGTGCTCAGGCACCGGCCCGCTGGCCGATTCCCCGCTGTCCCCCTCCTCGAGCAAGCCGATCAACTTGGCAAAAGTCGGATAATCATAGAGTTGGCGGACGGTGACGTTGGCCTGGAAAATTCTCTCCAGGTGCTGGACCAGGCGAATCGCTAACAAAGAGTGACCGCCCAGGTCGAAGAAGTGACTGGTCGCTTCCACCACGCCCGATTCCAAACCTAATAGCCTCTCCCATAGCTCTCTTAAGACCTCTAGACGGTCACTCTCATCCGCATTCGGTGGCAGACTGAGATGGTCAACTGGTTGGCTTTGGCGCTGGGGGGGAGCTGGCAGAAGCTTGGGGTCAAGTTTTCCGGTGACCGGACTCAAGGGCAGCTCTTCCACCTCCATAAACAGACTTGGCAGCATAAAATCCGCTAGCTGCTCGCGCAGGAGTCGCCGGAGATCGGCACTGGCTCCGCTGCGACCGTCGATCGACCAGGCTCGCGGTCCTTCGGCCACCACGTAGGCCACCAGGGTCTTCTCTTTGCCTTCCTCTCCGACGGCCACCGCCGCCGCCGAAGCAACCCCTTCGAGACACTCGAGAGCTGCCTGGACCGCTCCGAGATGAACACTGTAGCCGCGAATTTTGACCACCGAATCACACCGTCCTCGAATCTCGAGAAGCCCGCTCGGGAGCAGGCTGGCCAGGTCGCCTGTGCGGTAGTATCGGACCCCATCCAGTTCGACGAATCTCTCGGCTGTGAGATGGGGCTTACCCAGGTAGCCCCGAGCCAAGCCGGGTCCGGAGACGTAAAGTTCCTCGTCTTCCAACCGAACTCCGATCCCGTCGATGGGATAGCCTACAGGGCAGTAGTCTGAAAGGCCGGGTTGGTGTCGGCGAAGGTCAAAATTGGCCACGTCGTGGCATTCGCTGATGCTGTAGGTATTCAGCAGGCGAACCGTCTCCGGCAGAGCTTCTAAAGCTTTGCTGCGCAGGCGCTCAGTGACCACCTCGCCGTTCAAGAAAATCACTTCAAGACTGGCGAACCGCTTACGCCAATGATGGGGCTCAAGCTGATTGAGCATCGTCTCAAGCAAAGAAGGCGTAAACAACACCTCGCTAATCTGGTGCTTTTCAAGAAAGCGAGAGAGAAGCTTAGGGTCGTAGATCACATCGTCGGTGATGACATAGACTGAAGCTCCCCGAATCAGGGGACGAAAAATCTCCCACACAAAGAAGATATTGCAAGCCACCCTCTGACCAGGTTGATAAGGGTTGAACTGATGGCGTTGGTCATAAGAATGAACAGCAGCCCGGTGAGGCAGTGTGATCCCCTTGGGCTCTCCCGTGGTTCCTGAACTGAACACCACAAACATCAGCTGCTCCGGATCGCAGGCCACGGGAGCGAGGCGCTCCCCGCGCCAATCCAGCTCGCTATCGAGGGCCACCAGGTGACTGTCGCTCAGGGTTTTGAGACGGGGAAGCAAGCTAGAAGTGGTCACCACCACTTTAGCCTGGGTCTGCTGTAACACTTGCATCATCAAGCTGTTGGGGTAGTCCAGAAAAAGAGGCAAAAAGGCGCCCCCTGCTTTCAGAGCCCCCAGGCAGGCCACGATATAATCGACCGACTTGCCCATATGGATGCCCACCGTATCGTCGGTCCCGATCCCGTGCCGACGGAGGTAGTGGGCTAATTGATCCGACTCTCGATCGAGTTCGGCGAAGGTCAGACATCGATGGTCATCCACCACCGCGATAGCGTCGGGGGTGGCCTGGGCCTGGCGAGTGAAGTGGGTATGCAGACAGTCCATAGGAAAGCGGAGGTTCGCTATCGACCCCAGGGCTCCTACAAGCGGCGTTTGCGCACCTGGTGAGCTAGACGGATCGGAACCGCGAAGGCCATCAGGACCAAGATCACCGCAAAAGGAAAAGCGCTTGACAAAGCGGCTGCCTGAATAGGGTCGAGGTTGCCCGACTTGACCAGGATTCCGGTGACCGCCGCTAGCAACAGGCCCCACATGACTTTCGTTCCAAGCTTCGGTTCGAGGTCACCTTCGGTGGTCATCATACTCACCACAAAGGTGGCGGAATCGGCCGACGTGACCAGGAAAGTGAACAAAAGGATGATCGACAGAGTCGAGGTGAGTTGGGCTGCCGGAAACTGACTCAAGAGTACGAAAAGTCCCTTAGCCGGGTCTCCGTTGGCCCCGGCCACCACGGAACCGATGCCGTTGGGGGTATTCATCTCAAGCCATAAGGCCGACCCCCCGAACACCGAAAACCAGGCCACCGTGAAGAGCACAGGCACCCCCAACGCTCCCAGCACTAACTCTTTGATGGTCCGTCCCCTCGAGATTCGAGCGATGAAAATGCCGACAAAGGGTGCCCAGGCGATCCACCAGGTGAAGTAGGTCAGAGTCCAGTCAGACATCCAAGCTTCATATTCTGGTGTAAAGGGCGCCACTTTGAAGCCCAGAGAAGGGAGGGCCGCCAGGTACTGTCCCAGGCTATCGACGAACAGCTTGAGCTGAAACAGCTTCGGACCGGAAAGAAAGACGAAAAACAACAGACCAACGCACATCGCCATGTTGACGTTGGAAAGGATTTTGATACCCTTCTTGAGACCCGTGGTAGCAGAGGCAATAAAAGCGACCGTGACCAGGCTAAGAATGCCAAGATAGCCCCACGGAGTCGGCGCCCAACTCCATCCGTAGGCGTGTTCTAGACCGGCTGCCAATTGGAGCGTTCCCATGCCGACTGAAGCGGCCATTCCAAAAATGATAGCGATGGTGGCCGTCAGGTCGGCCACCAGCTTGAGGCCCCTATTCAGGGTGGGTGAGTCAAACAGGTCGACCACAGCCGAACTCACCAGATACTTCTTGCGCTTGCGAAAACCGTAGTAGGCGACGGCCACGGCGCAAAGCGTGTAAACTCCCCAGCCGTGAAAGCCCCAATGATAGAGCGTGATGACCATGGCCTGACGGGCCGCCTCGACAGTGGCCGGGTCGCCCACTGGAGGGTTAAGAAAATGGATAATCGGCTCGGCTCCACCCCAGAAAAGAAGCCCCACCCCCATGCCAGCGGAGAACAACATCGAGTACCACGAAATGTCAGAGAACTCGGGCTTATCCTCCGGGTCTCCTAAAACGACGTCCCCGAATCGGCTGAAGGCCAGATAGAGCAAATAGATGATCGAGCCGGAGGCCAGCAAGATGAAAAACCAGCTGAGATTCTCGGTCACGAACAGCTTGGCAGCCCGAGCGATAGCCAACAGCCCCTCTGCCTGCACCACTGCCCAGACCGTGAAAAGCACCGTCATGGTCAGCGAGAGCACCATATTGGTGCTCATGCGAGCCTGCTCTTCGGAGCGGATATCCTCTAATTCTCGCTGGTCGTCGGAACTGAGTCGTTCCAACATCTTGTCGCGGAAATCGGCCTTCATGCGAGGGCGGGAGGTCATATACTGCTCATCGATGGAATCGGAAATAATAGGCCCCTTAAAAGTTCGTACTCGAACTTTGTTTCCAGGGGCTGCTAGTTGAAGCCTTCTCGCCTGGTGACCCGAATGCCGTTGGTTGGCTCGTAGGGAAAAACAGTCGATTGAGCTCAGACTGGATCTCGGGGTCGAATTTCCTGAAGAGCCAAGCCGGCCTCTCTGTTGACCGAGACCACCAGCGGGAGCCAGACTAGGGACACCAAAATGAACCAGAAAAGATGGAAAGGCCAACGCCAACCCCAACCTACCACGGAGGGATAAGAAGTCTCAGGAGTCGGTTGCCCGGTCCAAGACACGGCTGTGCGACTCCAAATCAAAAGCGCGTCTGCAGCCGGGAGCGCGCCCCCGAGGTAGCGTCCAGCCACCGGGAAACCGAAGGTATCGATCGTCTGCTCCAAAGGATTCAAGAGAGCCTTGTCGCCCTGGAGGCGAGCCATCCCGGGCATGACGCCAGTGGCCGAAAAGCTCAAGCCGAGGACCAACGGCCCCGAGTCAACGTCTCCGGGGCCATCCGATCCTAGCGGATATTCCCGCACCCCCGGTAGCCCCAACCGGGTAGTGACGTAGTTTCGACGGAAAGTCTTGTAATGACGGGCGGCTAGATACGGGTCGACCTCAAAGAGAAACCGACCGATGATCACCTGAGACGTCCCTCGAGCCGACTGGCGAGAAGGGGTTACCTGGTGGTCCAGGAGGGGCTCGGCCTGGTCCAGCCATTTCGCCCGAAGGCTGGAGAAGCTGGGCTGATAGAGGTGATCGTGGAGAGCCAGAGCGGCCATCGCGACAGTGCTATCGCAGGGCCAAGCCTGACCTGGATAGGCTTCGAGGTAAGGACCCCGCCGACGAAACTGCTCGGCCAGCGCCCGACAATCGGCTTGAAACTGGCCCTTCTCGGGACCCTCCTTCTCCAGCTTGAGGATGCCTCCCCTGAGCCAGTTGGTCCAGCCGCAATAGAAAACGCCGTGAGGCGGCTCCTGGTCGACGGGGAAAGCCTCTCGCCCGGCTTCGGACTCGAGATGAGACAGTGCCCATCGGGCCTCCTTAAGGGCCTTCTCGGAAAACGAAGGATCAGCCACGGCCAGGTCGATCCAACTCGCACCATAGAGGACGTAGCAGAAGAAATACCCCTCCGGAAAAAGACCCTGCATTCTCTCGGCCTCGCCTTGTTGCAATGCGCTCTTGAGAAAAGCGAGGTGTTCTTTGGGCGAGGTGTCGGGCTGACCGTAGAGTCGCAGATTCAGGGCCAGAGCCAACAAGGTAAAAAGGGCGGCCAGTCCCGTCCCGACCAGCCTCTTCACTTTAAGGTGAACCGGACGGTGGCCCCCAGGTCGCGTCGTTCTGACTGAAAGAAGCCGGTGGCCGGATAGTCGATCTGAACGTGGGTCCAGCCTTTCTCTCCGTCGCTCTCGACAGCCTGACCCACCAGGCGTCCCTCGGGCTCGATGTCGGTGATCTCGCCTCGATGGACTAGCGGAAGCCGAACGCGCACTCTCTCGTTGAAAGGCTGGGAAAGGTCTGAGTGAAACGTGTCGGTGAAGCTACTCTTCAACTGGTCGTTGAGGACGGCAGCCAGATAGCCCACCACCGGTTGCTTGAGCATCTCCAAACCAAAACTCGTGCCGGCCCGATTCGGCATCCCGTTCTCAAACCAGGTCGAAGTGACTCCTGTGTAACAGACTCCATTGAAAACGACGCACGGGCTCAAACGAAGCTGGCCGACCCCAGCCGAGGTCAGACCATCGACGATTCGGTCGGGATAGCCGTGCCCACCAAGATGAAGAAATCCTGCCCCCTCGAGAAGTTCGGGCTGGCTCAGTCCCGCACTTCCGTGAGACACGGTCACAATCGGATCGAAAACGGGAAGAAAAGAAGAGCCCGGGAAGCTCTGGCAGGCGTCAGCACTCAATTGGGTATTGGGGCCCAGATTGTCTACCGTTCGGCGAGCCAGAGCTAGCTCTGTTCGCCTCACAAGAGCCTCGGCGTCTTCCGGGGTTGCTCCCGTGATATAACCAGTCCTGACATCCACAAGGGGGTCATCGTCGACCTGGGTCGAGAGCCACAACCAGCGCCAGGCAAACTCGACCGAAATCTCCTCCGGCAGCATCACCAAGAGAGCGTAGCGGGTCTCGGGAACTTGAGGCGACTCCGGGTGGAGAGTGAGTAGCTGGGCATGAGGATGGATCTCCTGAGCGGCTTGGACAGCCTTGGCGAACTTCTCCTTCGCGGCTGGGGTCACCAGAATCGTATAGGGACCTTGTTGGTCTAGCGAGGTCGGCAACGGCTTGGCCTGGCAGCCGGTCAACAGAACCACCACAATGAAGAGCCAGCGAGACATCGACGTCTTCTTCTCTTTGCCCTCTGTTTACCCCCCTACAACAATCGTCTCTTAGAAATGTCGGATAATGAGGGAGCTATGATTCGTTCTGTGTCGAGCGCCCCGAGCGCGCCCCCCAAAATCAACACCCCTGGCCATCAACCCTGTGTGTTTCTTGACCGTGACGGTGTCCTCAACACGACCGACGGTTTCGTCAACAGCCCCGAGGACATGGACAACCAGCTGATCCCCGAGTCGGTGGAAGCCCTCGCCCGTCTGGCCCAAAGGACGTCAGCCAGCATCGTGCTGGTGACCAATCAGGGAGGAGTGGGCTACGGCAAGATGTCGGCCCCGCAGGTGGAATCGATTCTAGAGCGGCTAAGCGAGCGAATCGAGGCAGCCGGGGGTCGCTTCGACGCGATCTACTACTGCCCTAATCGCAAGGACGAACAGCCGCCCGAGGGGCACATCACCGCCCGCAAACCTTCTCCCGGTATGTTCTATCAGGCTGCCTCCGATTTCGGGGACGAGATCGACCTGGCCGACAGCTACATGATCGGAGACATGACCACCGACATCGCCGCCGGCGAAGCGGCCACCCCCCTGATGACCTCGATTCTGGTCGAGACCGGCTTCGGGGGTGAGGATGGCAAGGTCGACATTCAGGCCGACCAGCGCTTTGAGAACCTTTCTGAGGCTGTCGACTGGATCATCGAGCGGGAGTCTTCTCCTGTTGGAGTTTGACGATCGAGCTCTCTCGCTCGATGCGGGCCAACACATCAAGACCGGTGGCCCCACCCTCGATTAAACCCACCGGCACCACCTCTCCGATCGGCACCAGGTTATAGTCTGAATCACCAACCAGGTCGAACACGAACTGGGCCCTGGTGTTGCGGACGTAGGCCAGGGTGCCCGGCTTTCTATTACGGAAGGAACGAGGCTCCTCGAACGGCTCCAGATCGCTCTCGTCAGGGTCGATCCCCAGCAACAGTCGGTCTTCCCGACGGACCAGTTTGAGCCCGTCGAAGAATCCCTTCTCGGCCAAGTAGACAAACCTCTCACACACTTCTGGGGCGGCGGCCGATGACACCTCGATCCAGACTGGTCCGTGCTCGGTTGTGAGGCTCACGTGATAGACCTCGTGGTCGGGTCGGGTGACCAGGACCGCCAGCGCAATCACCACCACGATAAACAGAACCTCTACTACCGTCCTCATAAGGGTGCTTCCTACGAGGTCCAGTGGGTTTTCGCCTACCTTATGCTTTGGAACTTGCAGCCGCGAGCGCTTCGCCTGGGCTCTAGAAGCAAGAAAAGCCTGGTTAACCGGGTAGCGGCCCCACCGTGGTTAGCAAAAGCCCTGCAAGCCCGAGTAGACCGGTCAGCCCCACATAAGCGAGACATGGCCACCAGAGATGAATCAGCATGGGCTTCTCCTGGTCGACCAATCCGACCGTCGCCTGGACGGCGGCCAGGTTTTGCAAAGAGATCATATTGCCGGCCCCCGCCCCCACTAACTGGAGGCCGAGAACCAGACCGCCATCGACACCCAAGAGAGAGGCTGTCTGGGCCAGGAATGGTCCCGTCAAGAGGCAAGAAACGGTGGCACTGCCGGTGATGAAGGACCCGAGCGCGCCGGCCACGGGAGCCAGTAGCACCAGCATCACCGCTCCTCCCGACCCCCCTTCCCAATTGGTCACCTGACCGGCGGTATTCTTAACGATGAGTTGAGCTAGCCCAGCCAGGCAGAAGATGGCCAGCCAGACCAGGGGTAGCCTCGACCAGGCCGTTCCCAGGTCTTGCTTGACTTCAACCCAGCTTCGGTCCCGACGCCAAGCAGCCAGGCCACCCATCACCAGCAAGAAAACCAGCCCGGGTTGAAAAGCCGAAACGCTCACTCCCAAGAGGATAAAGCGTTTCTCGGCCAGAGCATACTTGCCGACCAACAATCCCAAGCACACCAGGAGATAGGGGAAGAAGGCCACCAGAAGTGCTTTGAGTGCGCCGGCGGGCGGCTCGTTCTGGCGCCAGAGAAGAGTCAAGGTGAAAACGATCAGACCAACTAGAGAGCCCGCCAGGGAGGGAAACTCCGGTCCCAAGAAAGCCACCGCGAAAGCCGGGACTGTAAAACAGAAGCCGGACCAAAGAGCTAAGCCGAGCGGGCGGTCAGCGCCGGGAATCTGACGGTGGACCAGAATCGTAATGGCCAGCGGCGCCACCAACCCTGCAACGAGATTGAGACCAGCGCCATAG
>CAYRFU010000285.1:1151-9336 GCA_964423525.1 uncultured Burkholderiales bacterium | reverse complement strand
CTGAGGGCTTCCCCGACTTGATGAACTCCGTCTGCCGCTGAAATGGCCGCCCCGATCACTCCCAGTGTTCCGGCAAAAGGACCGATGGCGGCTCCGTTGAGCGCGAGAGCGGCGGTAGTAAGACGGCCGGCGAAAGAGACTCCCCACAATCCCGTCCGAACTCGGACCTGGGTCATGCTTGGTTGGTCGCTGGCGTAGTTGTCGTCGTGGACAGGATCTCCATCGGTCACCAAAGCCTCAGCGATCTTGGCGATGGCCTCGGGATTATGCTTGACCTCGACGTGCTCTCCCAGCTCTCCCTCGTAGAAGAAGTTGTCCGCGTGGCCCAGGAAGGCGCTGGCTCGGGGCACCTCGTTGTCTCCTTTCCACCAGGGGAAGGGGAGGCCCGGTAGGCCTTTCATATTGAGTTGATTGAAGCCATCGCCAGCGACCACCGTAATGCTGTTGTGGGCTCTCGCCTCCTTGGCGGTGTTCTCGGGAGTGTTGAAGGAGCGAATTCGCGGATTGCCCTCCAAGGGACCGATCTTCCAGTCGCCGCCGAAGCTCTTGAAGGCTTCTCGGCTCTCGTCATCGAGACGCACGCCGTCGAATTTGTCTCGCTCCAGGCCCAGGCGCTCGATCAGTTCCATCTGAAGGCGGGTGTATTCCCCGACCATGGGAATCCCGTGGTTGGGGGGAACTAGCAGGACCAGGTTTCGAACTCCATCCTCGCCCTCCGGCACATTCTGGATATATTGACGCTACTCGATGGAGCCCTTACACTCGGCTACGACATCGATTTCGTCGGCGCCCGTGACCCGGCGGATGTCGGCAATGGCCTTTTTGATCTCCTCGGCGTTGCGGTCGATGGTGCCGAAATTCTTGGTGTATTTCAGGTTGAAGACATCGCCGCCGTGAGCGGCGTAGCTCTTTTCGAAGCGCTCCGGTTTGTCTGCCCGGTAGTAGCCACCGTAGACGTTTTCACTTCCTTCGGTCAGATAGTGAATGACGGTGGGTAGTCCGACCGTCTGGCTCCGGCCACCCGGGATCAAAAGTACAGGCCTTTCCAGTTTGGGCATAGGGCTGGGCGGGTCGACCAACACCTCCTCGAAGGTATCGGGGATTTCCGGTGCTCTCGGGGTCCGGGTGGAAGCAGCAGTGGCCCATGGCAGTCTCTGATGTCTTAGCATTTTTTACTCCGCGATTTTTGGCTCATTTTGGTCGTAAGGGATGTCGCCATCGACCTGGCCAACAAACCCGAATGGTATCACGAGGTTCTTCCCTCTGGAAAAGTCCCTCTTCTGGAGCACGACGGCAATCGCATTTGGGAGTCGATGGTTATCCTTGAATACCTTGAAGAGGTCTGTCCCCAGCCTCCCCTCTATCCCAATACAGCAGGCGACCGGGCTCGGGCTCGCATCGCTATCGACTGGGTCAGTAGCCAGTTCATTCCGGTCTTCTACAAGTTGCTAAGCCAGGATAGCGAAGAGTTGCGAAGTCAGGCCCGGGAGCTGTTGACCCGGCTTTCCAGCCACTATCTAAAGGACCAGAAGTTCTTCTCCGGTGCCAAGCCAGCGATCCTGGATATCGCCCTCTATCCCTGGTTTGAGAGATTCGGGGTGCTTGAACATTACCGCAATTTTTCTCTGGAGGACCAGGCTTTGAGAGGTTGGTGTGAGCGGATGGGCTCCCTTTCCGAGGTTCAGTCGATGGCCAACCCGGCCCAATATTATCTGGATCTTTATGCCCACGCCAAACAGGAGCCGGCTTCTGTGTGAAGGCCAGTCACTACCGCAACATCGCCATCCACTGCGCCGCCTGTCGCTGCCTTCTGTATCGCTACAGAAAAGGCGGGCGTGGGGGTCTAGTCAAGTGTCTCCCTGACCGAATTCTTGAAGACCACACCCGGGGCGACCTGAAGTGTCCTCAGTGCGACACGGAATTCGTGCGCTTTCGCCCCCTGGCCGGCCAAACTGTCCACAAGATCATCCCCGGCAAAGTCTTCACCAAAGGGATGAGGCGGAAATAGTCTCAGGCGCCTTCGAAGGCGAATTTAGAATAGGGGACCTGATTTTCAGGTTTTTTTCCGGGCCGCCTTGAACTCTGAGGCCAACAGAGTCCAACGGAAGTAGGTCCCCAATGTTTTCTGTCCAGACGCCTCAACCACGTCAGACGATCGTTTTTAGCTCAAGCTGGCCCGATCGGGCCCGGGCCTTCTTGAGACAATGCTCATCGGCCCGGATCAAAGGCGAGGAAATGGAGAAGTTCTTGCTCCGCATCCTTCAGGATTTAGAAGCCACTTCCGATGAGGGATTCCTGGCCAAGCTAGGACTGAGGTTCCTCGATGTCGAGGGTCTCAGCGAGCGGGCCGCCTCAACCCTGGCTCTCCAGGTCGTTCGAGCCCTCGGCAACGAGTCTCAGCAACCGTTCGAGAGGGTGGTGGTTCAGTTGACCGTCCAGGCTCTCGAACAGTCACCCCTGACTCAGGCGCAGGCTCTGGAAGTCCAGCGCTTGGCCTGCACTAGCCTGCTGAGAAGCGAGCGTCTGACTCCCCTCGATCAGGCTTTGGTGTTGCAGACCTTCAGCCTGGACGCGGTGGTAGAGCCGGTCGACGCTATGCTGGTCGGGCGGACCTTGCTGGGTCGGTTAGGTCAGTCGGAGGAAGAACCCGAGTTGCCCCAGGGGCTGGCTCGCTTCGCCCTCGACACCCTGGAGCTTTTGGCTCTTCCCCCGACCCAGGAGCGGCGGATTTTGGAACGGGCCCTGTTGGAGCTCGCTTCTTTCCCCTCTTGCTACGAGCAGCAGGCCACGGCCGCCCGCGATGCTTACATCGCCTCCCGAGAGGTGGGTCGGGCCCAGGAAGCCGTCGAAGTTCAAGTCCGGGCTCTGGAGAGAATCGCCTGCTAAAGGCTGGTAGAAACCTGGAGGCGAAGCGAAGATTATGCAAATCGCCTCTCCTGCTCAACCGAGAATGACGGCCGCTTGGCAGCGGCTGGTGGTGCCTAGACGGAGTCACGGCGTCCTCGAACTCCAGGCTGCCGATGACCCCCGACCGGTGCTCAAGAAGGCCGGACTCGAACCCGTTTTCTCCACTCTCTCAGAAGCCATCGAGCGGGTCGTCGAGCTGGCCCCGCTGCGAGCCACACCCAAAGCCAGGGCAGCACTCGCCGACCTGCTGCTGGAAGCGGGTTTTGGGTTGGCCGTTGAGGCAGCTGTTAGGGGGGCTGCTCGGGTAGAAAGCGGCACCAGTCTGGCTGGCGCCTACGCTCCCGTCGACTGGGACCAACCTCTGTTTGACCGGCTGCGAACCCGTTTGACCGCCTGTGCCCAGGCGGAGTATGAGAAGGCTCGCTCGACAGTTGAACAGTGTCTCGGCTCGAGGCGTGCTCTCGCCAGGGCCCTTTTTCTCTTTCCTGAACGAACCGAGTGGTGGCCCACCTCCGGTGGGGATTGGAAAGAGATGCGCTACTACCTGGGCGCCGTCAGCAGCCCTGATAAGGCTCGAGAACTCCTGCGCTCGGCCAACTACTACACCTTTAAGTCGGGCTATAAAATTTTTGGATGGATTAGGGCCCGATGGACTGACGGTGCTTTTGGAGCTGCCTCCAGCTTCTAACGTGGATGCTGAGGGAGTCGCTCTCTGGGCTCAGGGATTGGCTTGTTATGATGACGACCGGGCCAGAAAGGCTTTGCACGAGGCCTGCCGGACGGCTCCCAAACAAGCGACCGGCCCGTTCGCGCAACAGCTCGAAAACTTCCCCGAAACCGGCCTCCAATGGTTGACCCGTGAGAAGGTGCACGGACCGTGGCTGGCTCTGGTTTGCTCGAAGTTTCTGGACCATCCCGAGGAGGTGGAACTCGGCCCCGAACAGAGCTCCTTTTTGGAGCAATCCCTGTCGGAGCAGGGCGGCTCCCAACCGGCTCCTCGCCAGAATTGGCCAGACCTGCTGGCCAACCCGCCCTGGACCAGGAAACAGCCGAAGCCAGTCAGAGTGCCCGGATTGGAGCCGCCCCATCAGGAGCCAGCCCTGGCTTGGCTGCCCGGCGAGCAAGAACGGTGGGGGAGGGGGGCGGTCCAATCCTTTGTTCGGCTACCCCAGGACTGGGAGCAAGCTCGTGAGCAGGCGCTGGAGAATTCTTTTTTTGCTGCGGCTTACGTTTGCCAGGCTCCGCCTGAAAAGGCGCTCAAGTTTATCACCGAATGGGAGTTTGACGATCCCTGGTATGCGACCCAGCACTTCCGCTTGTTGGCGGCTCGTCACGGTCTTGGGGCCTTGCCGCTTTTGCACAAGATCGCGGCTCTCAGTCTCAAAGACGCGATCGAACTGATGGGTCCCTACGACGACATTCGCCTGGTGCCCCTCGTCAGCCAGGCCTTCGGCCGACTGAAGTGGGCTCGTAAAGCAGCCGCCGCTTACCTCGAGCGCCACCCAAAAACAGCTGCCAGAGGCTTGATCCCTCCCGCTTTAGACAAAGCCAAGAAGGCCCGGGAGTGGGCCGAAGGGGGACTCCTTCACCTGTGTTGGAGCGGCCACCGTGACACCGTCCTCGAAGTGGCCAGGGAGTATGGTGAGAAAGCTCTTCTTGCTACTGAATCCCTGGCCTGTCGGGACCCGGTCGATGTCTTTCCCTCGAAGTTGCCGAAGCTTCCTGACTGGTATGATCCAGCTTTGTTGCCGAAGCCCGAACTGGCTGACGGGTCGGGTTGTCTCGACGATGAAGCCCTCACTCACCTAGGCATCATGTTGGCCGCCTCCAAGTCGGATTCGGTTTATGCTGGTCTAGAGACGATTCGAGCAGTTTGTTGCCCCGAGTCGCTTCACCGGTTCGCCTGCTCGCTCTTTGAGTTGTGGATGCAGATGGGTGCTCCTTCCCAGGAGAACTGGGCCTTCCTAGCCCTCGGTTGGTTGGGTCACGATGAGGCGGCTCGGCGTCTCACTCCGATGCTCAAGAAATGGCCAGGGGAGGGGGGCACGCTCGCGCTGTTGTAGGTCTCGAGGTGCTGAAAACCTTGGGCACTGACGTGGCTTTGATCCATCTTTACGGTCTTTCTCAGAAGCTTAAGTTCAAAGGTCTCAAGAATAAGGCCGGTGAGATGATCGAGGAACTCGCGCTGGAGCGCGGGCTCACGCCTGATGAGCTGGCCGACCGGTTGGTGCCTGACTTCGACCTCGATGAGCAGGGCTCGATGACTCTTGACTACGGCTTTCGTTCTTTCCGGGTCGGCTTTGACGAGCAGCTGAAGCCGTTCGTTTTTGACCAGGAGCAGAAGCGCCTCAAGAATCTCCCCAAGCCGGGCAAGAAAGATGACGAGGAGAAAGCGCCCCTCGCTTATCAGGCGTTCAAAGCTCTGAAGAAAGACGTCAAGATGGTGGCCGCTCAGCAGGTGGCCCGTTTGGAATCGGCCATGATTCGGCGTCGACGCTGGAAGGCCGAGCCGTTTAAGGAACTCTTTGTCGACCATCCCTTTTTGATTCATCTGGTGAGTCGCCTGGTTTGGGGCGTTTGGCGGGAGGACGATCTGGTGAGTCGATGAGGAGGAATGTAAACTTGAGCCCGAGTCGCAGGTGGGCTTGCCCCATCGGCTCGAATTTCCGGTCGGTCTTCTCAACGGCTGGAGTGAAGTGTTGGCGGACTATGAGATTCTTCAGCCGTTTTCCCAGCTTGATCGAGAGATAGCGATTCTCGCACCAGAGGACCTGGACGGTCACCAGTTGGTGCGCTATCGAAAGAAGGAAGTGCCGACCTTCGCAGTGCTCGGGTTGGAAGGCAAACGATGGGTCCGAGGCCCGGCGCTGGACGGGGGATGCGCGGCTTGGATGGTCAAAGACCTGGGGGATTCGGTGTTTGCAAAGTTGCGTCTTGACCCTGGCCTGATCGTCGGGGATCCAACTTGCTTTCCTGAACAGATTCTCCAGGAGGTTGTGCTGGACCAGGACCCGGATGGCTGGTCGGCCGACCCTGTTTTCTCTTGCCAGGAACTCCATCCGGTGAGCCTCAGTGAACTCCTCACAGACCTGGACATCCTCTAAACTTTTACATTCCTTCTATATCAGGCTCCCAGCGCCATGAGATGGTCCGGCTATGCGCATTTCTGGACTTGAGGCCCAGTTGCCCTATCGGTATTCTCCGACCGCTCTGGCTTCGAATAAAGCCGAGTCACTCGACAAGGTAACTCTTTCTGCTGATCCTTCAGGTGGAATCCCGGAACCATCCGGGCAGCAGGATTTGGCATTCCAGGCGGCCGTTCCCGCTCTTCCCGGTCCGGTCGGGCTCGGCTTTCAATCGGGTTTCGTCACGGGCTACCTCGAACCCAGCGAAGTCGAGAGTCGGGCTCGCGCTTTGGCCGAGAGATACCCCGACCTGGTGGAGTTGGTTGAAAGGCCTTATCAGACCGAAGGCTACGACGGGAGCCGAGAGGACCTTCAGGGTCCAGCTCGCCTCTACTACCTACGTCTTGGCCCTCGGCAACCGGACCGCGACCAAAAGCTTGGGGTTTTCCAGTTCGCTGCTCCCCACGCTCGGGAGTGGGTGGACCCCATGATTATGGTCGAGCTAGCTGAGCAATTGGTGGTGAACTACGATCCTGATAGCGAGGATCCGAGGGTTCGCGAAAACACACAACTGCTCGACAGCCTCGACATCTTTATCGCTCCGATGACCAATCCCGACGGGACCAATTTCTCCTTTCACGACTCCCCTCGTTGGCGTAAAAATCGGGCCGATGTGGGAGAGGGTGAGCGTGGCGTCGATATTAACCGCAACTATCCTTACCAATGGCTGCCCTCGGAAGAGAAGTCGTCTTTTACCTATTCGGGTTCGGGTCCAGCCTCAGAACCGGAAACGAGACACATTATTGAGGTGGTAGAGGACCATCCCAACATTCGGTTCGTGGTGGACTGGCACTCCAGCGGTGAGCAGATTCGTAAACCGTGGGGCATATCCGACCAGGACCTTCCCCTTTACGAGCAGTTTCACTCTCGGCTCCAGGAGGCTATCGCCAGCCATAGGGGCACCGAGTACGAGATGATCTACAGCCTGGTGATCAACGGCTCCTCGGATGACTACTTCTACCACGATAAAGGCTTGTTTTCGACCACGATGGAGACCGCTAAGGAGTTCCAGCCGGAGGTTCCCGAAGCGCTCGAGGTCATGCGAGAGAACGTCGAAGGGGCCCACGAGGTCCTCCGTTTTGCCCGCGACTATCAGGCTCAGAGAGGTTTATCGCTGGCTGAGCCGCCGCTTGAGACTCCCGCGCCTCCGCCTGCATCATAACTGCATAATCCTCTGCTAGACTAAGCTTAGAAGGCGGCGCGGAGAGATGGTGACCCCCCACCCATCCTCCGCGCTGCTGGATTTTTAGCCCAAAAGTGTTGCTACTGTTTGCAAAGAGCGTCGGTCTGTTACGGCTAAATTCAAGGTGCCGATAGGGACTTCTTTCCATTTTTGAAGGTGTTCTTTGACCCTCTCCGGGGGTCCCACCAGCGCCACCTCGTCGATCAGCGCCTTGGGAACAGCCGCTCCCGCCTCTCGTTTTTTGCCAGCTAGGAACAGGTTTTGAATGGTCTCGGCAGCCTCCTCATAGCCGTAGCGCCGTGCCAAGCTATTGTAGAAATTCTTGCCCTTGGCACCCATTCCGCCGACATACAGAGCCAGGTAGGGACGGACGGCGTCATAGCAGGCGTCGAGGTCGTCACCAACCACCACTGACACGGTGGGAGCGATGTCGAAATTTTTAACCGACTTGGCGGTGGCGGCCCGGGAGAAGCCTGCTTCCAAGAGAGGTTGGTAGATGTCTTTAAAGCGTTGGGGCGAAAAGAAAATCGGCAGCCACCCGTCGGCTATCTCAGCCGTGAGCTCCACGTTCTTGGGCCCAATGGAGGCCAGGTAGATAGGGATGTCTTGAGCTTCGAGGGTGCTTCTAAGGGGTTTCCCCAGACCGGTCGCATCCTGGCCCGAGTAGGGAACTTGGTAGAGCTTTCCTTGGAACTCGAGGGGTTCTTGGCGCCGGAAAATTGTGCGCAGGATAGCCACGTATTCTCTGGTCCGGGATAGAGGCTTGGAGAAGGGCTTGCCGTGCCAACCTTCGACCACCTGAGGTCCCGATAGGCCCAGGCCCAGAAGAAAGCGGCCACCAGAAAGCTGATTGAGGGTCATGGCCGTCATGGCTGTGATGGCCCCGATGATGACCGGATTTATCGTCGTG
>CAYRFU010000285.1:0-1141 GCA_964423525.1 uncultured Burkholderiales bacterium | reverse complement strand
GTCCGTCCTGGCATCTGCATGATGGCCGTGCCCAACCGGATCTTCGAGGTCAAAGCGCCCAGCCAGGCCAGTGGGGTGACGGCATCAGAGCCATAGGCCTCGGCCGTCCAAACAGCGCTAACCCCGAGCTGCTCGGCGGTCTGAACCATTTCAATGGGAAGCTGGACCTTGGCTACAGAATAGCCCAGCATGATTCCGATTTTCATGGTGAGAGCTTCGGACTTCCAACGGAAAAGGCCCCCCGACAGCTGGGGGGCCAAGTGTTTGTCACTTCTTCGGTTTGGCCGGTTGCTGGTCGGTGAACTCCCTTGGTTCTTTCAGGCTCGCTTCGTGTTGGCGCCGCACTTCGTGGTAGCCTGTCACCAGCCGATGAGCGGCCTTAACCAGGCCTTCCTCGAACGTGAGGGTGGTTTCTGTCCCACCCTCGATGAAGCCGAGGGCGTTGTTGTGGGCGACCTTGCCTAGTTCAGCCGTGACTTCTCCGGCTCCTCGAATGGTCTCGATGGCACCCTCTTTACAGACCTTGCCGAGTTCGCTGCCGACTTCGGCTGAGCCATGGATAAAGTCGATGGCGGCCTTCTTGGCCAAGCTGCCGAACTCGGTTCCGACCTCGCTGGCGCCTTTGACGGCTCCCACCGCCGCTTCTTTAGCGAGCTTGCCGCCATCGGAGCTGAGAGTGCCCACGCCCTGGAGGCCTCCGCGGGCATTTTCGAGCATCGCTTGCCCGAAGACAGCCGAGACCTCGGCAAAACCCTTGATGGTGTTGACCACCATTCTTTTGGTCAGGCTAGTGAGATCGTCGCTGATTTTCTCTCCTGCCCGGGCGGTGTTAGAGGTCGTGTCGGCGACCACATCGACCACTCCCCCGAGGGCCGAGACGGTGGTCTCTTTGACGTTGTCGAAAAGATAGGTTCCGTTGATTCTGTGGGTTTTAGCTTCCCCATTGGTGGTGGTTTTTGACATCGCGACATCCCCATTTCTAGTTCACGGTCTTGTGTGAAACTAGTTCAAGTATAAACTAATTTTCTTCAATTAGTCAAGATCTAAACCAATTCTGGGGTGCTTCTTTTGTTCGTCGGTAAAATTATCCGGCCAGGAGCCAGACCCTCTTGTCCTCGAAGTACTGCTGCTTTCGTTCTCG
>CAYRFU010000284.1:6125-9342 GCA_964423525.1 uncultured Burkholderiales bacterium | reverse complement strand
TCGTAGCCTCATCAGCGATCCAGTTCGTGCCCAGCCAGCGCGAGCCGGTGGGGAGGTCGAAGTCCAGAGTGGGCGGGACGTCGTCGTTTCGGACCTCGTTGAGGTAGAAGCCTGCGCCGGGATTGAAGTTGGCTTCGGTGGGAAGGATGACGTCCCCATAGACGTTGCCCTGGGCGAGATTGACGCCCATTAGAGACCGCACCGCCGACATTTGGTTGGCTGCTGGCACAGGCCCGGTGGTGGGGTCGAAAGGCGCCACGGGCGAGCCTGGGTCGCTGTTGTAGCTCAGGATGTGTGTGTCCTGCCCCAAGCGAATGGGGTGCTCCTTTTGAGCACTCATCAAAGCCTGGTTGAAGGTCACGTCGGGTCGGACCATCAACACGCTCGTTCCTGCTCCGGCAAATTTTGAGCGGGTCACCTCCCCGTTGACCAGGGCGCGAACCTCCAAAGTCGCTTCACCTCGGTTGAGGCTGAGTCCGCTAGCGCTGACAACCGGGCTCGAGTTGTCTCGATTGATTCCGTCCACCCACACGAGAAAACCGAGTCGATTGCCGGGAGGGTCGAGATATTCTTCGTGAGGGGAGCCCTCGGTTGGGGCCCAGGTCGGGTCGTTGGTGATCCGCTCTATCGCCCTTTGAAGGCCGGCTTGAGCAACATACTCGGCCTGGAGAAGGCGGTCCTGGTAACGAGCGTTGGTGAAGTTTTTACGGGTGAGGAGGCCGGCCGAAGCGACCAAACCAGAGATGGCCACAATAAAGAAAAGAACGAGAGCGAGAGCTACCCCCTGGCGTGTCGACGAACGAAGGCTCATGTGTTACAAATTTGTGAACAGATCGAAAATCCCTCTTTCATCTCACGCTGGGAAGTGCCAATTGTCAACACGCCCGCTAGTTGCGGGCTACGATGTCGACCAGGGTTGAGAGAGCGTAAGTCTTGCCGTGGGCTTCCTTTTCGAGACGAAGTTCGATCCGAAAAAGGGAGGCCCGTGCGAAATCTGTCACGATCTCCTCGACGCTGGTGGTAGGGTGGAGTCGAATAGCGGTCAAGTCGAAGTCGGTCACGCCCCGGGCCAGCACACGGTAAGGAGAGCCTGTAAAGTAGGTCGCGTTGCGCGGGGGAGACAACCTCAAAAGGTTAGGAGGGCTATTCAGAGGCGCGGGCAGATAGTCGACGTAGCGCCGGAGCTCTTGTTGAGGTCCCGCTATCTGGTAACTGACCAGGGTCTGAAAACGCAGAGTAGAACCGCTGCTGTGGTTAGCCAACAAGACTCCGTCTGGAGACCGGGGAAGAGGGAAGCTCAAGGCCGGCACGTCAGCTTCCCACAGGACCGACCCCGGGAAGGTTTCTGTGAGTTCGTTGCTCAGACTCCCGAGCCCGATCATGAATTCGCTCTCGAGCTCACTTTGAAGCTCAACCCGATGAAAGTAGGTCTTGGTGGCCACAAAGGCCTGCGCCAGAGCTATCGACATGATGGCAAAGACGCCGAGACTAACCAGCAGTTCTACCAGGCTTCGCCCGTTGTGGGGCAGTCGTCTAGTGGGTCGCATAGAGCAAGCACCGCGCGGTGATTTCGAGTGTCTCGTTGTTGGCTTGGTAGCGGACGGTTGAGACCACCGTTTTCTCGATCCGGTTGGGGTTTTCGGTCACCTCAGTTTCGATTTCGAAGTCCTGCTCGGAGACGACGCCGTCGAGCTCTCGACGGAACGGGATCGTTTTGAGGCCGGCGGCTTCCTCCAAGTTGGGATAGTGATGAGCCATCACCCGTTCCATCTCCTGTTGCAGGAGAAGTCTGGCAGCGTTGCGGTCGCGATACTGGCGCAGGCTCATTTCGTGGTAGTAGCTGACCAGCGCTAGGCCCAGGATGACGACCGAGAAAAGAATCGCCCCCAGGACCACTTCCAACAGACTGAAGCCTCGCCTCCTCATTCCTCTAAAGTTCACCGTGTTCGCCTGATTCCCCCCTGAGCTCCGGACTCAGCCAACCTCGGAACGTCTCCTTATTAGGGAAGTCGGGACCGGCCCCTTACCAGTAGACACCAAAAAAAAAGAGAGGTGAGAACCCCTCACCTCTCTTCATTGGGCCGGCCATCGCTAGGCGTTGACAGTAGCGCCCTTCAGCTTCTCTGTCAGCTTGGGAACGACCTCAAACAGGTCCTCCACGATGCCGTAGTCAGCCACCTTGAAGATGGGTGCTTCGGGGTTATTGTTGATGGCCACGATGCAGCCAGAGTTCTGCATTCCGACCAGGTGCTGGATGGCACCCGAAATCCCGATGGCGATGTAAAGGTCAGGGGTGACCACGCGGCCGGTCTGACCCACCTGATACCGGTGCTTTTTCCAGCCGGCGTCGACCACCATACGGCTGGCTCCCACGGCTCCCCCGATGGCTTCGGCCAGGGAGTGGATGAGGTGGAAGTTGTCGGGTTCTTTGAGTCCGCGACCACCAGAGACCACGATAGAAGCCTCGGAAAGGTCCACCTCGCCGGAGTCGGCCCCTTTGGTGACCACCTCCACCAGCTCGCATTTGCCTGAGGGTGAGGCGGCGGCCAGATCGGTCAGGCTGGCTGAGCGAGAGCTGTCAGCTTCGAGAGCATTGACCACATTAGGCCGAATCGAGGCGACCTTAGGGTTGGGCCCAGTCAGCTTGACAGTGGCTCGAACTTTGCCGGCGAACATCGGCCGCACAGCTCGTAGCTCGCCGTCTCCTCCCATCGAGAGAGAGATGACCTCGGCAGCCAGAGCCGAACCGAATCGAGCGGCCAGGCGAGCACTGAGCTCTTTGCCGTGGGTGGTAGCCGGGAACAGAACCAGGTCGGGGGTGGATGCCTCGACCCCTTTGGCCAGCGAGTCGAGCTGAGCCTCCAGGTTATACGAGCCCATCTCGCAAGCCATCACCTCATCGGCGCCGAAGTGACCGGCGGATGGGGCAGCCGCTTTGACATCCTTTCCTACCAGCACGCAGATCAGCTTGGCATCGGCGGAAAGACGACGGGCTTCGCCTAGACATTCGCGGGTCGGCTTAGAGACTTCACCGTCCTGAGCTTCTCCTACAATCCAAATCGTTTTCGACATATCTTCTCCTTAGATAACCTTCGCTTCGTCGCGCAGCAGTTTCACCAGCTCATCGATCTTGGCGTCGATGCTGTCTCCGTCGAGAATCCGTCCGGGCGGGCGCTCGGGTGGATACTCGAGCTTTTCGATGGTCACGTGGGTCAAG
>CAYRFU010000284.1:487-6115 GCA_964423525.1 uncultured Burkholderiales bacterium | reverse complement strand
GAAGCGGCGTCCACACCCAGGCTAGCCAGATCGGTGCTCTCGATTTTCTTCTTCTTGGCTTTCATGATCTGCATCAAAGAAGCGTAGCGAGGCTCGCCTCGAATGCCCTTTTGACCGCAGACAACGGCGGGGAGGGTGACCTTGAATTTCTCCTGAGCACCCCCTTCGATGTCGCGGGTGCAGAGGGCGGCCCCGTCTTCCATCTCGATGGAGCCGACCAATCCCACGTAGGGAAGACCGAGCAACTCGGCCAGCATCGGGCCAACGGCACCTCGGTCGGAGTCTGACCCTTTGGTGCTGGTGAAGACGAGGTCATATTCCATCTTCTTGATCTGCTCGGCCAGAGCTTTGGCTAACACTAGGGCATCGTCGGTTTCGTTGCCATCGGTATTGATGTGAACGGCAGCGTCGGCCCCCACGGCCAGGCAGTGGCGTAGGGTCTCTGAGACTTTGCTCGGTCCGACCGAGACGGCCGTCACGTGGCCTTTGGTTTTTTCCTTAATCTGAACGGCGGCTTCCAGGGAATACTCGTCGTAAGGACCGAGCACAACCTTGGCACCACCGGTGTCGATCGAAACAGCGTCGCTGCCGATCTTTACCAGAGCTTCGGTGTCCGGCGTCTGGCGCACGCAGGCGATGATCTTCATGGGGTTCTCCTATTACTAAATGAGTTTGGTGGGTTAATCAGCCAGAAGCTCGCGAGCGATCACAAGCTTCTGGACTTCCGAGGTGCCTTCGTAGATCTGGGTGACTTTGGCGTCTCGTAGGAACCGTTCCACGGGATACTCCTTGGAGTAACCGTAGCCCCCGTGGACCTGAATGGCATCGAGGGCGGCTTTGACGGCCACCTCGGAGGCAAACCATTTGGCCATCGAGGCCTCTTTGGTGAACTTCTCGCCGCTATCTCGCTTGAGGGCAGCTCGATAAACCATCAGACGAGCGGCCTCGACCTGGGTGGCCATACTGACCAGCATCTCTTGAACTAGCTGGAAGCTCGAAATCGGTCGCTTGAACTGCTGGCGCTCTTTGGAGTACTTGAGAGCTTCGTCGAGGGCAGCTTGGGCGATCCCGACGGCCTGAGCGGCGATGCCTACCCGACCCGTGTCGAGGGTGGCCATGGCGATGGTGAAGCCCTTGCCCTCTTCGCCTAGCAGGTTCTCTTTGGGCACCTTGACGTTATCGAAGGCCAGCGGGCAGGTGCCAGAAGCGCGAACCCCCATGGTCTCCTCGTGCTTACCGATTGAAAAGCCTTCGTAGCTCTTCTCGACGATGAAACAGCACACGCCTTTGTGTCCGAGGGCTGGGTCTTTGGTGGCATAAACGATGAAAAGTTCCGCGCCGGTGGAGTTGGTGATCCAGTTTTTCTGGCCGTTGAGCACCCAGTGGTCACCTTCCAGGCGGCAGGTGGTCTGCATGGCGGCGGCGTCGGAACCCGAGCCTGGCTCAGTCAGCGCGTAAGCTGCGATTTTTTCGCCGGTGGCCACCTGGCTCAAGAATTTCTTCTTCTGAGCTTCGGTGCCGAAAGCCAGAATCGGATAGGCTCCCAGCGAGTTCTGGACGGCCGCGATGACTCCGGTGGAAGCGCAAGCTCGCGACAGCTCCTCAATCACCAAAACGTAGGCTAGCGAGTCCATCGCCGCTCCACCGTATTCTTCAGGGATCGTGACCCCCAAAAGGCCCAGCTCGGCCAACTTTTTGACATTGTCCCAGGGGAACTCGCGGGTGCGGTCGTACTCGGCTGCCCGGGGAGCGATCTCCTCGTTGGCCAGCTTGCGCACCATTTCTTGAACCATCCGGTGGTCTTCCGAGAGTTCGAAACAGGTCTGTGTTGGTTCTTTAGTCAAAGTCATTTCGGTCTCCTCATTACAAATTACGTAGAATTTCGCGGGCGATGACCACCCGATGGATTTCGTTGGTCCCCTCACCGATGGTGCAAAGTTTGGCGTCGCGGAAGGCTCGGCTGATCTTGGAATTCATCGAGAGGCCCAGGGTGGCCAGGTGCTCGATCGCTTTGTCGGTGGCTCGCATAGCGATTTCGGATGCGAAGAACTTGGCGAAGGCCCCATCTAGCGTCCAGCGAGGTAGTTTATCCTTCTGCAGAGCGGCGTTGTAAATCATGTGCCGGGCGGCGGCCACATCGGTGGCGATCTCGGCTAGCGGAGCGAGGCGGTATTCGTTATCCCACAGGTCCTCCAACAGACCCTCCTCTTTGAGGACGCGGATCATCTCATCGAGGACCGACTGGGCCAACCCGAGAGCCATCGCACCGATGGTGATACGGCCGCCGTCGAGGGTCTGCATGAAGTATTTGAAGCCCATACCTTGGTCACCGAGTAGGTTCTCAGCGGGCACCCGGCAGTCCTCAAAGACCAGCGTCCCCGTGGCCGAGGCTCGCAGGCCCATTTTGTCTTCTTTGCCCCCAAAGCCAAATCCGGGGAAGTCTTTCTCGATGATGAAGGCCGAGATCCCCTTGTGGCCTTTGTCGGGATCAGTGACTGCACTCACCACGTAGCTGAAGGCTTCGGTGGCGTTGGTGCACCAGGCTTTTTGGCCGTTGATGACCCAGTGGGTGCCGTCGAAGACAGCGCGGGTCTTGGTCGCTCCCGAGTCCGAGCCGGCCTGAGGTTCGGTCAAGCCGTAACCGCCCAGGCGCTCTCCCTTGGCCAGAGGAGTCAGGTATTTCGTCTTTTGCTGCTCGTTACCCCAGGTCGCAATCGGGTTGGAGCCCAGACCGATATGGGCGGCCAGGATGATTCCGAGCGAACCCCAGCAACAAGAGAACTCCTCGATGGCGATAGCCAGGCTAACAGAATCTTTGCCCATTCCTCCGAAACGCTGCTCGAAGGGGATTCCCAGGAAGCCTTCCTGGGCCATTTTCCCGAGCAGGAGCTCGCGAGGGAATTTTTCACTCGCTTCATACTCCTCGGCGATGGGGTCGGCGTGCTCGTGGAGAAATCTTCTTAGCTGCGTCCTCCACTGCTCGTGCTCAGGAGTTAAGAGATGGCTCTGACTGACGAATTCGTTAGGCAAGGTCTTAATACTCACTGGGACACCACCTTCAGAGCCGGGTCGACCGCCAGGGGGGCGCCGGTGGCAGCCTGTACTTCTTCCACCGTATGCCCCTCCATCACTTCCTTGAGGACAAAGCCCTGGTCAGTGACTTCGATGACGGCCATGTCGGTGACGATCATATCGACGCACTCTTGGCCGGTCAGGGGCAGCGAGCACTCTTTGAGCAACTTGTGGGAGCCGTCTCGAACGACGTGTTCCATAGCGATGATGACTCGCTTGGAACCGGCCACCAGGTCCATAGCCCCGCCCATTCCTTTGACCTTCTTGCCGGGAATCATCCAGTTGGCCAGATTCCCTTTCTCGTCGACCTGCATAGCGCCGATGACGGTCAAGTCGAGATGGCCGCCTCGCACCATCGCGAAGCTGTCAGCCGAGTGGAAGAACGAGGTGCCCGGAATTTCTGACACGGTCTCTTTACCGGCGTTGATTAGATCGGCGTCTTCCTCTCCCTCGAAGGGGTAGGGCCCGATCCCGAGCATTCCGTTTTCGGAATGGAGGATGACGGTCATTCCGTCGGGGATGTAGTTGGCCACCAGGGTCGGGATTCCGATGCCCAGGTTGACGTAATAGCCGTCTTTAAGCTCCTGTGCTACTCTTCGGGCGATTCGTTCTTTTTTCGATTCGCTTTTCATACTGCTCTCCCTTAATCACGAGGTTGACGAAAATGCCCGGAGTCACGACGGTATCCGGGTTGAGCTGGCCGGCTTCGACCACTTCTTCGGCTTCGGCAATCACGACCTCAGCGGCGGTGGCCATGATGGGGTTGAAATTGCGGGCCGTTTTGCGGTAGGTCAGGTTGCCGTGACGGTCGGCTCGAAAGGCTTTGATGAAAGCCACATCGGCCCGAAGGGCCTGCTCCAGAACGTGGTCTCTTCCCCCAAACTGACGCGTCTCTTTTCCTTCAGCGATGGTGGTGCCGGCCCCGGTTGGGGTGTAGAAAGCGGCGATGCCCGCTCCCCCTGCCCGAACTCTCTCGGCCAGGGTACCCTGGGGGTTGAGTTCGACCTCGATGGTCTTTTCGATGATTCTCTTCTCGAGTGCTTTGTTCTCACCGATGTAGCTGGAGACCATCTTTTTGACTTGACCGTTGGCGATCAAAAGACCGATGCCCGCGTCGTCGATGCCGGCATTGTTGCTGATGATGGTCAAGTCCTTGGCACCGTGCTCTAAGAGAGCCCCGATCAAGTTCTCTGGGATCCCGCAAAGTCCGAATCCACCCATCATCAGGGTCATACCGTCACGGATATGCTCCATCGCTTGAGCGAGGGTAGAAACCTTGTTCACGGCGGCGTTTCCCTTTCGTGGAAAAAAAGTAGAGCAGCGTCTGCTCCCCGATTCTCTTTCCCACGCCACAGCCCGCCTGAAACGGAATTGCAACACGGTTTTTGGGGTTGCAATTAGTGTTTTTCGAACACTCTATCCCGGCTGCGTCGGAATCTCGATCGTGAAAATGGCGCCCCCCTCGGGAAGGTTGCCAGCTCGAACGAAACCGCCGTGGTCTTCGACCAGACGCTGAATGATCGACAAGCCCAAACCGGTGCCGTCTTCTTTGGTGGTGAAGAAGGGGTCGAAAATCCTCCGTAGATTCTCGGGCGGGATTCCAGGACCGTTGTCGGAGACGGTAATCTTGATGACGCCCTCGCCCGCAGAGGTAGTGACGGTGACCTTGCCTCGGTGAGAATCCTCCAGGGCCGCCAGGGAGTTGGTGAGGAGGTTTAACAACACCTGAACCAGGTGCTCCGCGTTGGCTTTGATGGGGGGCAAGTCGGGCTGGGTGGCCAGCCTCAGCTCGACCTTCTGGTTGCGGAATTCCCCCGACACGAGTGAACCGGCCCTGTCGACCACGGTGTTGAGGTTGGTTTCGCCAAGGACGGCGGCCTGATCGCGGGCCAGCCGCAACAGGTCGCTGACCAACCGATGACACCGACGAGCTTCTGAGACCAGATTTTCCGGGTCTTTCTCGTCGTGTTCGCCGTCTTGCCAGGCTTGGCCCAGCCCAAGGATAGAGTTGAGAGGGTTGCGTAGCTCGTGGGCTAAACCGGCTACCAGCGTTCCCAGGGCGGACATCTTCTCACTTTGGACGAGTTGAGCGAAATACTGAGCCCGCTCGATGGCCGAGGCGGCTAGATCGGCGATGATGGTCACCAGCTCCAGGTCGGCCTGGTTGAAGAGGCCGCTGGCTGTTGAGCTATCAAGGTAAAGCAGACCGAGGTTGCGGTTTCGGCTGCGCAAAGGCACGCACATCACCGACACGGTTCGCAACTCTCTCAAGCTGGTGGCGGCATCGAAATTGGTGTCACCCTGAGCGTCAAGAGAGAGCACGGGCTCTCCCGTTTTGAGCACCTGGTTCACCACCGTCTCACTGTAGAGCAGGCCCCGTTGACTTAAAGCTTTCTTGCCTCGGGCCACCTCCACAGCCGGGACCTCGCCCCCCCTTTCCAAGAGGATCAGCCCGCGCTCGGCTCCCACTGCCTCCAAGACGGCATCGGTGGATTTCTCAAGAGCGCTGTTGTAGTCATAGGTAGAATTGAGGGTTCGGCTGACCTCGGCCAGCAC
>CAYRFU010000284.1:0-477 GCA_964423525.1 uncultured Burkholderiales bacterium | reverse complement strand
GTCTCTTGAGCTCGGCTTCGGTGAGGTTGCGCAGGACGGGAGAGACCGTCTTTTTGAGCCCTTCACTCTCAAGACGCTTCTGTTGGAGGTATCGGGACAGTTCCTCAGCATCGTCGGGTGAGTAGAACTGCAAGAATTCGAAGCCGGCGTGAAACAACCCCGGGCCCACTTCGCGAATCCAGCGACGCCCAGCCGTAGCGTTGACCCCTTTGCCGCTCGGCAAAATGATGCGGGCGGTGGTCATCTCGGGTAGCTCGATGCCTTGAACGGTGGCTCGAAAGCCCGCTTCACTCAGATCGAGCACGAAGAAATCGCAGGGCTCGGCCTCTCCGTTGATTTGGCCGGCCACGATCGAGGTTGAGCGGAAATGGCGGCGCCGATCCTTCTCCTTCTCCACAAAAGACATCCGTTCTTGGAATTGGCGGTCGGCGGTTCACTCTCCTGGGCCCTCTCTCATTGCTGAAAGGCGAACTGTTC
>CAYRFU010000283.1:0-9378 GCA_964423525.1 uncultured Burkholderiales bacterium | reverse complement strand
TCAACCAAAGGAAAGAAAGCAGTGACGGTCGTCGCTGATTGTCAACACGCCCTCTCTAGTCGCGGATATCGAGCGCGAAGCCATCGATGGTGATGGCATCGACGTCCACCTCGAGGGTGCTCTCTCGATCTTCTGGAATCAGCAGCGACTGGAGAGCGGCCTCGAAGTCGCCGTCCAGGACTAGGGCCACCTGGACTCGGCGGACGCAATCAGCCAGCGAGACTTTCTCCAGGGCTCTGGGGTAGCGCTCTTTAAAAGCGATGATGGAGTGGACCTGAGCGGGTGGGAGGCCTCCCATCGCATCGAGGGCCTGGCCAGGGTTGTCGCTCTCTTTGAGGAGTTTCAGCAGGGGTCGGGCCGCTTGAAGCCGGTCTTCAGAGTCAAAAATGGGGCGTCGCGTTCCCTGCCTGCTCCCGTCTAGCTTGATGGCCGAGAGACTGACGCCACCGTAGACTTGGGAAGAATCGGTGGTCAGGCGGAACCGAAAGCGCACCGTTTCTCCTTCGAAATCGTTTAAAGAACGGCGATGGTCGCGGGTTGGGAGTTGACCGGAGAAGGTTTCTATCTGACGCCATTCCCCGTCGTTCCCTTGAACCTCGACCCGCAGTAGGTCGTGTCGCTCCTCCAGTCGGCCCTCCAGGCGAAAGGTCAGTTCGGGGCTTGCCAGGCCGTCCAAGGAGATAGGGCGACTGGTGAGCGAAGAGTCCTGGTTGTTTTGATAGGTGGAGCCGGGACTGTCCTGCCAAAGACCGTTCACCAGAGCCCAGGTTTGCTCGGCTTCGAAAAGCCCTTCACCCGCGCCCCGGAGAAGACCGACCAGGGTCTGCCCCTGGGACGGCGTGAGGGGAGTCTGGTCCAGGAGGTCTTGAATCTCGATCACTAGACCAAAGTTGCTGCCTTCTTCTCCCAGGACGGCTCGGGCGGCCTGGAACGCCAGAGCGGCCTGCTCGACCCTCTGGTCTAGACTTGCAGGGGGGTCTTTCGGGATGCGTGGCCAAAGGGCGGCCGCCTCTTCGTGACCGATTCTTAAAGCTAACTGAGTCAGGGCTTTGAGCTGGCTTGGTCGCTGGTCGCCTGGAGGGACCAGCCGAAAAAGCTCAGCCGCCGCTGGGACAGTCTTCAATTGGGCAACCACGGAAGTCAGCATTTGAACCGACTCAGAATCGTAGTCGGCCGCTTTAAAAAGCTCCCCGAAATCGATTTGCTGACAATCCGAGGCCAACAAAGCTGACTGGCCGTAGCGCTCCCCGGTGACTCGAATATCGGCTAGCGAAACCCCTTCGTACTCTTGGGAACCGTCCGAGTGGAAGTGAAAGCGCAGTTCACACTCACGTCCGTCGAATCGGCTGAGGTCGAAGCTGTGACGTTGCCACTCGCTTTGGCCCTCAAGCCGGCCTAGTCGCTCCCAATCTTGACCATTGACTCGGGCCTCGACCGAAACATAGTCGAGGCGATCCTCCAGCACGTGCCTGGCTGTAAAGCTCAGTTGGCAGTAGCGCGCTCCCTGAAGGGGGACAACGGTCTTGAGCGAGGCGTCGACATTGGAACGGTAATTGCGGCCGGGACTATCGGCCCACACCTGGCCCTGGTTCGGGTCGGAGGTGCGAGCCCAACTGCCTCCCGCCTTAAAAGACATCGGTTTGAGCTGGTCGGCCAGACTAGCCAGGTCGAGCGCGGCTTGTTGACTCAGGTCGCAACGGAGCATCTCGGTCCACAGATGAGTGACCTGGCTTTCGGGCCCGAAGGAATCCAGCAAGCGAGCTAGCTCGTAAAGCGAAAGGGCTCGTCGGACTGAAAGTTCGAGGCCCAGACTTCCAGCCTGAAGCTGGGGCCAAATTTTCAGGGCTTGCTCGACACCGACCTTGGAGGTGAGAAAACTGAGTTGTGTGACCTGCTGATTGAAGTCTGCTTGGTGGAATCGGGTCGCAACCCCTGGCCACAGAGCGACGCCTTTCTGGAAGGAGCCCCCTGCTTTCGAGAGCTGGACAAGAGCGGCGGCGGCCCGGTTCTTATCCTCCAGGTTGTGGCCTGCCAGATCACAGGTGGTTAGGGTTTCTTCCAACCCCACCGTTTCAAAGCCGGGCTTAAGGCGATGCACCCTGTGGCCATCGGAATTGAAGCCACTGAGTTCCAGGTCGTGGAGATACATCCCCTGCTCGGTGTGACGGACGTCGCTCTTGATCCGAAATCGGAGCCGGACGGTGCCGTCATCATAGTCACTGAGGTCCACTTCGTGCCGAGCCCAGTCTGCCTGGTTGGAGAACCGATGCAACTCGCTCCAGGTCTGGCCGTCTCGACTGGCTTCGAGATAGCCGTTATCGTGGATGGGCTCAAAAGCGTAGCGAGCCTCGAAGCTTAATCGGCACCCTTCTAAGCCCTCTAAAGAGATCGGGCTTGAGGTCAGGCTGCTGTTCTGGTTGTCGCGGTATTTACCGTCGGGACTGTCGGCCCAAACACCCGAGCGTCCCTCGATGGTCGTTCGGCCCCAACTGTCCTGGGGAGTCCAGGACACAGGCCGCTCGGTGCCTCTTAGCTGTGCCATTTCACGACCCACTTCAGCCGTGAGGGGTGACCCAAGAAGTCGATACCAAAGCTGGCTTTGTTCATTCTGATCGGGAGCCAGAACCGAGGCCGCCTCGGCTAGCCCCAGGGCTCTCTCGACTCGGGTGTTGAGAGCTGCGCTTCCCCAACTAGCCAGTTTGGGCCAAGCCTGGGTGGCCGTTTCAGCTCCCAGCAGAGTGGCTAGTTCCGTGAGGCCCTGGCGTTCCTCCTCGAAGGTTGGCTGGTCGAAACGGTGACAAAGGGTATCCCAGATTGCGTGGGCCTGTTCTGGTCCGGTCTGGCTGACGGTGTCCACTACCGCCCTCAGGGCTCGATCGGGCTGGCTCGTCTTGAGCGCTTTTTTGACCAGCCTGGGAAGGCTAGCCTGGTCGGAGTCCTGGAAGACCGTTTGGGTTCCTTCTGGTCCACGCCCGGTCACTTTGATGTCGGTCAGAAACACGCCTCGGTCGGTGGTGGAGCCGTCGGTCCAAAAACGGAAGCGGAAGCGGATGTCCTGACCCGAATAGGGTGAGAGGTCGAGACTTTGAGGGGCCCAACTCTGGTGACCGGTCATCCTCTTGAGTTGGTTCCACTGTTCTCCATCGGTGCTGACTTCCACGAAACAGTAGTCGCAGTTGAGTTCGAGATCATGGCTGACCCGGAATTCCAGACGAGTCTGCTCTACTCCGTCCAGCGAGAGGGGAGGGCTCGTTAGAGAGTCGTTCTGGTTGTTGCGGTAAGTCCCTTGACTCCAGACGCCTTGAGGGTCTCGATTCCACTCGTTGTCGGCTGACCAGGCCGGGTCCCAACTCCCTTCGGCAAGTTCCGTTAAAGCCGCTGTTCCAGACTCACCAACTCCAGCCTGGAGGAGGCCCAGCTGAAGTTCGAGAGCTGGTTCTGTCGTCTCGATTTTGCCGCAAGCCTGGGCTTGGCGATGGGCCCGCTCGCACCTTTCATCGAGTGAGTCGACTGGGCCCTGGAGCAGCAATGGAAACAGCTTTAGGCAGGCCTTCTCGGAAGTCGCGGCGGCCAGTTTGCAAAGAGCTTGATGGTGTGCCGGTTGATCGGGTCCTGGTTTCAGAAGTGGCCACAAAGTGAGGGCTGAGTCGATCGACCCTGCCGCCTGGCCGAGTTGGGCTAGCTGATCTAGCCTGGTCCGATTTTGTTTCTCATCTTGGCCTAGCAGACTGGTGATCTGGTGCAGTCGACCGGTCGGTCTCTCTCCCTGAGCGAGTTCGAGAGCCAACTGTCGGCTCGGCCCTTCTAGCGGGTAGGGCTGCAGGGCCTGGTAGCTCTCGAGCCAGGCCTCGTCCTGGTCGTCACGGCACAGTTCCAGCAACTCGCCATCGATCGGCTTGGAAAACTTTGGCCACAGTTGGAGGCTTCGGTCGAGGTCGTTGTCACCAAGCTGGCGCAGCTGCGCGAAAGCCTCCCCGTCCTCCAGGAGACGACCCTGGAGACAGTCGGTGATGCGGGTCGCTTCCTCGAAGTCGCCGAGGTCGTGGAAGGCGGCCATCCGCTTCTCGAAATCGGGCAACTTGGCGGTCAGGTTGTAGATTTCGAGACCTTTCCCGGGGTCGGGTTTCATCAGCTCCACCAGGGCCTCTCCCCGCTCCTCGGCAGCCGTTCCCAGGGCTTGAAGAGCAGCCAGACCAAGCTCGGGTTGAGCCACTTCGAGCAGGTTCTTCCAAACGGTTCGTCGCTGGGCATACTGGTCGGGCCTTCCCTGACTCAACAGAGTATGGACCTGTTCGGCAAACTCCAACTGCAGAACCTCGTCGACGACTTGGAGATAACGCTCGTGATGCTCTTGGGGGAGCGTCCGGAGCTGGGAAAAGAGAAGGTCAGCCTGGCGGTGGTGGTCGCCGGCTAGAGCCGCCAGTTGGGCTACCTCGACCAGATCTTCGTCGGGTCGGGCTTCTCTTAGAACCTGTTGGTAGAGCTGGCCACGATGGCGGGCTCCACTCTGATAAAGGCTCGTGATAGCCCGGTCTCGCTCCTGGTGATTGCGGTCGCTGGCAACCGTTTCCACCTGCCTCCAAGCCTCCGGTGCTCGCGGGCCCAGGTCTTGATGAAGTCGCTCATAGCGCTTTCGGAGAGTATCCACCCTGGGGAGCAAAAGCTCAGGTCGGTTGAGTTTCTCAGAGGGGACCCGAGTCAGCTCCAGGCCTCGGTGAAAAATCGGGAGAGGCCCACTCTGGCGGGCCGAGGCGAAGTCGTCCTGAGAGAACCGATAGCCCTGGTCGGCCAGGCCTTTGACGGAGCGGGCCCGCTGCGGTTGGTCCAGTTGGTCAGCCGGGCCGACCTCCTCTAGAAAGGCCAGCAGGTTGACGTCATTCCATTCTAAGACCTGGTGGTTTCGATCCTGACGGAGACATTCCAAGCCCGTCAGGGTGGGGTCACCGGTCAGGCTGCGGTAGGCTCCGTAGGCACCCACCTGGACTTTTTCGGGTTGACCCTCCAGATCGGTCTTGGTAGCCAGGAAGCTGATGCCCGCCTGATCGAGTTGGGCCAGGGTTTCAGCTTTGCTGGAGCGTGGCTGGCTACTTTGAAACTGTCGTAGCTGCTCCAGGTCTTGCACCTCGCTGACCGGCACCCAGTCTTGGCCCGGCTGTTTGGCCTCCACTCTCTTACCGTCGGCTATCCATCGGCCGGCTATCTCAGCTTTGGCCTCGCGCCAGACGGGGCGAAAGCCTTTCCAGGTCAAGCGTCGGCCCAGGCGTCGAAATTCGACCCCCGTGTGGCTCAGTTCCTCAGCCAGTTCGACCGCTTCCAGGACGGCCGGAGAAGTGGGGCCGAAGAGCCCGCCTAGAAAAGCGAACCAACCCCCAGGTCGAAAGCAGCCGTCGCTCTTGGGAGGCGTGACCTCGACAGTGTCGACCGGTTCCGGTGTTGGGGCAGAGCTTGAAGCCGGCCGGCTCCGCTGGAAGTTGCCACTATGGAGAGACGAGATTCGCATACCTCAAGCTAGGTCCGCTCTCTGAAAAGGGGCTTAAATCAGCGGCGCAGGCCGGCCCGAGGTCCGCCTTCTCGGAGCAGTTCGGCCACGGCTTCCCGCTCGGGTAGTTCTGAGGCCATGACCTGGGCCACCAGTTTCTCCACCCTGAGCTCTTGTTCCAGGTAACGGGCGGCTAGCTCGGCGATGGCCGGCCGAGGCATCGATTCGAGATAGGTGAGGCCTTCCCGGTAGACAATACGGCTGGCCAGGGAACAGGCTACGATCCGTTGGCGATAGCTAGCCGGCACCTGTTCTAGTCGGGTCTCAGCAAACTCCAGGAGAGTGGCCGGGAGGTAGCGCCGTAGAAGGGCATCTGTGCCCTTTCCTAGCTGGGCTTCGGCCACCGCTTCAGTAGCTTCGAGAATGGCTCCACTGAGACGGATGGAAAGCTCGGGCAGATCGCTGTCGGGACGATGCTCGCGCTCACGGAAAAGAAGTTCCGCCTCGGCCCGGGCCAGGCCTCGAAGGCGCTCGATCACCTCACCCACAAAGCGCTCTTTTCGCTCCAAGAACTCGTCTTCGGTGAGCATCATGCTGGCCAGGATCTCAAAGGAGCTACAGATGACACCACATTTATTGGCCGAGCTGTCTTTGACGATACTAACCCCGTGTTCGCCTAGCCGTCGCCTGGCGGTATCGGTTAGGAAGAGGTTGGCTCCTTCCACGATCAAAGGGCTAGTGGGTCGACCCTGGTGGTCAAGAAACTCGCGCCAGTTTTCACTATGAATGGTGCGGGGCCGCCCCCCGGCAGGGATGAAGGCATCGGCTTTCAGGCGGTTATGGAGGGTGTTTCTTCGCCTCAGGCCTTCAGGCTGGTCAAGGCTGAAGAGTCGCCCTTCTGGGCTCAGCTGAGAAGGGTCGAAGGAAGCGATCGGTTGACTGATGGTAACCAGGCGCATCAGCTCTTCGGCTTTGAGTCCCTGGGGGTCTTCGGCACAGCCGCTTCCGTCGGCGATGCCCACAATCTTGACCGTCTCGGGGTAGTCCCTGAGCAAGATCTTGATCTCGTTTCCGCCTACGTCGCCGTCGGGTCCGCCTGTCAGCTTGACGGTGAAAGGCTGCTGCTTAGGGTCGATGCCGAGGCGGCGCAGTGCTACGTCCAAAAAGACGGTGACGCCTTCCGAGGTGATGCCGTAGGCTTTGTGGTTGATGCCAGCCCCGGGTTTGGAACTCATGAAGGCGGCCGGCAGGGAATAGAAGCGGTGGCGAGCGCGCTCGACAACCCACTCTATCAGCTCGTCAGAAACGTTCTCATCGGGGCCCAGGTAGAGGAGTTCAGGGGCACCGTAGTAGTCGACCAATCGCTCCGTCACGGCTGGGTCGGGGCTGGTGAGGTCCAACAAAGCGTCGGCAAAAGACTGAGCACAGCGGGTCGCTCGAGCCGATGGGGTGACCAGCACCACGGCTTTAGCACCGCCCTCAGGGATATCTTTGTTTTTGAGTTGCTGGGCCTGAGCCAAGCCGAGAGCTTCATCGTAGAGGCGCTCACTCTCGAGGGCATACTGTTCACTTCCCCGCGGGCAGACCAAGCGCAGGCCCCCTCGGGCCACATCTTGGAAGCGGACGTGAAATCCGTCGAAATCTCGGCCGTGGACAAAAAAGACTCCGAAGGGAAGGGGTTCTCCCGGTTGGCTGAGCAGGTCGGGAGCCAGCCGAATGGCTAGACTCTGCCGTTGCTCCAAGTAGAGATTGGTGCGGAGGCTCTGGTGGACGGCTTCCAGTAAAGTCGTCAGCACCTTACGATCATCGTCGCGGTCGACCTGCTTTCGGATCCAGGCCGACAGGTCGGGGGGTGTATATTCTTCCG
Organism: uncultured Burkholderiales bacterium; assembly: GCA_964423525.1. GTDB lineage: Bacteria > Vulcanimicrobiota > Xenobia > Xenobiales > JADMJV01 > CAYRFU01. Next base: position 2,032 of record CAYRFU010000283.1, on the reverse strand, counting down.
AGCCGGGGCGAAATTTGTCCTGGAAAGCACGCGCGATGGAGCGGGCCAGGGAGGCGTTGCGGATCACCATCTCGACCACCCGGGAGCGGGAGAAAGCGAGGGGGTTTCGGGGACTCAACTTTTGGTGAGCCAACCGGATCAAAGCCGTGATCACCTCGGCCTCCACCAAAGTCCAATCGCCGCTCTGTTCCCAAAGCTCCAGAGTGGCTCGGTCTAAATAGGGCAGGCGACGAAGGTCTGACGAGATCTCCTCACTCCAGCGACCGTCTCCCACCGGGGCTGCGAGAAAGCTTATCAGACGTTGGGACCGACCTCGAAACTCAAAGGTGGCCACGTGGGCCCGCTGAATGTCGAGACTTTTTCGCCCCAAGTAGTGGCTGACCCGTTCAAACAGCAGCCGAGCCCCGCCTCCCTCCAGACAAAGCCTAAGGGCGTAGCCGCCTTCTTTGGCTTCGACCTCGAGTTCAGCATTGCCTGACCGGCGGACTCGAGCCACCAAACGATAATGAGCCAGGCCCCGCTCACCCGTGGTTGTGCTGACGTAGTGCTCGGTGCAGCCGAGCAGATGGTCTCGGAAAGCCGCCCGCTCCGACTCAGGCGCTCTCTCCACCAGGGCTCCCAAGTGAGGCGAGTCGGGGGACACCAGAGCCCTCTGGCCCAGCTCGAAGACATCGAGCACCAGCTTTCCATCCAGCGAGGTGTGAACGGTGGCTGAGCTGAGCGGTCGATCACGAGGAAGGCGCCGCACCATCTCGCCCAATTGTCCCGGATAACTGGTTTCGTGGAGAAAGGTCCAGGTGCCGCCGTTGTCACTGGTGAGGGTCAGCTGTTGAGACAGGCCAGAGGCTTCGGAAGCGACCAGGGCCGTCAGGTGGGCCAGCTGGGTGTCGGGATCGGTTTCTTCGAAATAGAAATCCGGCATCGACTCCAGAAAACGTTCGAGGACCCGGTCGGCCGCTCGCTCCAGCGAGGCTCTCAGGCGGTCTTTGAGCTGATGGGGAGAGGTCCGGTTAGCCACTCGCCCCTGTTTGGCTTCCCCCACTCGGTTCCTTTTCGATCGAGAAAAGTTTAAGAGTTCGAAACTCGGCCTGGCGAAGAAATTGTTAACTTGCCTTGCATATGGAAGCTGTCTTGGTTCATAAATCTGGAATCCCCACAGGCCTCCCCCAGCGGGCGGCCCCTCCATCGCAACGACCTCTCCTCGACCGCTTTACCCCCACTTCTGTTAGCCTGGAAGCCCCCGGCGACCGATTGCGTCAATTCGCCCTCACTCGAGTCTCAGACGAGCGAGTGGAGATGTTCTCCGGTCGCCAAGGCTACGACCCTGACTTTCTCGGAGTTCGGCTAGAACTCCCGAAACTTTCCCCGGAGCTGCGCGAGCAGGCGGCTCCTCGGCTTGACAACCCCGACAATCCTGTTCTCGATTACACCCATTTTTCGATTGTGATGCATAAGGAGCGTCGCCTGCCGATCTACACCGTGGTCAACATCGACGGGGCTCAGCTTCGCAGCGTGCCCAGGCGAGGTAAGTGGGCGATCGACGGTCGGATCGCCCGCGAGCACCAGCTCGGTAACGAAGCCTACACTCACAATCCTATCGACCGGGGCCACATGGTCAGGCGTCTGGACCCTGCCTGGGGCCCCGATGCCCAGCGGGGCTCCTCCGACACCTTCGTCTACACTAACGCCGGCCTTCAGCACGCCGAACTCAACCAGAAAGAATGGCTCGACCTCGAAAACCATGTGCTTGAGCAGGCCGGAGCTCGCGACAGCAAGTTAACGGTTTACACCGGCCCGGTTTTTCGCCAGGACGACCCCGAGTTCGACAACAAAGGCCGGGTCGACCCTCCAACCCAGATCCCTCAGGAATTTTGGAAAGCCGTGGTCTGGCGCGACTCGGAAGGGGACTTGAAGGGCTCGGCTTTCGTGCTTTCGCAACGGGACTTCCTTGATGACGGACTGTTTAAGACGTCCTTCCCACCGGGTCGATTTCAGGTTTACCAGGTCCCCCTGGAAGAGCTGGAGGGGCTGA
>CAYRFU010000282.1:0-9387 GCA_964423525.1 uncultured Burkholderiales bacterium | reverse complement strand
ATCAGGAATTCCTTCCAAATCTTGAAGAAAAAACAAGTTCCGTGCATCGCTTACCCCAAATCGTCACCAGATTCAAGTCAAACAGCAATGAAGAGATCGAAATCCATTCTCAGCGGGGCTCTGTACTACTCAATGGGGAAGGGATTTCTTTGCTTGAGAAGCTCTCGGAAATCATCTCCGAAAAGTCCGAATTTCGAGAGTACGTCGACTTTGATTTCGTTAAGAAAACCATAGTTGAATGGATTGGCAACTTGTCGGGGACCAAGGCAGACTCTCCTTTTCACGAATGGCTTTTCGCTGAATTCGAGAAGGCGGTCAAAAAGCAAAGATTCTACTTTCCCCTGAGCGGCATTGAGGTACACGATACTTTCGAGATCGGTGAAGGTAGGTTTGAGCCGGCTGCCAAGGTGATCGATGCAGTTTTCCCTTCGGAAGACTTTGAGTCGGCCGACGTCAGAAACAAAGTATTGAACGTCCACGCTGGTTTTCTACCTCACTCAGTCGTCTCAATCGAGGTGTGTGCAGAAGGTACGATTGCAAAGGCGCGTGCGCTGGCGAAGGCTGAAGAAGCCGTCGAATTGCTCAGGTTCTTTCGTCCGGACTTTCTTGACCCGGGTTTGACTTCCGTTGTTTCGATTCAAGGCCTAGTGCGCCACCGACAACTGGAATCGTTGAAGCAAGACGAGCACGGCAAGGTCACTTCTCAGGGCGCGTGGCTCACAAAAACAAACTTTCCTTGGAACATCGATGTCGCCAAGCTGCAGGTGCTGAGGCAGCAAGGTCTAGCAGGGGTCGATAGTATCCTAAAGGCCGATGAACCAACAACATTTCAACTGCGTATTTTGAAGTGCATGCGCCTGTTCTCCTTGGGTGGGGCCGACGAAAGGATTGAGGTTCGCCTGCTCTATGTTCTATCCAGCGTCGAATCTCTGTTGCTAGCCGGGAGCCGAGACGCGCCAATCGCGCAGAACGTTGGTGACAGACTCGCGTTCGCACTTGCTAAAGACTATGAAGAGCGAGTTGGAATAATCAAGAATCTTCGAAAGGTCTACGAGTATCGCGCGAAGTTTTTCCACCATGGCGTTCACGTTAGTCACGAAGCCAAGCTTGATATTCGTGAGTTCTTTACTAACGTTCACCAACTTTTACTACGTCTGATTAGATTTAACACGCAGTGGCATTCTGCCGAAGAGTTCTGTGCAGCTCTGGAAAGGGTCAAGTACGGAGCAGGTGTCGACCCTTTAGGGAATCAAACTTAGAGGGAAATCTACCAATTTAGAGCGGACAACAAACTTTGGTACCGCACAGGCCATATCAGCTCTCCAACGACCAAAACGGACAGGAAATAAGCGCCGAGTTCTATGGGTAAGCGGCTCGCGCGGCGTTCTTGAAAGAGAGATCGCTAGGGCCTGGCGGCCTGGTTATAGAGAAGTGTGGGAAACGAGGGACTAAGTCCCGCCAAAAAGCCGCCTCCCCAACTTCCCAGCCGCCTCCTCCAACATATCGTCGGTCACGTGCGAGTACACATCCGCCGTGAGACGTATACTAGCGTGGCCAAGGACCGAACTGACCACCTTGATCGACTCCCTATCTTTCAACAATGCCGTCGCCGCCGAATGTCTCAAGCAGTAAGGCGTAATCTTCTCGTCCAACCCCGCCCGTTTAAGAATCCGCTTCAGCTCCCGATTCCGAAGGTTGGCCAGATACAGCGGCCCACCCAGCTCGTTGGTGAAAACCAGTCCGTGATCGTCGTAAGCTGGCCCGGCCTTCAGCTTTTCCTGGTTCTGCTGCGCACGTTGCGCCTTCATCAGCTTCCCAAGCTGTGGGTCGAGCGCCAGCGTCCGCCGGCTCTTCTTCGTCTTCGGAGCCTCAAATGTCCAACGAGGCTTCCCCTCCTTCACCTTCACCGGCCGAACCAGCACCCGGTTGACCGTGACCTTCTGAAACTCTTTATGAAAATCAGCCCAGGTCAGAGCCAGATACTCCTCCGGCCTCATCCCGGTGGAGAGAGCAAGGACCCAGAGCACTCCGTTCCGCTTCTCTTCGAGCGCCGCCGACACAAACTTGGGAAAGTCCGCCGGTGCGACCAGGCGCATCTCCCTGTTCTTTTTGGCCTTGGGAAGATCGACCGACAGCGCCGGGTTTGCGGGTATTTCCCGCCACTTCACGGCCTGGTCCAGCGCTTGCCGGATCACCGCGTGGAGCTTCCGCACGCCGTGCGGCCCAACCCCACGTTCAAGCATCTCGCTGTAGAGCGTCTGGATGTCGGCCGGGGTGATACTGGAAACCGGTTGCCGCCCGATCGGATGGTCGGCAACGTACCTTCGAACCGACCCCTGGTAATTCTCAAGGGTCTTCTCCCGAACCCGCTGGCTAGCACACACGTCCAGCCATCGAGTGAGAAGAGCGTGAAAGGTGTCCAGGCTCCGGGTCCGGATACTACCCTCCGTCTCCAGTTCATCCAGCTTGCTCCGCAAGTACTTCTCCGCAGCCTTCTTCGTCGAAAGCGTCTTCCGATGCCGCAACCTCTTCCCATCTGGGCTGTAGCCCAGATGGATCTCTACCCGATAAGACTGCCCCCGCTTCGTGATATACCCCCTCATTGGTTGGCCGCCTCTCCCAGGCCGTCACCGTCCACCCCACAACTGAGCATCGCCTCCAATGCGTGAATGGGAACGAGGATACGCCTTCCAAGCCTGATGGAAGGTATAGCCCCTGTTCTCACCTCCTGGTAAGCGGTCTGGCGAGAGATTCCAAGCCAGGTGGCCGCCTCTGTCACGGTGAGTGTTTTTCGTTTCGATTTCATTCTTGAGTCCGTCCTTTACACCTTATTCGTATTACGAAAACAAGTTTAACAAAAACGAACGAAAGACTCAATAACGTATTACGTTTTATTTGACAAAAAATCGAAAGAAAAATATGATCGTGAAGTGAAAAACGAGTGTTCCAAAGAGGGCTGTTCCAACAAGATCACCGCGAAAGGTTTGTGCTCCAAGCACTACCAACAAGAGCGGCGTAAAAATATGCCTTCAACGGGCAAGGTCGGTAGACCAAGACAGTACCCGAAAGAACTCGCAGACAAGTACCAGGGCGCCCCCCTGATGTCCGTCAGAATGGAGCCCGATCTACTTGAGTGGGTAAAAAGTCGAGGCGGTTCGACCTGGGTACGATACGTGGCTGGCGAGCTGCGTGAGCTGGCTGACGACCCGGCCTTCAGAGATTGGAAAGAGCGTCTCAAGCTGGAGAAAGAACAGCAGTAGTCTCCGATCTTCTCTCCGGGGCCGCCAGGCCCCGTCTCCCTCCCAGCTGGCCGAAGGCCAGCCACTTCTTCCCCTCCCACATTTCTAAAAAAAGACTAGCTGACCAGCTTCCGAGGACCCTCCCAGTGACCTTTCCATCGTATAACCCCGGCCATCGTCGCCGTACTGTTGATAGGTTGAAGAAAGCCTCGGAGCTACCGGTCCGAGTCCAGCAAGACTCCCGACGGGCTTTCTTCAAGCTATCAATAGTCTTCCAACAGCCACCATCTCCCGTCTAGCTCGAATTCCGAAACAACGATTAGAAGGTTCCTAAACCCCGGCACACCAAGAACAGGTTTCGAAAGGGAGGAATACAATGGGAGTCCCCACCTACGACCAGTTCATCGAACCCATCCTGCGACTGCTGGCACAGAACGACGAGATGGAGCCAGCCCGCGACATTCACGAGCAGGTAGCCACGAAAGTGGGGCTTTCGAAGGAAGATAAGCTGGAGACGATTCCCAGCGGTCAACTCGTATACAAGAACCGCTGTGGTTGGGCGCACGACAGGCTCAAACGCGCTGGTTTATCCTCCAGCCCCAAACACGGATACTGGCAAATCACAGAAGAAGGCAGAAGGTTCATCAAAGAACATTCATCACCGTTCTCGGAACGGTTATTGAACGACCTGGCCACCGGTCATCTCGACGTCATCCTTTCCGGGGAGAAAGAAGAATTTGAAGAAGCTGTTGATCAAGCAGAGGTTCTCCTTTCGCCCGACGAGCGGATCCAAATTGCTCTGGCAGAGCTCGAGGCAAGTGTCGCCGCTGACCTGCTAGAAAGACTCGGGCAGGTAACTCCCGGCTACTTCGAGACCATCGTTCTTGATCTGCTTCATAAGATGGGATACGGAGCAAAGCGGGGCGACCTCCAACAAACCCAGCTTGGCAATGATGAAGGAATCGATGGCGTGATCTCTCTCGATGCTCTGGGCCTGGAGCGCGTTTACGTTCAAGCCAAACGCTGGAAGGGCTCCGTGGGGCGCCCAGAGATTCAGGCCTTTTATGGGGCTCTGGCCGGGCAAAAAGCGACGAAGGGCGTGTTTCTCACGACCTCGCATTTTACCAAGGGCGCCAAAGAGTTCGCTTCGACAGTGGAGCGGATTATTCTCGTCGATGGCGCGAGACTCACCAAGCTGATGGTGGAACACGAGGTTGGAATATCGAGAAGACACCTCTGGATTCCCAGCGTGGATAACGACTACTTCGAGGAGTGACATCCCCTGTCACCAGGACCCTCTACCGTTAGAAAGAATCCAACACCTTGGATGAGGGGATGAGCGAAACAGCCCAGCAACATACAAACTTCGGTTTCCTGAAACAGCACAGCCCACTTTTGCACACGCTGGCCCGTCAGGCTGAGCGCTATTTCGCCGAGGATCCGAACACCTGTCTTTTCAAGCTGCGCCAGTTCGGAGAGAAGCTGGCCCAGCTCTTATGCGCCGCCACCAGGACACCGATGCCCTACGAGAACCGCCAGGTGGATGTGATCCGCGCCCTTCAAGACAACGGCGTGATCGGCCGAGAGCTGGCCGACCGGTTCCACGCCATCCGAAAAAGCGGCAACGAAGCCGTCCATAACTTCACCGGCGCCCACAATGAAGCCCTGACCATGCTGAAGATGGCGCATCTTCTGGGTGTCGTTTACTACAAGTACACCCAGGATAAGAACTTCAAAGCCGGCGCCTTCATTCCACCGCCTGACCCCCGTAAACTGGCCAAAGCCGTGGAAGACCAGCTGGCCAAACTGCGCGCCGAGCTGGCCGCGGAGCGCCAGGCCAAAGCAGAAGTCGAAGCTCTGGCAACCGAAGAGGCTAGAAGACGAGCGGAAGCAGAGACGGCCGCTCTTCTGGCTCAGGAAGAGAAAGCCGTCTTCGCGGAACTGGCCGAGGAGACCGAAGCCACCCTGAAAGAGGAGCGCAAGAGCTTCGAAGCTCTACTCGAAGAGCTGGAAGAGAAGGCCGCCGCGACTCCGCCGGAGGAGATAGAAGACCTCAAGGCCGAGACTCGGGAAATCTCCCTGGAGATGGACGAGGACAGCACCCGCGCCCTCATCGATCAGCAGCTCCGCGAGGCGGGCTGGGAGGCCGACACCGCGACCCTGCGGTACGCTCAGGGTGTGCGCCCTCAGAAGGGTCGAAACCTAGCCATCGCCGAGTGGCCCACCGAATCCGGCCCCGCGGACTACGTGCTTTTCATCGGCCTCACCCCGGTTGCCGTGGTGGAGGCCAAGCGCGCTAACAAGAATGTGTCAGCCGCTCTGGTCCAGGCCGAGCGCTACAGCAAGGGCATCAAGCTTTCAGACGACCTGAAGACCCCGGGAGGCCCTTGGGGTGAGTACAGAATTCCCTTTCTCTTCTCCACCAACGGCACCGGCTTTTTGCACCAGATTAAGGAGTTCTCGGGCGTCTGGTTCCAGGACGCCAGAGTTCCCACCAACAGTCCCCGCGCCCTGGAAGGATGGTACACCCCCGACGGTATCAACGCTTACCTGAAGAAGGACATCGCCCAGGCCGAGAAAGTGCTCCAACAAGAGGAGCTGGACTACCTGTCGCTCCGTTACTATCAAAACGAAGCCATCCTCTCGGTGGAAAACGCTCTCAGAAACGGTCAGAGAAGCATCCTCCTGGCCATGGCCACCGGCACCGGCAAGACCCGAACAGCCATTGGCCTCATCTATCGTCTGCTCAAAGCCAAACGCTTCAACCGCATCCTCTTTCTGGTAGACCGCACCTCGCTGGGTGACCAGGCCCACGACGCTTTCCAGACCGTGGAGATGGAGGGTCTGCAGAAGTTCGCCGACATCTACGAGGTGAAGAGCCTGGGCGACATCACCCCCGATGTCACCACCAAGGTTCACATCGCCACGGTACAGGCCATGGTTCGAAGAGCGGTCCTGCAAGACACCGACTTCGACAAGGCCGCCACGGTGGACCAGTACGACTGCATCATCGTGGACGAGTGCCATCGCGGCTACAACCTGGACAAAGAGATGACCGACGCGGAGCTTGAGTTCCGCTCGGAGCAAGACTATATCTCCAAGTACCGGCGCGTGCTAGACCATTTCGATGCCGTGCGCATCGGTCTCACGGCCACCCCCGCTCTGCACACAAACGAGATCTTTGGCAAGCCAGTCTACAACTACAGCATCCGCAAAGCCGTGATCGACGGCTACCTGGTGGATCACGAGCCTCCCATCCAGATTGTGACCGCCCTGGCCGAAGACGGCATCACCTGGCGGGTAGGCGAGCCGATGCAGATCTACGACATCAAAAAGGCTCAGATGGACCTGATGAACGCCCCCGACGAGGTGACCATCGAGGTCGAAGGTTTCAACCGCAAGGTGGTGACCGAGAGCTTCAACCAGGTCGTGTGTGACGAGCTGGCCCGTCACATCGACCCGGGCCTGCCCGGCAAGACCCTTATCTTCGCCGCCACCGACAATCATTGCGATATGGTAGTTCGCCTTTTAAAGGAGGCCATGGATGAGCGGTACGGGCCCATTAAGAACAACGTGATCCGAAAGATCACGGGCCAGGCCGACAAACCCTCCCAGCTCATCCGCCGCTACAAGAACGAAAAGGAACCGAGCATCGCCGTAACGGTAGACCTTCTCACCACCGGCATCGACGTGCCCGAGATCGTCCACATCGTCTTCTTGAGGCGGGTCCGAAGCCGTATCCTCTACGAACAGATGATGGGTCGGGCTACCCGGCTTTGCAACGACTCCAAGGTGTACCCTGACCTGGAAAAAGAGGTCTTCCGCATCTTCGATGCCGTCCAACTCTACCAGGACATGCAAGACTACACCGAAATGAAGCCGGTGGTCACTCGACCGCAGATTTCCTACGAGCAACTCGTAGGCGAAATCTTGAGTGTGGAAGACGAAGACGCCATTCCTGAGTTCATCGATCAACTGGTGGTGAAGCTCCAGCAAAAGAAGCTGGGAGACACCGACCGGAAAGACTTCGAAATTCTGGCCGGTATGACGGTCAAGGAGCTGGCCCAATTCTTCCGAGAAAGCTCGCCTGCCACCGTGGTGGATTGGTTGAAAAAGCACCCCCGTCTGCCCGAATTCCTGGACACAGCCACCGGGGGCTCCGGCCCCAAAGTCTTGATCTCCCATCACGAGGACGAGATCCGCCGGGTAGAGCGTGGTTACGGCAAAGACAACTCCAAGCCCGCCGACTATCTGGAAAGCTTCGCCGCCTACGTGAGAGACAACATCAACAACATTCCCGCTCTTACCGTGGTCACCCAACGCCCTCGCGACCTTACCCGCGCGCAGTTGCGCGAGCTAGAGCAGACCCTGGCCCAGGAGGGCTATACCGACACCAACTTGCGCACCGCTTACCAGGAGACCACCAACGAGGAGATCGCAGCCAGTATTATCGGTTTCATACGGCAGCAGGCTCTGGGCTGTCCGCTGATGGCTTATGAAGAGAGAGTGGACCGAGCGCTGAAAAGAATCCTCGGTTCTCATCAGTGGACCGGCCCCCAACGAAAGTGGCTGGAACGTATCGCCAAGCAGATGAAACAGGAAGTGATCGTGGACCGGGCCGCCCTGGACCAGGGGGCTTTCAAGCGCGACGGCGGGTTCAAACACCTCAACAAGCGTTTCGACGGTCGTCTAGAGGCGATCCTGGGTGAGTTGCACGAGGCGGCCTGGGAAGATGATGTGGCCTGAGCCTGGCCGATGTAAACGCCGATTTCTGCTGGCAGCGCAGACCCTGTCTCAAGGAATCAAACTTCGAGGTTGAGAAGCCTCCCTAATGTCACTAAACACCGTCACCACTCCAGTCGTCCATAAGTTTTCGCTCCCCTGTGACGTGCTGCAAGCATGACCGAGAACAAGGACGACGTCATCCCGGCTTCCTTAGAGAGCCGGCCCGCGGGATACGCCGAGTGGCTGGCCGATCTGAAGTTAAAGGTTCAGGCTGCTCAGCAGAGGGCCTCATTGGCGGTCAATCACGAACTCCTGAGGCTCTATTGGCAGATAGGGAGAGAGATTCTCGAACGCCAGGCGCACGCCGAGTGGGGCTCCCGAATCCTTGATCAGATCTCGGCCGACCTGCGCGCCGCATTCCCCGAAATGAAAGGCTTCTCCAAGACCAATCTCAAGTATATGAGGGCTTTCGCAGAAGCCTGGCCCCAGCTTGGCACAATTGGTCAACAGCCTGTTGACCAATTACCCTGGAGCCACAATATCATTCTGCTAACAAAGCTCAAAACAGCCGAAGAGAGGCTCGCCCACGCGCAGGAGGCACTCAAGCAAGGATGGTCTCGGAACGCCCTGGCATTGCACATAGAAAACCGCACGTTGGACCGCCAGGGAAAAGCGATTACGAACTTCGACCAACGGTTGCCCAAACCGCAGTCTGACCTGGCCAGGGAAAGCCTCAAGGACCCCTACCGATTCGACTTCTTAGGCGTTGGGGTAGAGGCTGATGAGCGGGCCATCGAGGACGCTCTCACTCGCCACATCACACGTTTTCTTTTGGAGTTGGGTGCGGGCTTTGCTTTCGTCGGCCGCCAGATGCACCTGGAGGTTGGCGGCGACGACTTCTACCTCGACCTTCTGTTCTACCATCTTAAACTGAGGTCTTACGTGGTGGTCGAACTGAAGGCCGGCGTCTTCAAACCCGAGCACACAGGGCAGCTTGGCTTCTACCTCACGGCGGTGGACGAGCAGATGAGAACTCCCGAAGACGGACCCACGATAGGTCTCCTGCTCTGCCGAAGCAAGAACAGCCTGGTGGTAGAGTACGCACTGCGGGATACCGGAAAGCCGATGGGCGTGGCCGAATATCAGATCGTAGAATCGTTGCCCAAAGACCTGCAGGCAAACCTGCCCAGCGTGGAACGAATCGAGCAGGAACTCAAAGGGATGGAAGAGTGATTCTAAGTGGGCCGGACTTTGCGAGGCTCCTCGCCACCACCCCATAGAATCTTCCAAGCACATCCCTATGACAAATCCTGTCTCAAGGGATCATTCTCCCAGTTAAGAAACCCACTCCCATGTCACTCACCGCCACATTGACCGGCATTCCCTCTTCCCTCGTGCTCGATTTGCCCTTCCGAGTGATCGC
>CAYRFU010000281.1:0-9588 GCA_964423525.1 uncultured Burkholderiales bacterium | reverse complement strand
CGGCGAGCCGTTCAACCAACTGCTCGCTCGCATCGGCTTCCAGGCCGAGGCCGACGTGGTCGTGTTCGGCGGACTGGGCCTGATCTTTGACGATTACTATTTCTTTCGACGTCAATTCCAGGACCGTGGGGTCTTCGGCCGCACGGTCATGTTCGTCAACCAGGCCTCCGACCCCATCGTGGAGCGTCTCAACGTCCCTGACATGGCCCTGGCTGTGGCCGAGGCTTTCGCAGTCCGCGAAGGCAAGCGGGTGCTGGTCTTGCTCACCGATATGACAGCCTACGCTGACGCCATGAAAGAGATCGGGATCTCGATGGAAAGAATCCCCTCCCAACGAGGCTATTTGGGCGACCTCTATACCCAGCTAGCCCGCCGCTACGAGAAAGCCTGCGATTTCAAAGGAGCCGGCTCGGTGACGGTCTTAACCGTGACCACGATGCCGGGCAACGACCTCAGCCACCCAGTACCAGACAACACCGGCTATATCACCGAAGGCCAGTTCTTCCTGGAAAACCGCCGTATCAATCCGTTTGGCTCGCTCTCTCGTCTGAAGCAGCACGTGATCGGCAAAGAAACCCGAGAAGACCACGACCAGATCATGAAAACCATGATCCGTCTCTACTCCGAAGGCCTCGAAGCCGAACAAAAGCAAGCCATGGCCTTCGAACTTTCGACCTTCGACCAAAAGACACTCCGTTTTTGTCAACTCTTCCGAGAGCGCTTCATGGACATCGAAGTCTCACTCTCCATCGAGGAAGCTCTCGACCTGGGCTGGTCCACTCTGGCCGAGTGCTTCGAACCGCAGGAGCTGTTGATGAAGCAGCATCTGGTGGAGAAATACTTCCCCAACCGTGAGTAAAGCCGCCCTGATGAAACATCGCACCAACCTGGCGATGTATCAAAAAGTGCTACCCTCGCTGGACCTGAAGCGTCGCCAGCTTCAGGTCGAACTGACCAAAGCAGAACAAGCTCTGTCCCGCTCTGAGAAGCGTCGCCAGGAGCTGATCGGAAGGATCGGCCAACAGCTCCCCATGCTGGCTAGTCCGGAGTTTCCGGTAGCAGGCTTGGTCACCGTCGAAAGTCTTGAAGTGAGCCAGGAAAACGTCGTTGGCACGAGGCTGCCTAAGCTGGGAAAGGTGACCCTGAAAAAGCGAGACTATTCGGATCTGGGAACCCCTCACTGGATTGACGCCCTGGTCGAACGGTTGGAGCAGATGACCCGCAACCATTTCGAACTCGAGGTGGCTCGATTGAGAGCCGAGGCTCTTCGCCAAGCCGTTCGCAAAGTCACTCAACGGGTCAGTCTCTTCGACAAAGTGCTCATCCCCGAAGCGCGCCAAGCTATCAAGCGAATTCAACTAGCCCTCGATGAAAGCGAACGCGAGGCAGTGATCCGCTCGAAGATCATCAAACGAAAAAGTGCCAGCCGATGATCACTCCTCTGGCAAAAGCCACCCTAGTAGGCCCTGAGGCCCAGGCTGAGGAGGTTCTGGAAGGGCTCCAACAGCTGGGCTTCCTTCATCTGATTCCTACGGAACAGGGTCGCTCTTTAGCAGAAGTCAGCGGAGCCTCGGCAGAAGCTCGGGAAGCGCTGCGATTTCTTAAAGAGACCCCCCAACGAAGGCGTCAGGCCAAAAAACCTCAGAGCTTTGACCCCCTGGCCCTCGAACACGAGCTGCTCGAGCTAAAGAAACGACTCCTGGCTCTGCGAGACGAGCGAGACTTTCTGCTTCACCGGTTGGAAAATCTCGGACCGTTCGGAAACTTTGAGTTTCCCCCCCTGGAAGAACTTGGCGGCCATCGTCTCTGGTTCTATCAAGTCCCCCACTATCGCCTACCCGAGATCGAGGCTACCGGACTAGCCTGGCAGGAGGTCGCCCGCGACAACTTGATGATCTCGCTGGCCGTTGTCTCGGTCAACGAACCGAAGGGGATGCCGGTGGAGCGGGTCCGGGTTGGCTCGCGCTCTCCGCGCCAGTTGCGGGAACGTCTTGACGAGGTCGAGGCCGGGTTGGAGGAAGCTCAGGCTCAGCGCTGGCGCCTCACCCGATTCTACCAACTCTACGCCGCCAATCTGGATTATCTCGACGATCTCGCCAATCTGAAGCAAGCCCATCAAGCACTTCATCAAGCAGACGACCTCTACCGACTCTCCGCCTGGGTTCCCCGACCCAGCGTCAGGGAACTGGAAGAGTTTGCTCAGTGCTCGGGAGCAGCCCTGCTCGTCCGGGACCCCGACCCAGGTGAAGAGCCACCCACGCTGATGGAGAATAGCGAGCCTCTCCGGGGAGGCCAAAGCCTGGTCTCTTTCTACATGGTGCCCAACTATCGACTGTGGGATCCGAGCGTTGTTGTCTACTTTTCGTTCGCCGTTTTTTTCGCGATGATCCTGTCGGACGCGGGTTACTCGCTCTTGATGCTGGCCGTTTTGGCTTTGAGCTGGCGCTCCTTGGGAAAATCCTCTACGGGACGAAGCGCTCGCTCTCTCTTGCTGTCGGTGATCGTGACCTCGACGGTGTGGGGGGTCCTGGTAGGCAGCTACTTCGGGGTTGAGGCTTTGGGGGAGCACCCCCTGGCTGCTCTCCACCTCCTCGATCTTCACGATTTTGACACCATGATGGTCCTCTCGACCATCGTCGGAATCGCCCATCTTGGCCTGGGCTTGGCCATCGACTGGTGGCGCCAACGCTCAACCCCGGCTGCCCTCACCCCGCTCGGTTGGCTGCTTGCCCTCTTGGGATCGGGCCTGATGGGACTGACCTCGATGGTCACGATGGGCGAGATTCTGGCGGGGGCCGGCTTACTGCTCGTGGTTCTCTTCAGCGCGCCTGAAAAGAGCGGACTCCAGCGCCTGGGGGCCGGGCTCCTGAGCTTGACCCGAATCCCGAGCCTGTTTGGAGATGTCTTGAGCTATCTTCGCCTTTTCGCCCTCGGCTTGGCCAGCGCTTCATTAGCCATCGCTTTCAACGACCTGGCCTTTATGGCCGCCACGACTTCGCCCTACCTGGGCAAGTTACTGGCACTTCTAGTTCTACTGGTGGGCCACATTCTCAATTTCGCTCTGGCTCTGATGGCCGGGGTTGTCCATGGCCTGCGTCTCAACTTCATCGAATTTTTTAACTGGAGCGTGCCCGAAGAGGGGTATGCTTTCCGGGCTTTTAGTAGGAAGGGAGCTCACTGACTTGGATTGGTTGATCATCACGCTGGGGTGGATAGGCATTTTTGCGCCGATGGCCCTCGGCTCCATAGGAAGTATCATTGGATGTGCTCGAGCCGGACAGGCCGCCTGCGGAGCTTTGCTGGAGACCGAAAGTGGTCACGGGAGGTTCATCGGCGTCTCGGCCATGCCGTCCTCTCAGTCGATTTACGGCATCGTGGTCATGCTGACTCTCAATCAAGCCGTCACCAGCGAAAACGCTCCCGGGCTTTTTGGCATCGGCGTGCTGGCGGGCCTGACTCTAATGGTGAGTGGTATTTACCAGGGCTACTGCTGCGCCTCCTCGATTCAAGTGAGCAAATCCAAGACTGAGGTGTTCGGTCTTTCGATTGCGCCAGCGGCCGTGGTGGAAGGGTTCGCCGTTTTCGCCTTTGTGTTTGCCCTGGTGTTAGCCAACAGTCTGCCGGGAGCTGGCGTGTGAGCGAGGAATGGACAGGGGTCGATGCCCTTAT
The DNA here is from genome assembly GCA_964423525.1 of uncultured Burkholderiales bacterium. Lineage (GTDB taxonomy): Bacteria > Vulcanimicrobiota > Xenobia > Xenobiales > JADMJV01 > CAYRFU01. The sequence continues at coordinate 5,919 of CAYRFU010000281.1, read as the reverse complement.
TTCGCGTCTAAGAGACGATGGGGTCAAAGCCGGACAACAAGAGGCCGAGCGCTTGCTCCAAGAGGCCCAAGACCAGGCCCGAGCCATTGTCGAGCAAGCCGAGAAAAAGGCGGAAGCTCTCATCAGTGAGGCTCGAACCCAAATTGAGACCGAGAAAAGAGCCTCTGAGGAAGCGCTCAAGCTGACCGTCCGCGACCTCCAGCAATCGCTCAAGACCCAATTCCAGCACAACTTCAAAGCTCAAGTCCGTCGGCTGGTGGCTCAGGAGCTAGAAGAGCCTGAGCTACTCCGATCGATGCTGGTGGCCATCGCGGGTCGCAGTCGCCCCCCCCAAGACCAGGAACTCCGGCTACTCCTTCCCGGGGAAGTCATGGAGTTTGAGGACCTTCGTCGTGATCCGGAGGAGATGAAGGAAGGCCCGGCCACCCGACTGACGGTCAGCGCCGTCAAGAAAATGCTTCGCAAAGGGGTCGACATCCAGGTCGGCGGTCTACGCGGCCAAGGCTTTCGGGTGCAACTGGTGGGAGAAGACGTCGAAATGGACCTGAGCGAGGAGCGGTTGGCAGACCTCTTGCTGGCCCACATGCAACCCCGCTTAAGGGCTCTGATGGAGGGCTATGTTTGACCATTCCTACTACACTCTTCTGGCCAGTTTGCCCGCTCTCGGTCGCTTCGACCAACTGGAACGACTCCCCATCAATCGTCAACGATTGATGGCCCGGTTAACCATGTTGGACCCCCAAGACAGCCAGACTCTGACTCGCGTCTTCAACCACATTGCCTGGCAACGCCAGCCTCTGGAGCAGTCCGACGAAGCGGTCTTGAAGCGCTACCAGAGCCTGCTTCAAGATTGCTCTCACCCTCGAGTGCGCGAGTTGCTCGAGTTTCGCCTGACTCTCAGAACCATCATGGCTGGCCTTCGCTTACGTCACCGTGGTCTTACTCCCCCCAACCAACCCTGGGGCCTGAACCCCTGGACGGACCGAATGAAGTCGCATTGGACCACCCCGGACTATCAGTTGGGGTGTCTGTTTCCTTGGGTGACGACCGTCGCACAGCTGCTCGAGTCAGGTCAGAGCTTAGCTCTAGAGCGCTATTTGCTGGGCCTGGTTTGGGACTTTCTGGAGGGGCTCAAAGAGACCGGCGACTTTAGCTTTGGAGCCGTGGTGGTCTACGTCTTCCAGTGGGAAATCTGCGAACGTTGGCTGTCCTACCAAGTCGAGCCGGCGGCCCAGAAGTTCGAACAACTCTTAGCGGAGGTCACCCATGGCCAGTCTCTCTGAAAGCTTGCCCGCCCGCGTGGTGAGCGTCAAGGATAATCTCGTCTCGATTGAGCTGACTCAGGACCAAGCCATCCGAAAGAATGAAGTGGTTTATGTCCACTGCGGCGAGGATCGACTCAAAGCGGAAGTTCTAAGGATCCTCGGTCGACGCGCCGACATCCAGGTCTTCGAAGATACAGGCGGCACTCGAGTGGGTGATCCAGTCGAACTTTCGGGAGAGATGCTCTCGGTGACGCTCGGTCCAGGCTTGCTGGGGGGCGTGTTCGACGGGTTGCAAGGTCCGCTCGCCAGCCAGGCCAAGAAAGACGGTTTCTTCTTGCGCCGAGGAGCCTACCTGCCAGCCCTAGACGAAAGCAAGTTGTGGGCCTTTCACCCCACTGCCCAGGTGGGTGACAAGCTCGGCGCGGGAGAGGTTTTAGGCACCGTCCAAGAAGGGCGCTTCGAACATAAAATCATGGTGGGATTTGATCAGGTGGGCCAGGTCGAAGTCACCTGGATCAAACCAGGAGAAGCTACCGTCAAGAGTCCGGTGGCCCGGGTTCTCGATCAAAACGGTCAGGAAAGGACCCTAAACCTGGCTCAACGCTGGCCGGTGCGCCGACCGATGGCCTCTCGCATGCTACGCTCAGGAGTTGCCGAGAGACTCTATCCCCAGCGGCCCCTGCTCACGACGATCCGCCTGATCGACACCTTCTTTCCCATTGCCCAGGGCGGAACCGGTTGTATCCCCGGGCCGTTCGGGGCGGGCAAGACCGTCCTGCAAGGGCTGATCGCTCGCTACTCGACCGTCGATATCGTGATCATCGTGGCCTGCGGCGAACGGGCCGGTGAGGTGGTGGAAACCATTACCGATTTTCCCAACCTGCCCGACCCTCGTTCGGGGGGCACCTTGATGGACCGGACCATTATTGTCTGCAACACCTCTTCGATGCCGGTAGCCGCCCGAGAGTCCTCGATCTATACCGGTATAACGATGGGCGAGTATTACCGAATGATGGGCTACGATGTGCTTCTGATAGCCGACTCCACCTCACGTTGGGCTCAGGCTTTACGAGAGATCTCGGGCCGGATGGAGGAGATTCCCGGCGAGGAGGCCTTCCCGGCCTACCTCGACTCTAATATCAAGAATCTCTATGAACGAGCCGGAATCATCAAAGCCCCTCATGGGGAGGTCGGAAGTCTGACTATGCTCGGCACGGTCTCTCCGGCTGGTGGAAACTTTGAGGAGCCTGTGACCCAGGCCACTATGGCCACCGTCAAGACCTTTCTGGGTCTCTCCTACGCCCGAGCCTACAAACGATTCTACCCGGCTATCGATCCTTTCATCTCCTGGTCCCGTTACTTTGATCAGATGGCTGAGTGGTATAAGGAGAACATCGGTCCTGAATGGCTCGAGCAGGTCCAGTCTCTCAGCCAGCTCCTGGAGCAAGGAGACACCATTTATCAGATGATGCAGGTTACCGGGGAAGAAGGCATCACCCTGGAAGACTACGTGACCTGGCAAAAAGCTACCTTGGTCGACATGGTCTACCTGCAGCAGGACGCCTTTGACGAGGTCGACGTCAGTATGCCGCTGAAGCGACAACTAGAGAGCTTTCAGCTTTTAAGAGAGCTGGTCAGGACCCGCTATACCTTCGAGGATAAAGCGGAGGTGAGAGACTATTTCATCAAACTGACGGCCGCCTACAAAAACCTCAATTACAGCCCTACCGGCTCACCCGACTTCCAGAAGTATCTCGACGAGATTCACGCTCTCAAGACTGCTCACTGCGATGCCTGAGAGTAAAGACGACAGCATCATCGCTCGGGTGAGCGACGGGGATGGGGCTGGGCTTTCAGAGACAGTGAACGGCCCTAAGACTCCGGCTCGAAGCTCAAGGCGCGGCGGATCTCGACCACCACGCCTTCACGGTAGACCAAGCGTTCGGCCCATTTCCGAGCTTCCTCGAGCGTCTCCCAGTCGACCGTGAGCACGCTGGCGGCCGGCCAGTGAGAGCTGTCGAAAATCTCTCGTAGTTTTCAGGCTTCGGGTTTGAGGAGCATTCCGCCTTCGGGATGGAGTAGGGCGGCCTGACAGACCTTATGGTCAGGGTCAGACACCACGGAGGCAAACGCCCGAACACTGGGCTGCAGAGATTCGGGCTCAGCGGCAAGATGCTGAGGGCTGTAGGTGATGATCACAAAAGTCACAGGGCCCCCTTCTGCCTGAAGTGGGCTTTGCCCTAGCGAGCTTGGTTTTGTTGAGCGACAATGTAGAGACTGACTAGACGGGCTACGATGATGGCGATATAAAACTGGCCGATGATCGCTTCCAAAGCGGCCAGAGCCCTGACGCTGTCGTGGACAGGCGCAATATCGCCGTAGCCCAGCGTGCTGAGAGTGATGATACTAAAATAGGTGAGGTCGTCAAAATCTGGATTCTCGAGCGTAAAGGCGCCGGGAGAAAGATTGGCCGCTAGGGTGTAGAGTATAGCAAACCCGAGAGCCAGAAGAAGATAGCCACAGATGGCCCCCAGGACCTTGTCCAGAGTCACTTCCTCGACTTGCATCAACTCCGCCAAGACAGTCGCGGACACGATCGTAAAAAACACTATATGGCAGCCGTTGGCAAGTGACTGGGTCAGGGGGAGTTCACCAAGAACTGCCAGCACGATGGTGAAGGCCATCATCAAGGGCCTTTTGGCCGTGGTCAGCGTTGAGGCAAGTAAGACCGTCATAAAGGCCAGCCGGAAGAACGGCAAGCCGAACAGCTTTGACGGTCCCAGGGAAGGCATCAGCACCAACACCAGCAGCAAACAGGTTAAGAGAACGGCGTATATGTACTGCCAGTATCCCCGGAGAAAGCTCGGAACTCTCGCTTCGGCCATCGCTGGCGCTTCTGTTAGAGTGGGCCCATTCCTCTGGAGGGACTCAAGTGGCGTCTCATCTTGGTGCTAGTAGCCCCCGCAGCCGCCTCCGCCAGTATTATTGATAGGCACGTCATTACCAGCCGCGTCGTGAGTGTGCCCACCCGGGCCGCCGCTAGGCCCTCCGATCGGTCCATTGCTGCGGGGTCCAGAGCCGACGAAAGGATATTCACCGTCTTTTAAGGACCGTGGCCTACAACCGGAAGAACAGACAGACTACCAGGAGCGACACCGGTGAAACTAACGCCACCATCTTGGTCCACCAGGAAGCTACCCGCTCACAAAGCCTCGCCTCCCGGCCCACAGAAAGACATTTCAAGGCCGGGTTCGGTCAAGCCCCTTCCTTCTGATCCCCGTGAACAGATGGCCGAACAGCTCTTCCAGACTTTGGTAGAAAAGTTCGACGACTTTGAGGCTTTCGGCTTGCAGTTCATTCCGCACCTCATCGAATTCCCCGATCACCTGGGCCCTTTTTACGAGGAGTGCTTTCGCTACCCCGGAATGGGCGACAAAATTCTCGACGCCCTGGAAATCGCGCTCCAGGAAGTCGACCAGAAGGGAATGGCTGGAAGGAACTTCTTTCCCGTCACCGACGGACTGATCGGGGTGGCCGATTGGGCTCACCACCAACAGAAGCTGACCCCCGCCCAAGCCGACAGGCTAGAGCGCCTTTTCGAGCCTCTCTTGGAGCGCAAGCTACGCAATGAAACGGCTGGAGTCTTCAACCGACACCGCGTCGACCGTCTTCAAGCAGTGAGTAGTTTTAAGAACCTGGAAGAGTTCACCCGTCTGACCAGAGTGGCCAGCGCCATCGCGACCGAAAAGGGCCGGACCGAAGCTCTCGAGAGGCTTTGGAGTTTAGCGCCAGCCCGCTTGAAGGAGCGCTCGGTGGCCTCCTTCCTGGCTCAGGTCGAGGCCAAAGAGCACCACGAGTTTGGCGCTTACGCGCTCTTCGGGGCTTTGAGTTCCAGCCCCCAATTTGACGACCAGCTAGCTAGCCTGAGCCGGTCACTTTTAGCCACTCGAATCGACCGAGCCTACCCTGAGCGGCTGGCCCGAATCTCGCGAGTGCAACTTGACAGACTGGTCGAGGCGGTAGCCAGGCCTGAAAGTCGTCAAGAGGCCATCCGCGACGGTTTAACCATCGCCAGAATGGCCTTCGAGGAGCCAGAGTCCAGCAACCAGTCCGAGAGAATTCTGGCCGCCTGGGAAAAGGCCGAGGGAAGCTGGGTCGGAGAAATCGCCGACGCTTTTGAAGAGAAGGACACCGCCGCTCAGTTCCATTACCAGTTGGCCGGTCAAGGCGAAGCGAGCTGGAGGCACACTCTCAAGTTGGTCCAGCACCTCGAAAGGTGGGACTCAGAGGGCCAGCTTCAGGTGCTCCGGTTCTATGAACTTTACGCCCAATGCCGGGAAATGGAGCCGGTCGATGAGTTCTTTGAAGTGGTCGGGCGAGTGGCCGAGACCGAGCGAGGAGACTTAGAGAAGACCCTGATCTGGACCCAGCCACTGGCAGAGCAGGTGAAAGCCGGAATGAGCCCTCTGGTCGCTTACGAAGCCCAAGTGCGAGGACGGCTGGCCGGAACCGAGCCCCAGCCTCCCCCAATCGACCTCGATCTGGGAGCCGACTTCGTCGACATCGGCGAGACTCAGCTGCCCATCTTCGACTAGGGGTCTGTTGACAATCAGCGACGACCGTCACTGCTTTCTTTCCTTTGGTTGAGCTATTG
>CAYRFU010000280.1:0-9600 GCA_964423525.1 uncultured Burkholderiales bacterium | reverse complement strand
CAGCCAGGGCGTTCTCCTCGCTCCAGTAGCCGGCGTCGAACAGACCGATCTTCGGCCGACTGCCGGCCTGCTCTTCGCAACGCTCCAGCATCGGCTTCAGTTGGTTGACATCGTTCTCTTGTTGGGTGATGTCCTGGGCGACTATGACCTGAGAATCGCAGTCGGCCACAGCTTGCCCGTTGTATCCTTGAATGTAGCCCTTCCTGGTCTTGAGAATTCGGCTGTCCGGGTCGGTAGTGTTGGCTTTGCTCTCATTTTTGATCTCGTCCACAGGCTTGGGTTTGCGACCCCTTTTCTTCTGGCCAGTCTCCTGCTCTTCGCGCTCGCGCTGCTCTATCTTGGCAGCTTGCTCCTCTTTGGCTTGGTTTTCTTGGTCAACTAGCCTCTGGTGGGCCTCGGTGATCCTCCGAAGACGGTCTTGTTTGCTCCGGAACTCTAGTGGAAGGTTGTCCGAAGAAGGTCCGGCGCCGGGTTCCTTGTCTTCACGGTCGTCCATCTGGTCGGCCTCGTGCAACATCTCCTTGACTTCCTTCTCCAACTCTTCGCGTTCCCGCTTCAAGGATTCCTGAGTTCGGTTCTTGTCCAGCGATGCGTTGCCCTGAACCTTGCGACCGTCAAGGGCTACTCGCCCCATCTTGGCGAGACCCGCCTCCTGACAAAGCACCAGCACGTCCACAAACAGGACCTGCAGGGCATCCAGGTGCTGTTTGCGGAACTCCGCGATAGCTCTGTAGCGAGGCAGTTGGTTGGCGGTCAAATATCGCAGTTCCACGTTCTTGCGAACGCCCTGGGCAATTTTCCTCGAGCTCATCACGCCCTGGCAGTAACAACAAAGAATAAGCTTTAGCATCAGAACCGGATGGAATGCAGCGCCGCCCTGCCCCAACCGGTTGCGTCCCTCGCAGAACCCTTTTAGCTTTCCCTTGTCCCACAACTGGTCGACAACCTCGGACAAAAATCTGGCAAAACTGTCCTCCGGGACCCAATCATCCAGTGACTCGGGCAACAGGTGCAACTGGTCCTGATCGTAGGGGCGAAAATTGTAATTCGAGGCTAGAATTCTTTCCATAAAGGAAGCCTTTCATGACGGGCTTTGGAACCCTTTTAGGATTCCGCGCACAGCCTCTTCCCATAAAAAAATTCGGCCAAGTCGGTAGAACCGGGCACTCCCACCATACTCTCAATCTGAGACACCACTTCGCTATCAGGATTGACGGCATAATCGACATTCAGGAAATCCCGGCCGAAGAGACGAGTGTGGCGGTGAAGCTCAGGGTCTCGAATGCGGGCAATCTTCCTCGGGCTTCGACTTTGCCCGGCGGCTATCAGACAGGCCACCAGATTCACTTCGTCCGAGTTGGTCACAGCGACCAGGATGTCAGCCTCGGCCACCCCGGCTCGTTTGAGCGTCTCCGGACAAGACCCGCTACCAGTGACCACCTGAATATCGAGATGCTCCAAGAGATAGGCCGCCCGGGCCTTGTCCTGCTCGATGACAGTAACGTCGTGGCGTTCGCGGGTCAGCCGTTCAGCCGTATGGTAGCCCAGTTGGCCGGCTCCAACGATCAGGATTTTCAATCGGTTTGGGCCCTCTTGGTGTCGACAAACGCTTTGGCATCGTAATCCCGCAAAAACCGCATCCTCAGAGCCTCAGCCTCTTGGGGGGTAAACTCTAGCTTTTCTGCAACGCGGCGAATCGTGTCAAACTCTTCGTGGGTAAGAAGATCGTCGGCATAGGCTACTCTCACCATCTGCTCGAGGAATTCCTCTCGCGCCTCTCGGCCTGGCAAAGCTGAAGAAAGGGCGGCCAGGTCAGATTCTTCCAGCTCGGCATCTTCCTGACTGTGGAGGCAGCGGAGCTTTTCGAAACATTGTTCCAGAGCCGTGGCTTCGGCGGGATCGAGTTCCCCGTCGGCCCAGGCCAGGGCCCGCAGAATTTTCTGAACGGCATCGCGGTTGAGTGTCGACATTGAAATCTCCCAGGTTTCCAGGACAGGTCGAGATCCAACAGGCCAACTCCTGCTACAGGGATCGAGCCGGCGAAGACAAACGACCTGGACCATCGCCAAATCGCCCTATACCACGACCTACTGGCTAGCCAACCTGTGCAACCTGCTTTGCATGACTAGTAACGGGATCATGATCTTCCTGGCTCTCTATCTCGAGAACGAGGGGCTTTCCCGCAGTGAGGTGGGAACTGTGGCCGCCTCCTTTTCGATCGCAGCCGTGGTGGCCCGGTTCGGACTGGGAGGTTGGCTCGATCGATTTGGCCGAAGGCCGTTCTTCTTGTGGGGCTCTTTAGCGCTCGGAGCACTCTGCGTCACCTACCCCTATCTCCCCGCGAAGGTCTGGCTCTTGAGCGGTATGCGTGGCCTACAAGGCATCTGTTTCGCTTTTTACATCACCTCTTTATGGACCTGGGTGGCCGACACCGCTCCCACTGGAAGAGTGGCCGAACTGCAGGGGATTTTTGGGATCTCAGGCTTGATTTCAGGAGCCCTCGGCCCGGTTCTGGCTGAATGGGCGATCGCCCAAGACGGATTCTTCCTGATGTTTGGATTAGCCGCTTGCGTCGGAACGGCCGGAGGCGTGGTGGCGGCAACCCTGCCAGACTACGAGGCCCAGACCACAGGACGACGAGGAGCCAATTTCTGGGGGGTGGTCCGCTCTCCGCGACTGACAACCATGGCCGCAGCGACACTGGCGGTAGGAGGGGGGATCGGCCTGGTCTTCACCTTCCTGGCACCCTATGCGCGCACCCTCGGGTTGGTCAGCGTAGCCACCTTTTTCGTAGCCTTTTCAATGGCTTCCACGGCCGTTCGCGTGTTGGCCGGCAAGGTAATCGACCGAGTGGGCCCTGACCGCCTGATTCCCGTCTTCTTGCTCATTCAGGGCTCTTCCCTTGTTTTGCTGGGGAACCTGGTGCCCGCGCACCATCAGCTTTATCTCACCGTAGCGGGGTGCCTTAACGGAGTGGGACACGGGGTGGTCTTCCCGGCCCTTTCTCTGCTCACGATGAGAAGGACTCAACCCGAGGAGCGGGGCACCGGCTTGGCTGTTTTCACGGCCCTTTTCGACAGTGGCATGTTCTTAGGGGCCTTCGCCTCCGGCCTGATGGCCGAACAGGCCGGCTATCCTCGGACCTTTCTGGCGGCCGGAAGCCTGGTGATGCTGATTTCTTTACTCTTCTGGTGGAAAGAACGCCCTTTAAGACTAGATTCAGGATGACCCCTTAGCTTTCTCTCAGAATCTCGGAAAGATACAGACAGATGAGAGTTTCTGAACCTCTTGCCAAAAGCGCCCTGGTCCACCGGGCCAGCGCCCCTGACCAGAACCAGACCGATAGCTCCCCTCAGGAGCCCGAGGATTTGGTGATTCTGGAAGGGCCTTCTCCTCCTCCTGAGAGCGAGCCGAAGACAGCAGAAAAAAAGAAAAACTTTGACTTCGGCATTTTGATCAACTGGCTTCGGTGCGACGAGTGACCGCTTCCTCAAGCTGTTTCGTCAGGTAGGCTAAAGCAGCCTTTAGAAGCCGCTTGCCTTTGGCTCGGGTGGCTCGAGTCGGGTCTCCCCAGGCGCCGGTGGGGGAATACGTACTGTTCTGATTCTGCCGATCTCTGGTCAGTCCTGAGCCCCTTTTGCCGGTGTAGTCTGCTTGGGCCCGCTCCATTCTGACCACCTCAGGAGCCAGCTCGAGCATCAACGAGGTCTCGAACTCGTCGGCGTGGGTTCCGCCCGGCTGCTCGGGAGCTAAACCCGCTCCTTCCAGCATCTTCTCGTAGACACTGTAATCCATCGAGATCTGTCGCTCGGCTAGCTCTCGTCGGGCCGGCTCGAGAGCCCGAACGGTGCTGACCCCCGTGTTCAGAATGTAGAAGCCAGGAGCACCGTGACGAGCCAAGCTCGTGCAGATATCCACCACCAGAGCCACGGCCGTTTCGAGTCGGAGGCTGACCGTTCCAGGATACTCGACCAGGCCGGGGTAGAAATGATGACTCAGCGTCGGCACAACGAGAAGATCGAGCGACGCACTCTCGACCACCCGTTTGGTCAGCCCCTCGGCCAGCAACCAATCGTTGTTGAGAGGCAAGTGAAACCCGTGCGACTTTAGGCGAGCCCCGAGCGGCAGGAGAACCAGATAACACTCAGAAAGGCGGCGCTCGGCTTCATCCCAGCTGAGATGCTCCATTTGAGGATCTTCGGGACCCCCCCCTCGATCTCCATTTAACGTTTCTGTGACGTTTCTTTAACGCTAGTCCTTTAGTCTGGCTTTAGTGAGATGAGCATTGGTTGGACCACCCCCGGGTAACCCCCGGGGGTTTTTATTTTTAGGCGAACTTCTCAATAAGGCTTTTTTAAGGATCGTCTCGCAAACTCGCGCGACACTCATACACAAGGAGCCAACCATGAAGATCTTCTCGCAGTCTTTCTCTTCTGCCCCAATAGCCGCCTCATCCAGGCCTCCATCGGAGCCCTCCAAGACAGAGCCCACCGAAACTGACCGCTACGAGCCCTCTCTCAAAGCTGACGCCTCCATCGTGGGCATGTATACCATGATGGGAATCGGTATGGGCCTGACCTTTGGAAATCCTGTGGGTTGGGCTTTCGGACTGGGGGGGCTGGCCGTAGCTGCTTGTGTGGCTCACCGGGCCGAACACCGATCCCACTAGGAATCCTGGCACCGGGCGGGAAGCTGCCCGCTTATGTGTGGAATCGCCGGCATCGTCGATCTCGAGGGCGAGCGCGCCATCAGTCCGTCCCTGTTGGAACGGATGGGGCGGGCTCTCTTTCATCGCGGCCCTGATGAGGAAGGTTATCTTAGCCGGCCCGGTCTGGGACTTGTTTCGCGCCGCCTCAGCATCGTAGGTCTGGCTGACGGGCGTCAGCCGATCTTCAATGAAGACGAGAGTGTAGCCGTCGTCTACAACGGTGAACTGTTTGACTATCCAGAGCAGAAGGCTCAGTTAGAGAAGAAAGGTCACCGATTCCGAACCCACTGTGACACCGAAATTCTGGTGCATCTCTGGGAAGAGTACGGCCTGGATTTTTTTGCCCATCTCAAGGGCCAGTTCGCCTTCGCCTTACTCGACTTCGAACGTCATCAATTGGTGCTGGCTCGCGACCGGACTGGGATCTGTCCACTCTACTGGACCCGTCGCGACCAACACCTCTTGTTCGCCTCCGAAATCAAAGCTCTTCTGGCGGCAGGAGTCGAGGCCCGGCTCGACCCCCTGGCCCTGGATCACCTTTTCAGCTTTTTTGCCATGGGCACCCGAAGAACCATGTTCGATGGGGTGGAATCTCTGCCGCCAGGGAGCTTCCTGGTCCTCGATCTCCCCCGCGGGGCCAACCCGGCCCACTTCACCGTCAAACGATACTGGGACTTTGACTTCCCCCCCCGGGGGGAGGAGGACCAGCGCCCCCTCTCCCAGCTCGAACCAGAACTCGACCACCTTTTACGCCAGGCTGTGGCCAAGAGACTGCGGGCCGATGTCCCTGTGGTCAGCTATCTCTCCGGTGGGGTGGACTCCACCACGGTGGCCAGTTTGGCCAGTCAACAACTGGGGCGGCCCATCCCAACCTTCACCATCCGGATCCAACACCCTCGCCTGGATGAAACCGAGCGAGCCCGACTGGCGGCTCGCACTATAGGAACCGAGCCCGCTGAAATTCTGTGCGGGGAACGAGAGATCGCTCAAGGCTACCGAGATCTCGTTATCGCCTCAGAATGTCCCGTCATCGACACTTCATCAGCCGCTATCTATCAGCTGGCCACCAGGGTGCGGGAGGACGGTTTCAAAGTCGCTTTGACCGGCGAAGGAGCTGATGAGGCCCTGGCTGGCTATCCCTGGTTTAAAGTCCACCGCTGCCTTTCAGTGCTCGATCGCCTCGGCTTGGCTGACCGTTGGCGCAAAAGAGTCTTCGGTCGCTTCTCACGATTCGGGTGGGAACGCTACCAGCGACGCTATCAAGCGATGGGAGGCTACCATGCGACCTCCGACCTCTACGCCGCCTGCAGCCTCTCGGGCGATTCTCTCTATACCCCCGAGACGCTGGAACGGATGGAAGGCCGGGTCGCCGCCGACGATCTCGAACTCGATACCCAGAGGATGGCCAGCTGGGATCCTCTGAATCGCTCTCTCTATCTTGGCTACAAAGTGATGCTGAACGGTCTTTTGATGACCCATAAGGGAGACCGGCCGGCCATGGCCAACTCGGTGGAAACGCGGTTCCCTTTCCTGGACGAGGACGTGGTGGCCTTTTGCGCTCGGCTCAGTCCGGCCTATAAGCTCAAAGGACTCCGCCAGGATAAACACCTCTTGCGCAAAGTGGCGGCCAAGTTTTTGCCCAACCAGATCGCGGCTCGCCCCAAAAGCATCTTCCGAGCTCGCTATTCCGGCTCATTCCTGGAACCGGAGCCGCCCTTCGTGGCTCAACTCTTGAGTCGAGAATCGCTCGACAAAACGGGTTACTTCAAGACCGACCGGGTGTTGTTTGTGCGCGATTTCTTGAAGCGATACCCCTCTCGTCTCCCCCCTCATATGGGTCGGGAGGTGGCCTTTGTCGGGGCTCTCTCCACCCAACTGTGGCATCATCTTTTCCTGGGCGGGGGGCTTTGCGAACTGGAACCCTGGAGGCCTCCGAATTCATGAAAAAAATCACCATCATAGCTGCCTCTGTCCTGGCCGTCCTGGCTGCCGGCCTTTGGCTCTTCCTGAAAACGAATCCTGAAAGCCTGGTGCCTTACGTTATTCGTCAGCAACTCGAGGTCATCGGAGTCAATTCCGAGTCGTTCTATGAAGACGACGCGATCGTGGTCGTGACGGTAGGGACGGCAAGCCCGCTACCCGGAGACCGAGCCCAAACCGGAACGGCCGTTTTCGTTAACGGGTATTTTTTCATGGTCGACGTTGGGGCGGGAGTCGTTCAAAAGTGTGAGACGTTTAGACTTCCCTTACGCGAGCTGGACGGTATTTTTCTCACCCACTATCATTCCGACCACATGATGGACCTGCCCAACATGATCAGTCGCTCCTGGGTGATGGGTAGAACCGAGGACCTTTTCGTTTACGGGCCTGATGGCCTAACCTCTCTGGTCAAAGCGGCAGAGTCCTTTTTAGCTGTTGAGAACCAGTACCGGGTGGACCATCACGGTCCGGAAGTCATGGACATCTCAAAAGCCAACGCGAGACCCGAGGAGTTTCACGTCGAGCAAGATTCCTCGGTAGTCGTCTTTGAGAAAGACGGAATCACCATCACGGCCTTCGACGTGGACCACCATCCGATCGAACCAGCCGTAGGCTATGCGATCGACTACCAGGGCAAGAGAATCGTCATCAGCGGGGATACCAAAGAGAATGCCCTGGTGGAAGAAATGGCCAAAGACTGTGATCTTCTGCTCCATGAAGTCTTGTTAGTCCCTTTCCAAAAGATGCTCGAGAAGGAACTGAAAGACATCGGAATGGAGAGAAACGCCAAGATCATCCACGACATCCAGGACTACCACACGAGCTGCGAGCGCGTGGCAGCTCTGGCTGAACGGGCCAAAGTTAAAAAGCTAGTCCTCCATCATTTCGCCCCGCCACCCGACAGCTATGTGGTCGAAACCATGTATCGAGATGGGTTGAAGGAATTCCAGGGCCCCGTCCACCTGGCCGATGACGGAGACAAGTTTGTCGTCAAGTGATGGGCTAGAATCCCTGGGCCTGGAAGATCACTTCACGTTCCCGAGCGCCGTCGAGTTCGAGCAAGAAAATTCGCTGCCAACGACCTAACTTGAGGCTTCCTTCCAGGACGGGAACGGTGACGGAACACCCGATGACAAGATGCTGGCAGTGGGAATGTCCGTTGGGAGGTTCGCCCTCCACAAGATTGACCGTCCTTCTGGTCAGATCGTCGTGCTCATAAAACTCCCCTGGCCCCGCTATCCGGTCCAGGAACCTCTTGAGGTCGTTGAGCAACAAAGGTTCGGCTTCGTTGATGATAATGCCGGCCGTGGTGTGGCGACTGAAAACCGTTAACTGGCCGGTGCTGATCTCAAGCCCCCCCACCAGCTCGAGAGCCCGGTCCGTCACATCGATGAACTGATGACGGTATTCTGTCTTGTAGAGGTGGGCTTGTCCGATCATACGGAGCTGAGAGACTTTCAAATTCACGGGGGGACCCTCCTTAGCTTTACGATGCAAAGAATTCTGCACAAAAGAGATAGTCCCTGCTTTCCTTAGGGACGCCTCGCTAGGGCCTCTCAATCAGGCCTTCGACGGCGGTATACTGGGGGTAGTTTGGCTGCGTGATCGACAGATGAGCGTGATGACGTCCCGCGCAGAAGATCGTGTAGTTGTCAGGCCCGGAGGCGGATATGTAAGAGGCTGAATAGGTGTCAGCCCCGGACCCAACAGGGACATAGCCCCACTCCAGGAGGTGAAAAGGATCGACTCTGCTACCGGCGACGCAGGACCAGGTCCAACCCCACTCACCGGAGGCGGGGCAGGTTGGTATCGCCTTGATAGTGTTTCCGACGACCAGGTTCAGCTCTGTGGTGCTGAGTTGAGCTACAGCCGAATTCTCGATAGAGCTTCCGCCTTCTAACCTCGAGAAGAAAGCGACCGAGCAAGACTCGGAAAGCCACCGTTGTCGAGATGGCGCGACGGGTGAGTTGGTGGAGTCTGTCGGAGGAGAGCGTTTGAATGAAGTCCTGATTCCAGTGGCTGAGATTGGGCGTTTCCAGGCTCCCATTTTACGATTTCTCACTTCTGTTCGTCAAAATTGAGAACGCCTTTAAACGGCTTGGCCATAGGGTTTTTCAGCTTTCTGCGCGATGATCTCCGGGCGTCGTTGAGGTCGTTCTGAGAAAAACTTCAGAATTTCTCGATGGGCCGCTTCTGGAGGTCTTGCTGCGTCTCTGATGGGCCGTTTTTTGCTGGTCTTCGATTTTGCTGTTTTGAGTCGAGTTGGCGATTTTTTTAGAAAAACCCACGTGGGTTTCTGAACGGTTCTTCTGGTTTGCCCATGACGGTCTTTCGTCGGTGCGGCTGTTGGTGAACGAGTCTGGGACCACCGTGGGTGAGTATGTTCACGATGCCTGGGGGGTCTTGGAGACCCATACCGGGGATGACTCGCCCAAGACCTATGTTGATGGGCTCGTGGTCCACGATGATCGGGCTGACTCGGACCTGCTATATATGCGGCAGAGGTTCTACGACTTTGCCTTAGGCAGGTTTCTCAATAAGGACCCGATTGGGTTCAGCGGTGGGCTCAACCTATTTCCGTACGGGGCCAGTAATCCGGTGACCTACACGGACCACACTGGACTTAGCCCCTCGGGTGTCGCTGATGTTGTGTGTAGACGCCTGGATTAAATAGCCTCTAGATCTGGGGGTGCAGACGACACTCTTTTAACTCGAACCCATGTTTGCCATGGCCGCATAATATCGATATGATCTCGACTTAACCAGCCTCTCACCGGGCCTGAGCCCAAAAAAAACAGAGAGGCCTGTCGACCACTTGAACACTGCGACAGGCCACTCCGAGAGCGTGATCGTACACCGTAAGCGATGCACGGAACTTGTTTTTTCTTCAAGATTTGGAAGGAATTCCTGAT
>CAYRFU010000279.1:0-9645 GCA_964423525.1 uncultured Burkholderiales bacterium | reverse complement strand
TGGGTTCGTCACCCGAGAAGAACTCCAGAAGGCCAAGAGCTAAATCCGGCAACAAGAGTCCGCGAGCCCAACCCGTTCGAGACGAAGCCAGCCCGGTCCAACCTTATCCCCAAGAGAGTTTCATCCCTCAAGCGCGAGGAGAACTGTCTCGGCTGGTGGGGTTCTTACGCTCTCAAAGCCTGGCAGTTTTCACCGGTGTCCTGGGGAATCTAGGCGGCGTCTATCATGCCGCAGTTTTTGAAATCCATAGTGCGCTGACCTCGGCCCTCGACCTGAGCACCCAAGCGTGGCCCGGACGAGCTGAGTGTCGCACCAAAACGACGAGCTTCAGCCCAAGCCTGAATGCTGGCTGGCAAAGACAGACAGGACTCACCGCCGACAGATTCTTCGAATCGATGCTCGAAGGTTGCCCTGCCCGTCTCGACCAAGCCCGAGTTGCGGTTCGGGAATGCCCTGAGGGAGCGGTGCTCCAATCGGATCGCTAACCCGCTCTCTTCGATTCTTCCCGGATGGCACTTCAGAGGCCGAGCACATCCTCTTTCGGCTGAATGCGAGGCCCAGGGAGGCGGCCTCTCCAAGCATCTTCTGAGAAGAATTCTACCATTCTACGAAAAGATTGGAGTTCAGAAAATCCGGCTCACAGCCGGACTCGACGCGGGAGGCTACGTTTAGGCGAAATACGGATTCAAACCGAGCTCTCCCGGGGAGACGGACCGAATTTTTCGTAAACTCGAAGGAAGACTCTCTCGACTGGAATTGCCGCCTTCTCAAAGAGAGCCATCGCCGACCTGGCCTTACCGGTGGCCCTGAACGGTACCACCACCAAGCTCGGAAAAGCTTTGCTTCTGGGCACCCGCTGGAGAGGGGAACTCGACCTCAACGACAGCGAAGCTCGAAAACGTCTTGACAGCTATTTGGGCCCCAGTTGAAGTGGTCGGCGAAAGCCTGAAAAACGTCAGGGTCCGACATCATGGTGTGGTGAAGCCGGGTCCGGCCAGGGCCTAGCATCTTGACCGGGGCATCGCCCAGGATCAGGCTACTCTTGGCCACTAATCCGTCTCCGGTCTCGACACCGCGGTCGGTGAAGCCCGGTGTTGTGTAGCCTTCCACGCCCACGGTGAGGAACCCCTCGGTCTTGGCTCTCTGAGCCTCGAACCGAGAGTTCAGGTCGTCGAGAAACGGGTTGGCATCGGGACACTCCCGGGCGCATCGCAGGGCGGAGAGCGGCCCTACGGCCACGGCAGGAAGACCGGAAAGGGCGATGGCCCAGCCAACCTCTTCGGTGAGAACCTTCCAGGCAGTGGTGGCCATCCGACTTCCCTGATGAGGCGTTCCCGCCAGGCCGACCTGGCCGAGTCGCTCATCGTTCTGGTCGAGAAAGGTACGAAGTGTGAGACCGCCCATGCTGTGTCCGATGGCATCGGGGGGTCCGGGATGGAGTGAACGGATCGCCTCCAGGCCCTGAGCCAGTCCTTCAGCCGCCTCGGTCGGATGGAGGAACGGATGAGTCGGAACCATTCGGAAGAACTTCTGATCACCATCCGGATTAGGGACCAGAGTGTCGCAGGTTGGGTCAGAGTAGAACCGACCCTCTTTGACATAATAGGCCGGACCGAGATGGTCGACCAGCGGCTCCAACTCCTCCGAGGGACACCTCGAGCCGAAACCCGGGACCAGCACGGTGGGCCTTTCAAGCGCCACTCTCGGTTGACCCTTCAAGCCGCCTTGCCACCTCTGAGAGCCAAGGGCCACCTTCTTGGCGACCTCATAACGGGCCAAGTAGCGAACAGCCCTGCCCAGTTCCAATGGTCGACCAGCCGATGCCTTCATAACGACTCCTTAAAAGCGAGTTTACCGGATTCCACGATAGCCCCTTACCGTCACAAAAATGTCATAGGTCGGGTCGTGCGCCCTTGGGAAGGTCAACAGGCCTGGGCTGCCAAAGCCCCCGCGATTCCGGTAAAAAAGGGAGTGTCATCAATGTCCGTGTCCCCACTAAGCCCAAGAAAATTCTTCGTCCTAGCAGGGTTGCTGCTGGCTCTTATGGGGGCCGGGCCTGCTTGGGGCCAAGAACCAGACCAAGACCAGGCCAAGATCAACTTCCAATCCGCCGACGCCAACGCTGACCAAAAACTCGACCGCACAGAGTTTGAGACCTTCATCAACCTCAATGCCGAGCATGGCCTGGGCAAGACCGCCAAGATCCGTCGCTTCGGTGCCTACGGCAAAGCTTTTGCCAAAATAGACGGCAACGGTGATGGGTTCGTCACCCGAGAAGAACTCCAGAAGGCCAAGAGCTAAATCCGGCAACAATTTACATTCTGGTTACCTCGCCCGGCCCCACTCCCCATAGGATTGCGACAAATTAGGCGTAGGGAGCCATCATGCAAGTCACACCTCAACGTCTGGCCGCTCATCGAAAAATCGAACCCAACACCGTCCGACAGGACTTGGCCGAAAGAGACTACGAGCCGGGGCAACTTCTGGTCAGCCTGAAAGACGACGCCGAACTCCGTTCAACTTTAGCCGGTCACGGTCTGACCGCCACCCAGCAGTATCGAGATATCGTTCTGGTCGAACTCACCCCTGACCAGGATATGGCCGAGGTGCTCAGCGACCTTCGCCAGGACCAGCGAGTGGATGCTGCCGACGTCAATGAGCGCTACTCTCTCTTTGAGGACGAGCCTTCTCCCAATGACCTCGACCCCCGTCAGTGGGCTCTCGAGAATACCGGTCAGAGCGGCGGAACTCCAGGAGCCGACATCGGCGCTCGGGAGGGGTGGGAAATCACCACCGGCAACGGCGAGGATGGACCGATCATCGCCATCCTCGACACAGGGATGGACCTGGACCACCCCGACCTTCGCAACAATCTCTGGACCAACCCCCAGGAGATCGCTGGGAATGGCCTGGATGACGACGGCAACGGGATTGTCGACGACATTCACGGATACAACGCTTACGACAATAACGGAGACCCCAGTGATGGTCACAGCCACGGAACTCACGTAGCCGGTATCATCGCTGCCGAAGGCAACAACGACCTGGGAATCGTGGGGGTCAACTGGCAGGCCCGTCTGATGCCGATCAAGATTTTCTCCGACGCCGGAAGCACCACAGCCGACACCATCGTGCGCGGTGTTTTCTACGCCGAAGACCACGGCGCCACCATCGCCAACAACTCTTGGGGCGGTGGCTATAACGAAGTGTTGGCCAAAGTCTTCGAAGAGAGTCCCATGTTGCACGTGTCGGCGGCCGGCAATAACGGTCGCAACACAGACCTGGGGCCGCTCTACCCGGCCGGCTATCGGGGCAACCACATCGTCTCGGTGGCCGCCACCGACCACAACGACGAGCGAGCCGAGTTCTCAAACTACGGGAAGTTCCAGACGGACGTCGCCGCTCCCGGCCAGGACATTCTCTCGACCGTCCCCGACGACTACGGTTTTAAGAGCGGAACCTCGATGGCCACTCCCCACGTAACGGGAGCAGCCGGGCTGATCGCGAGCCAGTTCCCGGAAGCGACGCCCGGGCAAGTCCGAGCCCGCCTGATTTACAACTCTGAGCTAGACCCTAAACTGACCGAGGTCTCCAACAGCGGTGGACGGATCGACCTGGCCAAGAGTCTAGAGACAGACACCATTCCGCCGGCCGTGCCCAACGACTTGCGAATGACCGACCTGAACCCCGAGACCTTCAATCTTCAGTGGACGGTCCCTGGCGACGACGGCTGGTGTGGCCAGGCAGCCTCCGCTTTCGAACTGAAAGTTTCCACCGACCCTATCCTGACCCAGGAGCAGTTTGAAGAGTTACCTAACCGCACCAATCTGCCCAATCGGTTGGCCGTGGGTGAGCTCTATCAACTCAACCAGTTCCGACCTGCTAGCAGTGAAGACCTCACCCTCCACGTTGGACTTCGGGCCATCGACAACGTCGGCAACAAATCGGAAATCTCGACTCGCGAAATCGTGATCCCAGGCTTCACGACTCTCTATGAGAACGATATGGATTCCGAGGAGAGCGGCTGGACCGGTGACGGCAGCTGGGCTCAGGAGAAGGCCCCGGGCCGAGGGCTGGTTTGGTCAGACAGTCCTGGGCACGACTACGACAACAACAGCAACACCTCTCTCGTCTCGCCCTTTGTCGACCTGAAAGGATTCGGTGCGCCCACCATGGAGCTCGAATACAAGGTCGACCTGGCTCCGGGAGACGCTCTCTTCGTCGAAGCCTCAGAAGACGGAGAGGACTGGGTGGGAATCAGCCAGGTCTGGGCCCAGGATAGAGATTTTCGAGCTACCCGTTTTGACATGTCCCACCTCGAGGATAAAAAAGTCCAGTTTCGGTTCCGTCTGGTGACCGACGGCGGCGGAACCCGCTCCGGAGTGTCGGTAGACACCATCCGGATTATCGGCGCCAGACTCCCCGCGGATGGCTAAGGGCCCCGACTGCGTCGCGCCTCTGACCCGCAAGCGGGTAGGCTATACAACCCGGTATTCAGCCCTTTGTCAGAGAGGCCCTAACTTCGGTCAACCACGGTGTCGCCAATAATCAGGAAATCCTCTTCCTGATGGAGATGGATGTCTTGGGGACCCAGACTTCCGTAGAGGCTTTCCTCCAGGACTTTCTCCCAGACTTGATCAAAATCCAGGTCGGTGGGGAAGTTTCGGTCTAGCCAGTCGACCAGACCCTCAAAGAGATCAGGGTCGACCGTCTTCAACTCATAGATCCGCTCCCCTAGCTCCGGCTCCTGAGTGTAGTGGAGTAAGCCCGCTTGACCGTCGGGAGCTAGCAGAGCCCTGCGGCCCTGATGAAGCATCTCAGCCAGCTCAGGTTGACCGTCGGCCTTCTCTACAGCGACGGCGAAAAGGGGCTCGTCCTGCTGGCAGACCCGACCAAGCTCTACCAACTCGTCAGGTTCGAGCCAGGAAAACGGTTGCAGCGATACCTTTGCCTCGACTGCCCGATCGAGCATGCGGGTGGCTTGACGTAGGTCTAGCTCGCGGCCCAGCAAGAGGGCTGTGATGGCCTCAAGCTTGGCTTCGAAGTGAAGCCCTCGAGACCAGAACCGATGACTCAGGTTCCGATCAAACTCTTTGACACGACTCCCCTCCCCTCGCTTCTCTAGTAAAGTTGAGAGGCGGTGGAAATACCGTCGAGCTTGCTCAGGCTTGAGGTCGTAGCGGCGCACGCGAGCATCGTAGCTTTCTAGCAAGTCGACATAATGGGGATCGTCTTGATGCTGGAGCCACAGCTTGAAACGCTCGGGGTCTTTTACCTCGATCGACTCTCGAGAACGGGGCGGAGTGAACTTTAAGAACTGGGGTCCGATAGCCCGATTATCCAAAAACCGTTCGGCCGCCTGGACGCCCTGGCCGCGAGGAGAGACATACCCGGACCGACCGTAGAGAGCAAACCGCGCCCCCTGGCGGGCTAGCTCTTCCAACAGAAGGCCAAAGTCGGGTTCGCCCTCCAACTGGTCAGAGGGCTCTCCAGGCGACACTGAAGAGGGTCGAGAACGTTGGTGCGTAGGCGGAGTCGGGGATGATACAGAGAGGATAATCACGGTCCAATTTACCGCGCCCTAAAAGGCGCGCGCTTTTCTGGTATGTTACCGTTCTACTGAAACTCTGCCACCCAGGCTCCCTCCACCAGGATCGGCTGGTCATCAGCAAACACCGTGGTGGTTTCATCAGAGATCATCACATCTTGATGGGTCTTGGCCTGGCGGTTAAAACCGAGTTGATCGAGTTGCTGGGGGGTCAGGTCGTCGCCTCGGTCAAGGCCCACCGTATAAGCCATTCCGGTAGCGATATGGCAGGCTGCGTTCTCGTCGTAAAGGGTATGCTCGAAAATTCGGCCGCTCTGAAAAATGGGGGAATCGACGCCTACCAGGGCGACCTCCCCCAGTCGCTTGGCGGTGGGGTCGCCGACGGTGTTGATGAGAGCCTCGTAAGCCCCCCCGTTGCGTTCAGCTGACACCTCGACGATTTCGCCCTGACGAAAGACCACTCTGAGGCCTTCCACCAGGATGCCGTTGATCATAACCGGTCGGGTCACCGCCGCCGTGCCTTCCGTTCCTCGCCAATCCGGCGTCGTGAAGACCTCGAAGGTGGGAATATTGAGACACACGTCGATGCCGTGAGCGGTCTGTTTTCGGCCACTGACCCAACGAGCTTGTTGGGACAGGGTCACGGTTAAGTCGGTCCCGTTCTTCTCGGAAAGAAAGCGCAACGTCTTGACTCCCATCTGGTTGAGCTTCTCGGTCCGCCGAGTCAGTCGGTCGAGATGCTCACTCCAGAGCTCCAGGCAATCGTCCTGATCGGCGAAGGTCATGCGAAAAATCTCTCCCCAGAGCGCATCTACTGCCTCTTGTGGGCTGAGCTCAGGGAAAATTCGGCGGGCCCACTTGGGACTGGGCGGCCCGGCCAGACACCAGCCGACTTGCCGCTTGAGGACTCCTTCTTCCCGGTAGCGCCGAACGGCTTCGCGCCTGGCCACTAGCATCTGATTGAGATCTTTTTGCTGCTCCTCGTCGAAATCGTCGTAAAGGTCGGGTTCATCCTGGCTTCGCAGCGCTATCAAAGCCCCTCGCGAATCGACCAGCTGGTCCATCTGAACCGTCTGATAGACGGGCACGTAGGTCTTGCGATCGGGCGGGGCACCGAGCAGGTGATGGCGATCAATGCGAGGGAGTCGAACAGTGTAATCAACGAAGCGCGCGCCCCGTTGGTAACAAAACTCGGCCACCATCTCGGCCAAGTCGATACAGGAAGGCTCGGCCAAGACGAGCACCTGTTGGTCTCTTTGGACGTTGGCTCCTCGTTTGACCAGAAGTTCGGCAAAGCGGCGCTTGGCCGCGGCGGTGTCACTCATAGCAGCGCTTTCGACGGGTCGGGGGAAGTTCTTCCCCGAACGAGAACCCAGCCTCATGGTTCGAAGCATCAAGCCTTTGTTCAACCTAGAACCGGTGGCCAAACGACAAGCTCGCTCTCTAAAGCGATTTGGGGCCCAGGGCTGATGGGCTTTTTTCGGGCCCTGTTCTCACAATTTGGCACCTCGTCGGGGCCAACCTCGATCCCGACCACCTGCCCAGAATGCCGGAGAGGCGGCCTCGAACAGGGCCCTGAAGCTTTTCGCTGCCCCACTTGCGAAGGGCTCTGGATTCCCAGAGTCGTCTTTTCGATGCTGGTTGAAAGAGCCGATAACCGGATCGAGACGGCTGAAGCGCCTCCCGGGATACACACCTTTTCCGAGTCCCAAAGTCCCAGGGCCTGCGCTTGTTGCGGACTCCCGATGTCGAACTATCAGTTCGAGGAGACCTCGGGCACCTGGATTGATGCTTGTAGCGACGGCCACGGGGTCTGGCTCGACGCGGGCGAACTCGAACTACTGCGCCGTTTTCATCACGGCCCCGAAGATGCCGGCGAGGCCGTCATCGAGGTCGAGGAGATGGACCCTTACCGCGCTGCTTTTCTCCGTTCTCTTTCCAAGTCGGTCGAGCTCTAGCTGAGGACCCGTTCGAGAGACTTTTCGTTCTCGTCAGGCCCTGGGCAAAGAGTCGGCGTCGGCTGAGGAACCGGCTGACCGAGGCTTTCAAGAAAGCTAAACCATGAAGTGTGATCGTTCATACCGAAAGTATAGCGAACGCCGCATCAGGCTGCTGTGAGCTAGTTCACAATGTGAGTCGGCTCCTAACGCCCCCGATTCGGTCTCCTCTACAATGGTCTCAGGAGGAAACGAAATGAACTACGCAGGAATGAAGATCGCAGTCAACAACGATATCCAGTCGGCCGGTGCTTTGGAGACGGGACGTCGCCTGAAGGTTGCCAAATCCGACCTCCCTAGCCAGATTCCCGACGGTGCTCGAGTGTCGGTGGAACCGGCCAGCTTCTTCAAGCTCCGGGCCGGCGACTACGTCGTCATTCGCTCCCGAGACGGGATCGCACTGCGACGCTTCGTGCGCTCCCACATCGGTCCATTCACCACTTTGGAATTGGCCACCGAGCACGGCACCGAAAAGCTCCCGGTTAAAGCTCTAATGGGCCGCATCATCGAAGTTGAGGCAGCAGGCCAAAAGTTCGACCCCAACCCCACGAACTGGTTCAGCTCGATGGCGAATCGCTTGACCGCCTGTGGCACCCGTGCCCCGTTCTGCGCCGCATAGTTGAATTTCAGCACCCAATAAGGTAAGTCTGGTTTACTCGGGGAGCTATGAGAACCGGGCTTATTACCAGCGGCTCCAACCCCGCTCATCAAAGGGCGTCAGCCCCGACTCCACCTGGCCAGGAGGGTCCTGACCTCCTGGACGACCTCTTGGATCTATTCACCGGATCCTCACAAGAAAGCGACGCTCCCCTCAGCCAGGCTCTGGTCGACAAAGCGACCAAACGCTACCGAGGAAATTTTCGGCGCGCTGTTGAGGATGATCGCGGGTTGCCGACCCCGATCGTTCAGCTCGACCGCCTTTTGCGCGCCAAGACCATCGCCGATGATCCCGATCACAAACTGGCTGACCGGGTCAACCGCCAGAAGCTTGAGGCCAATCTCACCAAGGTCACCCGTGATCAGGACCTGCAGAAGCGCCTCGACCGTATGCGGGCCGACAGCGTCGACCAGGCCGGCGCAACCGGCCCTCTCGAAAAGCAAAAGGCTTACCTGACGGGTTCGCAATTCCATGACAAGCTAGCCCAGCTCTCACCCCAAGAAGCGGCCGCTGTCATGGCCCAAGAACTGGGTAAGGTTACCTCCCTCGACCCGGACGCTGCCGGGGACATCAGCCGGACAATTCTCGACAACTCGGCGGCCCAGGCCTTCAAGCACCTCCACAAGAGCGATAGGAGCCGCATCGCCGACGGGCTGGTGGCGGCCAGCACTGTGGCCGACGTGCAGACCCTATCGCGTGAGGATGCTAAAGTGGTGGCCGATCTCATTTTGAGCGCCGAAGACGTTGGCCAACTAGCCAGTACCGGGCAGAACATCACCCAGATCGCCAATGGCCTGAAACGCCATGCTCCCGACAAGTTAAACCAGGCCCTCGGCTGGGTGGCCAAGGCGGACGAGGCCGGTATGCTCAGCTCGGTTCTGGTCGGCACCAGTCTGGTGACCGCCTTCAGCAACGAGTTGGAAACCGATAGCGACAAGGTCAAGTTCGCCTCCGACCTGCTTCAGGCAGGAGGGTCCGTGTCTCAGATGACCCATCTGCCTTTCCTGGCGGGAGCTTTGCAGCACGGCCAGGTTGCTGATATGCTGCTCACCACCAGCCAGGTGATCGGGCCGGTGGGTACGGCTTTGAGTACCGTGGTCTCAAGCTATGGAGCCTTCAAAGCCTTGGAAGAAGGCGACAACGGCAAAGCAGCGGGTCACGGCCTCATCGCCACGGGCAGCGCCCTGATGCTAAGCGCAGCCTTTCTTCCGGCCGCCGCCCCGCTGGTTCTCTACGGAGCTGGCACCAGCTTGACCGGCCTGGCCGTCAGCCTCATCTGGGGCAAAAGCCCGGATGAGAAGCTGTTAGAAGACGCTGGACTGCTCCTACCCAAACAGGGTTAAGCGCCTCGGCAGCCTACATCTCGCTCGGGCACTCTACCCTCTCTAAATCAGCGACGACCGTCACTGCTTTCTTTCCTTTGGTTGAGCTATTGTGTGTTT
>CAYRFU010000278.1:4772-9667 GCA_964423525.1 uncultured Burkholderiales bacterium | reverse complement strand
CCAGGACGTTGTCACCGCCATCAACGGAGCTCCGGTGCGCTCGGACCGCGAGTTGCTCGACCTCGTCGCTCGCACACCGGTCGGCAGTCTGGCCAGGTTGACGGTTTTTCGAAACGGGCGCCAGCAACAGCTTGAGATCGAAGTGGGCCAGCGTCCTGACGAGCAAGTGTCATTTCGGGAAGAGAGCAGTGACGACAGTCCCCGTCTTGGAGTCCGAGTGCGGGACCTGGACCCCGATTTGGCCGCACAACTGGGCACCAAAAACGCCGACGGTATCCTGGTGGTTGACGTTCTCGCCTCGTCTCCGGCTCGCCGGGCAGGAGTGAGGCCGGGAGATATCATTCGCAAGCTCGGCAACCAGCCGGTCCAGAATGCGGATGATTTTGTAGCGGCCGTGAATAGCTCGCAAGGAGCTTTAGCCCTCCTGTTGGAGCGGCAAGGTCAGACCATTTTTGTGGTTGTCGAGGAGTGACCGAGCAACTCTCTTTTTTCGCCTCCGAGTCGCCCAAGAATCCCCGGATGCCTTTGGCGGCTCGGATGCGTCCGGCCAGCCTGGAAGAATACTTGGGTCAGGAGAAGGTGGTCGGGCCGGGGACGCTGCTCCGGCGGGCCATCGAAGAGGATCGACTGTTTTCTTCGATTCTGTTGTGGGGCCCCCCAGGAACGGGGAAGACGACCCTGGCTCACCTGATCGCGAAAGCGGCCTCGTGCCATTTCACCAAGCTTTCCGCCGTCATCGACGGGGTTAAAGAGTTGAGGAAGGTGGTGGCCGAGGCTGAAGAACGGCGCAGGCAAGGTCGGAGAACGTTGTTGTTGGTGGATGAAATCCATCGTTTCAACAAAGCCCAACAGGACGCTTTGCTTCCTCACGTTGAGGAAGGGACGGTTCTCCTGATGGGAGCGACCACCGAGAACCCCTATTTCGAAGTCAATCAGGCGCTCTTGAGCCGGAGCCGACTTTTTTGCTTGGAGAAGCTGACTTCCGCTCACCTCAAATCCCTGGTCCAAAGAGCTCTCCAAGACCCGGACCGGGGCTACGGAAGGCTCTCGATAGAGGTGGAACCTGAGGCTGTCGAACACCTGGTCGCCACGGCCGGAGGGGACGCCCGGACCGCTCTCAATACCCTGGAGCTGGCGGTCGAGTCAGCGGGCTACGGAGAATCAGGGCAGTTTACCCTCGACCTCTCTCTGGTCGAGCAAGCGAGCCAGCGCAAAACCGTCCGCTATGACAAAGGGGGGGACTCTCATTACGACGTGACCTCGGCTTTCATCAAGTCGATTCGGGGCTCCGACCCGGACGCCGCTTTTTTTTGGTTGGCCAGGATGGTTCGCGGTGGCGAGGACCCCAAATTCATTATGCGAAGATTGCTTATCCTGGCCGCTGAAGATGTGGGTCTAGCTGATCCTTCGGCCATCTCGGTGGTGTCCGGATGTGCCCGGGCGCTCGAATGGGTTGGTTTGCCGGAAGCCAAATATCATCTAGCCCTGGCTACCGGCTATTTGGCCACGGCTCCCAAATCGAACAGTCTTCAAAGCTACTTCGAGGCCGAGCGAGCCCTCGATAAGGTCGATAACGAAGCCGTGCCCCTCCATCTTCGCGACGGTCACTACAAAGGGGCAGCCCAGTTAGGCCATGGTCGCGGCTATCTCTATCCGCACGATTTTCCCAAGGGCTACGTGGAGCAACAATACCTGCCTGATCAGATGGTTGGGAGTCGTTTTTATCAGCCCAGCGACCACGGCTATGAGAAGGTGATAGCCCGCAGGATGGCGCACCTAAGAGAGGAAGGCGGCTAAGATTGAAACGGCCGCGCGCCTTTAGGAAGGGAGGTCTCCATTCAATACACCGAAGCGAAGATCGAGTCGATGCGATGGGGTATTCGAAAACTGCGCTCGGGCGAATGGACTCCTGAGATCTACGAGCGTTACTTGAAGGCGGTCTACCAGATTCTGCAGAAAGAGGCTTCCGACTTGCGGGCCTGCTACGAGCACAGCGAAGACTTCAAAGTGCTCGAAAAAGATCTCGTCGCCGGTATCGATGAGTCGATGGCGATGTTTATGGAAGGGATAGAAACCTTCCTGGCCTACCTAAACGAGGGCAACGAGAAGCTCCTTGATCAGGGTCTTCAAACCTATGAAGAGGCCAACAAAAAGTTCTACAAACTCTATCTCTACGTGGAAGACTGTTTGGAAGAGGTGGAGGTCAAGTTCCATATGTAGCCATCCGCGTTACAAGATCGGCACATGTTTGTAACATTGGTTACAATAAGTTAACGTCAACCTGAGACAGAGTCGCCTCTGAAGCTGTAGTATCTTGATAAAGAACCGGACTCGAACGGCGCGAGTCTCTCAAGGAGGTAACTTATGGGAAGTATGGGAAGTGCCCTCGGCCAAGGCTTAGGTCAAGCTGCGGGCAGTAGCCTATTCGGAGGTGGAGCGGGTGGAGCTGCTAACGCAGCAGCCCAACAGCAGATGGCCGCCTCAGATGCCCAGCAGGCCCAAACCATTCAGACGCAGATGATGGCTGACGCCCAGAAGCAGCAAATGCAACGCTTCAAGATTATGCAAGACCTTCAGACCAAACAGTTTGAAATTATGCAAGACGTAGCTGTCAACAAGATGAAAACTGGAGACAAAGGCGTCAATCAGTTCGACTCTTACATCCGCGCTTAACCGTCACTCGACCAACTAACTCAAAAAGAGGCCCCCGGGCCTTTTTTTCGTTTCGCCCCCAGCGCTTGACAGTCACCAGGCTCTGTATTAATATAGGCGGGCTCCTGCCCCGTCGGGGGCAGTTTATTTTCGCCAAAAGTTGCGGAGCAACGCGTCCCGAGCGGGCGTCGGAGGAAGCATGAAGACTTTTCACCTCAAACCAGATGAAGTAAAAAGAGATTGGTATGAAGTCGACGCCACGGGTAAGACCGTCGGGCGACTAGCCACCGAGATTGCTAGGGTTCTGATAGGCAAGCATAAGCCGTCTTTTTCCCTGCATGTCGATGTGGGCGACTTCGTCATCGTCACCAACGCGGACAAGGTCGAGTTCAAAGGGAAGAAGTGGCAGCAGAAGCGCTACTACCGTCACTCGGGCTACCCCGGCGGGCTGAGAGAGACGACCGCCGAGGAGATGCGGGACACCTTTCCTGAAAGAATCCTGCGCGCGGCCGTGCGCGGAATGCTGCCCAAGAACAGACTCCGCGACCGGAGGCTCAAGCGGCTGAAGCTTTATGCCGCCGAGGCTCATCCGCACACAGCTCAACAGCCTCAGAAATTTCTAGAGTCGAACTGAAAGGGAACCAGGTAAGTATTCGTGAGCAAGCTGAACGTAACCATTGGACCGATTGTCTACTCCGCTACCGGGCGCCGCAAACGCGCTATCGCGCGGGTCCGACTCGTGCCAGGCGATGGCCGAATCTTCGTCAACCAGAAGACCTATGAAGATCATTTTCCTCGTCAGACCCAGCACATTCTGGTTCGTATGCCGCTTGAGGCGACCGACACTCTAGCCAAGTTCAACGTTCACGCCCGGGTTCACGGGGGGGGCATGAGCGGTCAGGCCGGCGCTCTTCGTCACGGCATCGCTCGCGCTTTGCTGCGGTTTGATGAAGAGTTGCGTCCCCAACTCCGACGCGGAGGGTTTTTGACTCGAGATCCACGCGAAAAAGAGCGCAAAAAATACGGTCGTAAAAGAGCCCGCAAAGGCTTCCAGTGGACCAAGCGTTAACCAGCTTCCAGCTGAACTTCAGAAGCCCCGTTCCGACGGGGTTTTCTTCGTTAATGAGGCCGGGTTGCCTGGGCGTGGTGACCGGCGCCGAAATGGCTGACATTGACGCTCGCACGATTCAGGATTTCGGCCTACCCGGGCGCCTCCTGATGGAGACGGCCGGCCGGGCCGTGGCTCGTCAAGCTGCTGCCTTTCCAGGGAGACGGATCGGGGTGGTTTGCGGCCCGGGCAATAACGGTGGCGATGGTTATGTCGCAGCCCGACTTCTCGCTCATCACGGAAAGGATGTGCGAGTCTATGCTCCTCTCGGAGCCCCGCCAACGGACGGCGATGCTGGAACCAACGCCGCCCTTTGGAAAGAGGAGGTTTTCTCCCGCGAGCAGTTTGTGTGTGACCTGCCCGACCTCGATCTGGTTCTTGACGCGCTTTTTGGGACCGGTTTGAGCCGCGCCCTTGCCGGAGACATGGCTGAGTTGGTGGACCGACTCAATCAAAGTGGTAAACCGGTTTTGGCTGTCGACATCCCATCAGGAGTCGACTCGGAGACTGGGAGGCTTCTCGGTTGTGCCGTTCAGGCTCATCAGACCCTGACCTTCGGTTTGCCGAAGTTTGGTCTTCTTGTTGAGCCCGGAGCCAGCCAGTGTGGACGGGTGACCGTTGAAGAGATCGGATTTCCCCATCATCTTCTCTGTTCCGATCAGGCCTATTGGGTTGGTCGGGAGTGGATCTGTCGTGCCCTTCCGGAGCGTCCCTCTAACTCTCATAAAGGGAGCTGTGGCAAAGCTCTTCTGGTGGTCGGTTCACCAAGCTATCCGGGAGCGGCGGGTCTGGCGGCCCTAGGGTGTCTAAGAGGCGGAGTGGGCCTGGCTTTTGTGGCCGTTCCCAAGAGTATCAAGCCCTGGCTTGAGCCTAGCCTGCTGGAGCCGATCTTCTTGAGTCGCGAGGAAACGGATTGGTCCCAGCAAGTCTCAACCAGCGATGCTGTGTTGGTCGGATCGGGTTTGGGCTGTGGGTCTGAGGCGGAGGCTTTGGCTCGGGGGCTGTTTGAGGCGTCGCCGGCTGGCCTGGTCGTCGATGCCGATGCCCTCCAATGGTTGCCAACCCGCACCGAGTATCCACGGATTCTCACTCCCCATCCAGGAGAAATGGCTCGCCTTCTCGGATGGGAGGTGGC
>CAYRFU010000278.1:0-4762 GCA_964423525.1 uncultured Burkholderiales bacterium | reverse complement strand
AAGTCCAATCAGACCGGGTCGCCTGTGCCCGCACTGCCGCTAAGCAGTTCCAGGCTGTGGTGATTCTCAAGGGAGCGCCCACCGTCACGGCTACTCCCCAGGGTGAGGTCTTCCTCAACTCCACCGGGGGCTCTTATCTTTCCCAGGGTGGGACGGGGGATGTCTTGGCCGGGCTGGTGACCTCGCTTTGGGCTCAGGGGGCTGGCTCCGTAGAGGCGGCCGTGGTGGGAGCCTTTCTTCACGGGTTGGCGGGATCGATAGCGGCAGAACGTCTAGGTCGCCGAGGCATCCCTGCTAATGAGGTGGCTGAGAATCTGCCTCGTGCTTTCGAGTTTGTCCTCAACCATCCGTTGCTGTAGGGGAATCCTTACGGAGAACAGAATTAAAAAGAATGGGAACCCGTACTCCGATCCGCTTCGGCGCCATTCTGGAAGCGTTGGCCTCCGAGAAGCTTAAGAACTACAAACGATTCCTCAACGAGACCACCAGTCAGAGCTTGCTTTTTGGCTATCGCTGCCGCTTCGCGGGGAACTACTACGGTTTTATCCTGGTTCAGGCTGCTCGCAACGCTGGTAGGGTTACGGCCGAGATCGCTATCAGTCGAGCGGAAGAGTATCCCTATTACCGTTTTAGTGACCAACCACGAGTCGGCATCACCGGTTTTCGCGAGAGAGTTTATGTCATTACGCGTAAGGAGGATCTGGCCCAAAGCTATCGAGGCGCCGAGCAGCTCTTGGGGCTTATGATGGACCTTCTGCGAGAATCTGAAGTGGCGTTGGCCCGAGTCTCTGAGGAAGTCACCCAAGAGATCGTCGAGGGCTACAAAACTTGGCAGCCGCTCTACCGCGAATGGCTTCAGGCCGAAAAGGGTGCGAGAGAGGGCGAAACTCGTTACCCTGGTTTAGAGGGGGAGGTGGTGGCTCGTGAAGTTCTTCAGGACATTTTGGTGAGGGGGACCTTTGACCGTTTTCTGGGTCCCCTGAAATTTCGTTACCGCAATCCTGACTTCTATAACTGTCACCTTTTTTTGCTGGCCAAGGCTCTCGAGTTCTTGGAGCCCCCGCCCGTCTCGGGCGTGAGTCAGCCCCAGGAAGAAGAAGACGATTTTGATCCCCATAGCGGCCCTCTACCCGACCCGATAGCGTCTTTAACCGGAAGGCAATCCCAGCCTGAGTGTTTGGAGTTGGCTCGCTCCACGGCTTTGCGCACCACTCAATGGGCCTTCTTGAAATCGTTTGCGGCGGCCGAGGCTTTCTTTCTTGACAACGATGCGGCCGAAGCGAGGTTCCTTGACGAAGCCTCTCCCGAACCTGAGTCAGGTGCCCCTCTCGACCAGCTCTATGAAGGCATTATGGAGGAACCCGCCTACGCCACAGCTGCGCCGCCTGCGGAGCCTCCGGTGGCAACGACCCGCTCGGCGTCCCCCAAGAAGAGAGGGCGGCCTGATCCGTTCGAAAAGTTTGCGGACTACGTCAATGTAGACCCATTCGACGTGCTCGGCAGCCAGTTCTAGGGGGTCGGCCGCAAACCCCAGCTACAGCCACGACATGAGCGGAGTCTCGTCGTCAACTGAGGTCGGTTGAGGCTCGCTGGCCGGCAACTCAAGCTGGGAGGGACTCCCGATCTCGAGTTCTGACTCCTCCACGAATTTCAGGGCCTCGTCCACTTTTACCGAATCGACCTCGATCATGCGAGAAAGATGGCGGGCCAGGGTTTGCATATTCTGGGTCACCATGTGGCGGTGAAGTTCGCGCAGATCGGAGTGAGCGATCATGGAGGTCACGGCGTCGTCGCACTCCAGAATCTCTAAGGCTGGGAGTAGGCCGCGACCATCAGCTCGGCCCACCAGATGTTGGCAGACAACCAGTTTCATGACTCGAGCTAGAAGTTGCTGCATGCGACCGTCGCTATTGGAG
Source organism: uncultured Burkholderiales bacterium (assembly GCA_964423525.1). Taxonomy (GTDB): domain Bacteria; phylum Vulcanimicrobiota; class Xenobia; order Xenobiales; family JADMJV01; genus CAYRFU01. The sequence continues at coordinate 2,846 of CAYRFU010000278.1, read as the reverse complement.
AAGGCAGACAAAAGATCATCGAGTGCTCGCACACAACTGGTCCCATCCAACAGGGCCAGCACCAGATGACCGCCAGCAGCGGCTTGAATGATCACTTCGGCCGTGTCACGGTCGGGGATGCCTCCCACTGCCAGAATGTCCGGGTCTTGCTGCACGGCCTGTCGCACCGCCTGGGAAAAGCTTCGGGTGTCGCTACCGAGTTCTCGCTGAATGACCGTCGAGAGCTCGTTTTTGTGCCAGAACTGGATGAGGGGTTCGACGGTCACGATTCGGGTTCGACGCGCGTGGTTGATGTAACTGATCAGAGCGGCGAAGGTGTTGATCTTTCCGCTTCGGGGCTTGCCGGCCAGCAGCATCAAGCCGCCCTGTTCGGCATCCAGAAACTTCTCGACCGCCCCTCCCGAAAGTCCCAACTCCACAAGCTTGGGGATGTCGGTTCTTAGCCGTCGAATGGAGGCTGCCGGGGTGCCTCGCTCCAGATAAACATGAAAACGAAAGCCCTGGTCGGGCTCCATGTAGTTGAAGTCGAGTTCCTGACCCTGACCCTGAAGTCGAATCTGATCTGGAGAGAGTGTCCCGTTGATCAGGGCGCGGCAGTCTTGGGGTGTCAGGACATGCTCTCCGATGGGGACGAGTTCCTCTCCGGTTCGCAGCATCGGAGGCGAACCCGCATTGAGGTGCAAGAAGGTGCCCTGATGGGTCGCCAATACCTCGAGCAATTGGCCGAGGGAGTAGGGTGCTTCGCTGTAGCCAACTCCATTCAGGCGCTCGACCGCTCCCGTTAACCGGCGAGCGAGTTCAAGAAGCTCTCGAAGGTCGACCTTCTCTTCCCCTTCCAAGGCCACCGCAGATCACTATCCCCCGAGCTGCGGGGTTCCCAGCGCAGCGGCGAGGGCGGCTGCCTGAGCGTCTTCCTGACTCACGGCCGCGGTCGGCTCGCTCGACTTGTCGCGAATGCGAACCTTTCCGTCGTAAATCTCGTGCAGTGCGATACTGACAGGCTTTTTCGCCTCACATTCGACCAGAATCGGACTGCCGTCGTTGATCTGACGGGCTCGCTTTAAAGTTAGGGTGACCAGCGCGAACTTGTTCCGCAAGCCTCTTTCTTTGTCGTGCAGCATCACATCTAAGTTCGGCTCCACCAGCATGTTCTATTCCTCCTGGTCCAGGTTGCAATAAACCCGGCTATAACGGCGTAACTACGGTGTCCTCCTGGTTTTTCCTTCCCCAAGGCGGAGGGGAAAATTGTTCATTGAGAGAAGTTCAAGCCTGTGTCCGAACCCGCTTCAGAAGACGAATTGACCAGCAAGACCCGGCGCCGTTCCTCAAAGACGGCAACGGGTAGCCTCAAAACGGGCTCCAAGACCAAGAAGAGAAAGAAGAAGTCGGCCGCTCGGTCGAACCCTGACTCCCGTCTGGCTCTTCCGGCTTGGGTCGTTGAGGGGCGCTACAAGAAGCCCTTGGGGACGTTGGGACTTTTTCTGGTCTTGCCTTTTCTCTGTCTGGCTTTGACTCAGCCTCAATGGACCGGGGCGGCGGGCGGCTGGATGTCGGAGCAGCTGTTTCTAGCTTTTGGACTCTCAACTTTGCTCTTTCCGGCCTGGTTGTTGGTCTCTTCCGCCCGACTTCTGGGTTTAAGAATCTCTCGCAATCTCAGATTGAGGTGGACCCCAGTCCTCTTCTGTGCTGTCACCCTTTTATTGGAGCGAGCTTCTGGGTCGGGGGGCATCTTCGGGGCCTGGATTGACCGTCTGCTTTGTTCCTTGGTCGGTCCAGCCGGTTCCTGGCTGGTGGCTGCTTGCGGGACGCTGTTTGGTCTGATTTCGCTGGCTCGCGTTTCGGTGGAGGAAGCGGTCGAAACGGTCAATCGAGGCACCGTGCGGATCAGTGAGAAGGTTCGTCTGCATCTCGAAGAGCGTCAGCTCAAGCTGCAAGAAGAGGCCGACCAGGACGAGCAGCTCGAAGAGGACGAGCAGTCGTCCGAGGCGACCGTAGAGCCGCCCATCTGGCAAGAGATGGAGGAGCCTAGTCGGGAGGTGGAACCTCAGGCGGCGCCGGCCCCTCCAGACCCTCCCGATTCTGAGGATCAGTTCGAACCGTCCAGTAGTCTGATCGACGAGCCGATCATGGATGGTTTGGAAGAGAGCTGTCCCTCCGACGAAATTCTCCACGAGGCTTTGAGCGAGCCCAGTCTCGAGTTGGAGTCCCGTCCCGCGCTCGAGCCAGGGGTGGCGGAAGAGGTAGAGGTGTTGGCTTCAAAGCCGGTGGTCGAAGAGGGTGTCCTAGAGGACCCTAATGGTCAGCTGCGGCTCTTTCCTGGGCCCCCCAAGCAACCGGCAGTTCGTTACAAGCTGCCTCCTCTGACGCTGCTCGACAACGCTCCCACAGCGCTTCGCAAAAGGCCTCTCGAGGATAAATCTCAAGTGCTTTTAGACGCCCTGGATAGCTTCGGTGTCAAGGCCAAGCTTCTTCAGATCGTGCGCGGGCCTTCGGTGACCCGCTATGAGCTCCAGCCTGCCCGAGGAGTCAAAGTCAGCCGCTTCACTTCCCTCACTAATGATATCGCCTTGGCGCTGGCCTCCACCGCTGTTCGTATCGAGGCGCCCATTCCGGGAAAGTCGGCCATCGGTATCGAGATCCCTAACGATAATACCGACCTGGTGGTCCTTAAGGACATTCTCTCGAGTCCCGAGTTTCGGTCCTCTAAGGGCCTGTCGGTGGCTCTGGGTAAGGACCTCAGCGGTCGTCCCCAGCTCACCAATCTCCAGAAGATGCCCCATCTCCTGGTGGCAGGGACGACCGGCTCGGGGAAGTCCGTTTGTGTTAATGGGTTGATCATCAGTCTT
>CAYRFU010000277.1:0-9681 GCA_964423525.1 uncultured Burkholderiales bacterium | reverse complement strand
TGTTTGCGGAGCTTTCTCGGGATGGCCACTTCTTCGAAGTCAGCCTCGACAGCACAGTTGGTCGACCTTTTCAAGCCTGCGTTCTTGATTGGCAGCGGCCTCTTTCAGGCTTTTGAGGGCGGGGTTACTCTGAGCTTTTTTCAAGGCGGCGAGCGCGTCAGAGGAGGGAATCGATTAGCCGGTTTATTCAGCTTTCCTGAAAGAGCCCTGAAAACCAACATTGACAAAACATAAACAAAAACCATACAATTTGACCATGAGAATCTCTTACGCCCGTGCCCGCCTTTGGCTCGGGACGACCTGTGTGGGGCTTCTAACAGCGTTTTGCGGGTGGGTTGCCTGGCAACCCACGAAGCCTTGCCTCTTTTTACCCTTGGCTCTCCTAGCCTTCATGGCCCTTCCCGACTTCGTCAGCTATCAAATCCAGAAGGCCTACGGGCGAAAGCGACCCGAATTTGGAGCCTGGGCCAAAAGTTGGGCCGAGGGGACGACGCTCCAGGTCGTGCTTTTCTCGGCCTGTCTCAGCCTTCTGGCCGAGGCCGGCAGAGCGGGCGGCTTGGTCCTGCTGGTGTTGACTCTGATCGGGTTACAGCTGGCGCTGGTCTCCCTCGCGCCGAAACTGGCACGGTTGGCGGGTCAGCTTCGAGTCGTCGAGGCCGCAGCCCTAAACGAATGGCTTTCAAAGTGGGGACAACCTGGTTGGGAAGGACCAGTTTGGGACTCGGAGGATGAGGCGTTCACGGGCGGCGTAGTGGGTCTGCCGGGCCGTGAACGAGTCATTCTGCCCAATCTTCCAGCTGTGGAGGCCGCTGTCATGGCCATTCGCCGTCGATTAGCCGTCTCGTCTGGTCTTCGGACGCGCGGGCTAGTGCTGTCAGTGAGCTGGAACACCGTGGGCTTTATGCTGGCCACCCAGCTTGTCCCCGGGGCCGACATCACGACTTTCCTGGGCCTCCTTAAGGCTTCCTTAGGCGCGACGGGTTGGACCTTTCTGGGCCTTTTGCTCCTGCCCACCTTCAATCGTGAGGCTGTCTACGAAGTCGACCGTCTGGCTTCTCAGCACATCCCCGAGAGAGAGTTGCGCGCTTTCATCAAGACTTTTGACCGACGGACGGAAGACGAAGAAACCCGCTCCCGGCTCAACGAAACGATCTTCCATCCCATCCCCTCACCCGACCGAAGGCTGGACGCTCTCGACCGCGCCCGACCCCGACTCTTCGGAGCCTGGCATGTCACTCGGTCGATGCTCTTTCTTAGCTGGGCTCACTGCGGGTGGCTCGCCCGCGCAGTTCACTGCAACTGCGGGCGACCGGAGTTGTGGGTCCTCTTGCCTTGCGATTAGAACGACGCCTTGACCCTCACGGACGGGGCAACATCCAACCGCCGAGACGCGAGACGGTCTGATACCTACATACTGGCTAGGGCCTCAGGAGAAAGATCAGTCAAAATACTGAAGTCTTCGCCTTCGCCGACGTTCGAGGGGCTGGCAACATTGTCGGTCGCCGTCGAGATCGACAGGTCATTTCCAAGGAGATAAGAGACGGGCGTGTCGCTGTTCGTGACCGGGTTGGTCGCGATCGGCGAAGTGGCCTGCTGGGGAATACCTACACTACTTCCAAACATTCTTTCCTCCGTTTTGGTCTGCCTGCATCTAGGTCGATTATAAGGCTAGGGAAGGCCGATTTCAAAGGTTTTACACTCTTTTTACAGGCCGATCAAATCGGTAACAAGCCACTCAAGATACCGAGCAAACTCTTCTTCTTTCTCAGCAGCGACGAAGCGGCCTCGTCGGAAAGACCGAAAGTGGAGACTTCCTTCTCGGTGAGTCGGTAATAGCCGCCGAGGGCAGCGTTGGCGCGAGTGACCGCGTAGGAATCGACGAACTCCTCGAGGTCGGAAAACATCCGCTCGAACTCTCTGGTAACTCGGTGATTTTTGCGAAGATAGTATTTCTGATGGTAATCTTCTGCTAACGTGAAACCCTGATAGGGCTGAATTTCAGTCGCCACGACCCGCTCCAATCCCGCCGCCCAGGCCTCCACGGCTTTTTTCTGCTGCTCGTCGTGGTAGAGAATTGCCGACATGTACTGGCGCGCCCAAGCTGGGCGAAACGGATTATGCCAACTAGCGAAAAGCTTGAGGAGCTTGGAATAAGAAAGCACCTCAGGGTCAAAGGCCAGCTGAAGGCACTCGGCGTGGTCGCCGATACGGTGGTAGGTGGGATGAGCACTGGTCCCGCCAGCGTAGCCAACACGGGTGCGATGCACTCCCGGGAGACCCCCAAACTGGGCGTCAGGTCCCCAGAATCATCCCAGGGCGAAAGTGGCAACTTCTAATTCTGGCATACTTAAAGATTCTCGCCCAGGAAGCTCGGCTCCTCGGTAAAAAGAGCGCCTATGAAAAGAATTCTCCTTTTGCTGGTGCTCCTGTCTCTGGCAGCCCTGGCTGAGACGGTCGACTACCGCTACACCATCCACCCCGATCTAGGCGAGCGCTTGTTCACTCTAGACGGAAAATCCCAAGACGGCAACTTCCTGGTCGACTCCATTGAAGTCCGGGTCGGGCACGATCGAGTCCAGCTTATCAGGGGCTTCAAGGCTCGACTCCCCGATAAGAAGGCTGGATTCTTTGTGGAAGACGTCAACTTCGATGGTTACGCCGACCTGCGCTTGATGGAGTATCTACCAGCCGGGGCCAACGTCCCCTATCTCTTCTGGGTTTATGACCCTGACCAACGACTCTATGTCGAGGCTCCCGAACTCTCTCGAGTTCTCTCACCCGAGGTCATGCCAGAGCAGAAAATGCTCAAATCCAATCAACGGGTGAACGCGGCAGAGTATTCCACCGAATACTTCAAAGTCGGCAAAGACCAACCGGTTCTAGTCAAGCGAGAAGACAAGAAATATTTCGCCCCCGGTGAGTATGAGTTGACCGTCTATGAACTCAAGCACGGCCGCCTCACTCAAGTTCATCAGGCTCGCCTCAAGGATTAGTTGCTTGCCAAAAGCCGGCAGGACTGGTAAAACAGGCGAGGAGCGCCCATAAAATGTCTTTTCAACAACTGCTCGCCGTCCAGCGACGCATCTTCGGATACCTCGCTCCTTATTGGAAAATCGTAGCCGGGGCCATCTTCTTTACGGTCTTCGTGGCCGTCACACGACTGGCCCAGGCCAAGCTGATCGGGTGGTTGTTCGGCCTGATGTCCGATGGCAAAGTGGAATCGACCGCCGACCTCGCCCAGGTTCAATCGACCAGTTCGGTGGTCAACACCGATTCCTGGTTGGAGGCGGCTGGTAGCGACCCCTGGTCGAAGCTCAACTTCATCGTCATGGCCTTCCTGGTTTTGATCGTGTGCCGAGGGGTGGGCTGGTTCTGCCAGCGATACCTGACCGACCTGGCCGCTCAATCGGCTATCCGCGACCTCCGAAGCGAAGTGTTCGGTCATCTTCAGTCCCTTTCTCTCAAGTTCTTCGAGTCGATGCGTTTGGGAGAGATTCAAAGTCGCTCCACCTCGGACATCATGGCCGCCACGGTCATTTACAACAGCCTGGCCGATTTTCTCAAGAACTTCCTGGTAGTGTTTGGGGCTTTAGCCGCTATGTTCTACATGGATTACCAGATGACGTTTCTGGTCTTGATTCTCAGCCCCCTGATCGGGATCGCCGTCGGTCGTTTCGGCAAGAAGATGGGGGTCATTACGGACCGTTTGCAGTCTCGGGTGGCCGACCTCTCCTCTATCATGATCGAGAATACCAGTAGCCAAAAGGTGGTCAAAGCCTACCACCGCGAGCAGTTCGAGATCGACCGCTACGATGAGATGAATCATCAGAACTTCCGAGCCCAGATGAAATTGGTTCAGGTCACCGCCACCCAAACCCCCGTGGTAGAATTCCTTTCCGTGGTCGGGATCATCGCCATCGTCTACTTCGGCACGGCCCGCATTCTCCAAGGCGACGCGACCCTCGCTTCGATGGTGGAATACTGGGCTCTCATGGCTATGATCATTCAGCCTGTCACAGTCGTCTCAAGTTTTTATTCCAGTCTCTATGCGTCCTCGGTAGCCGGCCAGCGGGTCTTCTCGGTCCTCGATACGATTCCCGATGTGGTGGAGAAAGACAAGGCTGTCGAACTCCCCCCAATCCAGGGAGCCCTTTCCTTTCGCGATGTTCGCTTCGCCTACACGGAAGAGAAAGAGATTCTGCGAGGGGTCAACCTGGACGTCGCCCCCGGCGAGGTGATCGCTATTGTGGGCACCAACGGCGCCGGCAAGACGACCTTTGTCAACCTGGTGCCCCGCTTCTATGATGTGACGGCGGGGTCCGTCTCGATCGATGGTCACGACATCCGGGACGTGACCATCGGTTCTTTGCGGACTCAAATCGGCACCGTCATTCAGGAATCGGTTCTCTTCGGTGGTAGCATCGCCGACAATATCGCCTGCGGGCGCTCCGACTATAGTCGAGACCAGATTGTGGAAGCTGCCAAAATCGCTAATGCCGACGAGTTCATCGAGCGCATGCCCCAGGGCTACGAGACCGATATCGGTGAGCGGGGAGTCCGTCTGTCTGGTGGCCAACGTCAACGGATCGCTATCGCTCGCGCCCTTCTCCGTGAGCCCAAAGTCCTGATTCTTGATGAATTCACCTCCGGCATTGACACGGAGTCGGAGAACTTGATCACCGAGGCTATCGAGCGCATTATGCGGGGCCGGACCTGCCTGGTCATCGCTCACCGCCTCAATACCATCCGTCACGCCGACCGCATCATCGTGCTCGACGAAGGCCGCATCGTCGAAGAAGGCACTCACGACAACCTGCTAGCCAAAAACGGTCTCTACACCAAACTTTACGAGGCTCAATTGCGCACCCCCGTGGGTCTTCGTTGGAGTCAGCAAAAGGGTCAGGTCATCGACCTTCAGCCCCTTACCGAAGGCGCCGTCGCGGATTAGCCCCGCCAGGCCGGCCAGGTTCAAGCCAACTTAAAACTCCGTCCCGAGCTCGCAACCCCAGATTCGAAGAACCACCTTTCCATAAAGGTCCTCATAGGCGACCGGACCGAAGAAGCGAGAATCCGCGGCATTGTTAATATTGTCACCCAAAACAAAGAAGTGGCCCTTAGGAACGTCAATGGACCAAGTCCCGGTGGGAGGCTCGGCCCAGGGTCCCGTGACCAGTTGTCCGTCGACTTGGACACGCCCGTCAGCGATCTCCACCTTCTGGCCTTCAACAGCAACAGCCCTGTGAACGTAAGTCTGACCGTCCCGAACGTGGAGCGTAATCTCCCCCGCTCTCGGGAGGGGTTGAGTAAGATCAGCCAAGACAACGTCGCCTTGCTGAAGAGTGGGAGACATCGAAGCCGAGCTAATCGAGAAGCTCCTCATCGGGAGGAAAGTAGAGTCGAGCAGAGCGACCAAGCCCGGTCGTAGAGGGAACAAATCAACACCCAGCAGCAAAAAAAAGAACAGGGTCGGTAATCTGGCTTGACCTCGACCGTCACAAAAAGCTTGAACAGCCACGGCGAAGACCGCCAAAAAGGTGACGACCATCACCCCGTAGACAGCTATCACCCCAAACTTAGCCGCCAGGGAAATCCAGCAAAAAACACTCACGAGTCCCAAGCTCAAGCAGAGATACAAAATCAGGCCTAGCCAGGGTCGCCCGTTATAAAACTGGCCGAGGCCAGGACAAAAGAAAGAAAAGATAGCGGCCAACCAGGGGTCTCTCGAAGAGTCTTCTTCTGCCATACCAAAGCGTTCCACTCCATTTAGATGGGACCTTTTCAGGCTGATTTCATGGAGGCGCGCAAGAAAAGTATTATGCAAACACGAATAGACTTTCTTCGCCAGGGATTCCAACAAGTCGAAACCATCAAGCTGCGCTGGAAAGAAGAGCGCCTCCGGCTAGAGCATCCAGGTTTTGATAGGCCCCACGCGCTAGAAATCGACCTGAAGCCCCCACCCAACATCGAGGAACAGCTCCTTCTCACCGAGCAAGACGTGGCCAGAGCCGACCTCGTGGACTACCAGACCAGGCCTGGACCAGTCAAGTTCGACAGTGCCCGCTTCGGATTCGGATGTCCTGTCCAAACGACCATCTGGACCGAAATCGCTAGAGAAACCCTGTCGCAAGTGGCAGCCCAACTGACCGGCGAGCCCACGACGACCTGGGCCCTAACTCAGGACCTCAAGAAACTCCATCTGTATCAAAAGGTCCCGTTGGCAATCGAATCTTTGCTAGGGGAAGGACAGAGAAGCAGAATAAAACTTGGCCTGGATGACGAGGGGGTCGAGCTGACCGGCTATTTCCTCCCTTATCAGGAGTGAAGGGGGCAGCAAGCCGCGCCCGAAGCAGCAGGAGATGCTGTGCGTGCGTTGCTCTGCCGAAAATCCGGAAGACTCTCGTTATTGCCACAAGTGCCAGGCTGTGTTGCCTCAGAAGCCAGTAACCCAAGCCGTACCTCAGTCGCTAGGCATCCAGGAGGGCGTCACCTATCGGGAGCCTGGCCACCACTACGAGACCGAGCAGATCGTCATTCTGGCCCAACTGGTCGAAGCCGTATTAGAAGGCGAGCCACTCTTGGACGAGACCTATGACCACCTCGACCAAATGGCTACCAACTTTCATCAGTTCGAACAAACTTACGCAGCCGACATGCAAGCTCTATTGGCCAGTCACGCTCGCCAGGCTCCAGAAGATGACTATGCCTCTCAGATGTCTTACCTCATCAAGAAGAGTCTGGAACAGTTTCAGGAGGGGTGTCAGGCCTTCGAGCAGTTCTTCGAGACCGAGTCCGAAGACCCGGACGAACTCTTAGCAGCCTTCGAAAAAGTGCGCGACGGCAATGATTATCTCTGCTTTAGCATCGAGTTGGCCCGGCAACGGTTTCAAGAGCTTCAACAAAATTAACAAATCGGCAACATCCAAACCCTAGTCGACCCTGATGGAATCCGTGAGAACCCTGTTAACAGCTCACCACCACGCAAAAGAAAGAAGGAACAACCAATGGGTCTCATCTCGGGTGCATTCGAAAATCTCAAGGGAGTCGCTCGCATCGCCACCGCTCCCGCACGCACAGTGCTCTCTTTAGCAGGCGAAGGCCTGGCAACTAGCGGCCGAGTTCTCAGCGAACTTTCCGAAAGCGACCTCAAAGGAGCCGCCTCAAGCCTACGGCAACGGCATCCGCAATCAGATCGGCCACCTAGCCGGTCTGCCCGGCGAGTATGTCGGAGGAGCCAAGCAGATGGCTGAAGGCCATCGTGAGTTTCTCGGTGGAGCCGTCGGGCTGGTCGGTGAACCCGTTCGCGGAGCCGCTCGCCACGTCGGAAACAGCCTAACAACCAGCGGCAACGTCGTTACCGGGTTGGCCACCGGAGATGTTGGTGGTGCCGCCACGGCCTATGGTCAAGGCATGCAGAACCACGTGGAGATCGCGGGTGACACCCTCGGCAACCAGTGGAACAACATCTTCTAAGAAGTCGGTCTCAGGAAACACCGATTCGGGAGCCCTGCGGGTTCCCGTTTTCGTTGAGTCAGCCCATCGGGGCGAAAGTCTGTTACAAAATCGTTAAATCTTGGAAACATTTTCCAGTTATAGTAAGGGCAAGCAGCAGGTAGGAGAGGTATCGCATGAGTTTAGGAAATTTCGCAAACAAAGTACTAGGAGCTAACGTTTTCACCCCACGAGGTGTGGACCTCGACACCGCTTGGAACGCCTTCACCGCCGTCCCGGGACAGCCGTCAGAACCAGCCCCAACGCCGGTAGCCAATGATGCCGCCGTCGTCTCCCCCCAAGCCGAAGCCGAAGCGACCGGTCAGGACACCGGAGGTGGCTTCCTCGACAGTATGCTGGGGGGCTTGAACGAAGCCTGGGGAGGCTTCACGGAGGCAACTGGAATTGGCAGCGGCGAATGGGGCGACAACCAAGTCGAACGCGGCCTGAGCGACCTGTCCGAGGCCACCGGAGTTGGCAGCGGCGAATGGGGCGACAACCAAGTCGAACGCGGCCTATCTTCCCTCGGAAAAGCCGCTAAAGACATCGGCAGTCAAGTCGCCGACGCCGTAGGCCTGGGTGGGGAAGAAGAGGGTAATACCCAGACCGCCGAAGCCGGCAAAGGACCGGAGGGGGGTCAGCAAGCAGACGACGACGGCGGCAAGAACGACGATGGCGGCGCAACCAAATAATTCAGACCGATAAAAAAAGCCCCCGGCCCAACAAGACCGGGGGCTTTTTCTATTCCAGAACAGGCTCTTAGCTGTCGCCGAGGATCTGGAGGTTGTCGATCATCAGGCCGTCGTCGGTGCGGCGGTCGTTGGTCTCGACTCGGAAGCGAAGTTGAACCTCTTTGCCGTCAAACTCGGAGAGGTCGACGACCTGCTGTTCCCAGTCGGCGCTGCGGGGCAGGGTGGTTACGGTGGTCCACACGGGCTCGGCGCCTTCGGCGGGAACCTCGGCCACTTCAACCATGGCCTTGTCGCCCCAAGCGAAGTCAAGGTTAGCGTCGAAGGTCAACAGGTTGTTGGTGGTTCCGGCCAGGCTGAAGGCAGGCGAGGTCAGAGCGGTGTTCGAGCTGTCGGCGTAGTCGCCGTCGGGGCTGTCACTCCACACTTTCCCACGGCCTTCAACCTCAACGCGGCCCCAGTTCTCGTCGGCGGTCCAGGCCGTCTCTTCGGCGTCGAAGCTGTCTCCGAAAGCCAGGGTAGCGGCCGGCACGGTGACGGTGGCGGTCCGCATCTCGCTGCGGTTCCCGACGTTGTCGATCACCTTCATCGCAAAGTGAAGCTCACGCTCTGACAAGGAAGGCATGAGGTCGTAGCTGAGGCTCTCGATGGTGCCGGTAGCGCCAGGCGAAGAGGTGGTCAAGCGGGTTGCTTCGCCGAAGGAATCAGCGTTGATGGCCGAGTCCGACATCCGCACGTCGAAGGCCGAAGCGGCGTCGCCGCACCAGCCGTCATCAGCGGTGGCCGTCCAGGAGAGACTCAAGCCTCGGGTGCTCACTTCGGCAGCGCCGAAGTCGTTAGGAGCAGCCGGAGGAATCTCGTCCACTTCGAGGGCCCGAGCGGCGTTGACACGACCGCCACTGAAGCTCACGCCTTCCAGAGCTTCCACTTTGTCGGAGCTATAGATGAGGCGCTCTTTGATCTGCTCGTTGGTCAGTTCAGGGTGCTCGGTCATAATGAGAGCAGCCACGCCGGTGACGTGAGGGCAAGCCATCGAGGTTCCGCTGAAGCTGGCATACTCGCCGTTGATCACGGTCGAGAGAATGTCTTTACCGGGAGCGGACACGTCCACTGAAGTGGCGCCGTAGTTAGAGAAACTCGCGCGGGTGTCGTTGTGGTCGGTAGCGGCAACAGCCACGATGTTGTCGAGGTCATAACCCATCGGGTAGAAGGGGCGACGATCAGTGTCGGTGCCGTTGTTACCAGCAGCGCAGACGTGGAGGGCTGGCGATGAAGCGAAAGCGTCGCGGATGGCTTCGTTGGGTCGTCCACCACCCCAGGAGTTCGAGGTGATGTCGGCGCCCATGGCGGCCGCGTAGAGCACGCCTCGGACGATCGCGTCGGCACTGGTGCGGCCCGAGTCACTAAAGATTTTGACCGGCATCACGCGGGCTTCCCAGTTGACCCCGACCACGCCCTGGTCGTTGTTACCAACACCGGCAATGGTTCCGGCACAGTGGGTTCC
>CAYRFU010000276.1:1893-9729 GCA_964423525.1 uncultured Burkholderiales bacterium | reverse complement strand
GGGAGAGAGTGTTTGCGGAGCTTTCTCGGGATGGCCACTTCTTCGAAGTCAGCCTTTACAGCACCATTGTTCGAGTCCATCAACACGCACATCCCAGACGGAAGGTCCCCTTCTCACCGCTTGAACCTATCCCAGCGCGATGAAAACAGGCTGAATCGCGGTCGCTTAATCCTGAATCACGACCTGGTGGTCGCCCAGGGTCACCTGTTCGGCATCGAGCCCGAAGAAAGACTCCTCCGAGGGGGTTTCGCCCAAACGGAACTCCTGGGAGACCAGGCGAACGAATTCTTCAGGGTCCGTGACCGTTTCTCCCAGTTGGGTGTAGAGTCGGCTGGCCTGCCTTGAGTCCCCCTCCGACTTCTTCACTCGAAGCAGAGTCAGATAGAGAGAGAGCCGCCTTTCTTGGTCCTCAGGTCCGTAACGAAGGAAAGCTTCGAGATCGTAAGCCAGGTGCTGACCGGCCCCAGACTGGACCATCTCAACCCCTACCTGGTGACGACGGTCATCGCCAAAACCAAGAAACAGAAGAGGAAGGGACCGTTCAGCCTGAGCCAGGTCGCAGCCCGCCTCGACCAACGAGGTGAACAGCTCTCCTCGTTCACTGCGCCCTCTGGTTGAAGGAGAGAATCCAACCGCCCGGTGGTAGGCGGCGGCAGCCTCGGTCGGTCTGTTCTGTCCTGGCAACAACCGAGCCAGGTGCTCAATGACCGTCTCATACTCCTCGGCGGCAACCGTGGTGGCGATGGTCTGGTAGATGGTCTCGGCCTGGTGGAGGCTGTCCCGGGGCAAAGAATCGGCCAGCTTCAAGAAGTTGGCCGTCCTGGTCTCGATCGAAAGGTCTCCGACCGGCACCACCACGGTTCTGACCAACTCGGCCGCCCGTCGGGTCGCCCCCGAGGCTCAAGGAACAATCGCTCCGAGGCCGGCGGCCAAAGCTCGTCTGCCCTGGCGAGCGACCTCTCCCAGAGCTTCGGCCTGCTGGGCGCTCCTAACGTACTCTTGGACGACGATTTGGTTCTCCCAAGTCAGAGAGAAGAAGCTCCCACCGGCCACCACTTCAGCGTAGAGGTGCCAAGGGTCTTCAGGCGTCATGACCCCCACACCGAATCCGTCTTGAAGGAGTTCCTTCAGTGTCTTGCCCAACTTTGGATCGGCAAGAACAGCGGAATCCTGGCTATTGAAAAGATAGTCCACAGCCTCGATATGGTGGTCGTCGTAAGTGCTGATCTCCTGGCCCTGGGGCGAAGTCAACTTGATGAGATCGCCTGAACCCCGAAGCTTCCGTCGCTCGGGGTCGGTCACCACCTGATAGGCTTGGAGGGGCCCGCAAGTGGTCGGGAACTGGCCCAGAATGCGATGACTCATCTGCCAGCCCTCGGCCCGGAGGTTGCGGAGTGCTCTGGTCAGAGTCGGTTGACTCGATGCTTCAGGCTCGACCGCTCCCAGAATTGCGGCGGCATCGGTCAACTGTTCAAGCCCGTGAAGGGCGACCTCTTCATCGGGGGTTACCAACCACAATCCCCCGTCAAAGGGACGACGCCCCAGCCGGTCGACCAGCTCATCGGAAGAGAGCTTGACTCGGCTTTGGGGAGACTGAAGTTCGAACTGGACCTGCTGACGCTCCAGCCTGTCGACGATATCCCGGGTCTCCAACGGAGGTTTGGCTGTCGGCACGGGCGGCTGGGTCATGGTGGGTCGTATGCGCACGGGCCTCGCACTGTAAACGCTCGGTCTGAAATTGAGCTGAAAGGGTGGCTTTCATTCCTCTCGTCGCTCGAGAGTTTGATCAAAGAAGGAACTCGCATCTTCTAGCGGTTCCAAGTGGGTGGTGCAAACCAGACCAGGCAGAGCCCTGACCAGAGCCTTTTCAATCTCCTCAACAAGGTCGTGGCCCTTCTGCACGGTCCATTCTCCAGGCACGAGAATATGCACGGAAAGAAAGCGGCGTGAACCAGCTTGGCGAGTGCGAAGGGCATGATACTCGACCTGATATCTCTCGAAAATCCCGCGGACCAGCTCGAGTTCCTCCTCTTCCAAAGCCGTGTCGAGCAAGCCGTTCCAAGCCGTCCTTAAAAGTCCCACCCCCCAGCTGAAGACGTGGATAGCGACGCCCAGGGCCAACAGAGGGTCGAGCAGAGCCAGGCCGGTGGCCTGAGCCAGGAGCAGCCCCATCACAAGACTACTGGTCACCAGGACATCCGTAAAGAGATGGCGAGCTTCAGCCTTAAGGATGAGAGAATCGTAGCGTCGCCCTGCATCCCAAAGACTACTGGCGGCGAGGAGATTCAAAGCTGCTGAAGTCACGGCCAAAGCTAAGCCGAGATCGAGTTGGGAGGGGGCCGTGGGCTTCAGTAAGGCTGGATAGGTCGACCAGACAATGGTAGCGGCGGCTCCCAGCAGGACGGCTCCCTCGAAGGCGCAGGCGAAATACTCAACTTTGTCATAGCCGAAGCGGCGCCGCTGATCTGGTTGACGAGCCGCCAGTCTTAAAAAAACGGTGGCTGCCACGGCCGTCGTCAAATTGGCCAGGCTGTCGAGGGTGTCCGAAAGAATTCCCACCGAACCGGTGAAGGAATAAGCGGCATACTTCAGTCCTAGACCGGCCAGTGCGGCCGCCATCGAGAGAAGCGTAAAGCGCAATAAGGCCCCCCGCTCTTTTCTTACCACCCCGACTGGTGGGCCCTCTCGTCCACGGTTGCCAAGTTCTGGTAGAGCCTATCGAACCCTTCTGAGCCCGGGCCCGGCCATCCGAAGGGTATTGCAACAGGAGAAGGCCGATAGGCACCCCCACCAGGAACTCACCAGAGGCTCGTTCTGGAAGCCTGTGGGAGGTCCACCACAACCTGCTCTCCTTCTCGCCGGAAATTCTTCGCCAAAGCGTTCCCCTCTCGAATCTCGAGACTGCCGTCGGGTCTCAACAAATGCTGTTGGCGATAATCAGCAGAAGGGAAATAGGATTTGCCTCGTGACCCTACTGCTTCTCCAGCTTCCACCGGTGAAATCCTCCCAATATTGTGAAGAGGAAGGGGTGCGCTCGGCAAGCTCGGCGGCCAGTTGGTTGTATTCCGCAAGGTGATCGCCGCCCATTATGGAGTACTTTTTGAGCCGGACGGATTTGGCTGGTTCAAAAGGGAGGGGCGCCAAATGAGAAGGCTTAATCCCCGGGGCCGATGGGTCTTCCCGACTGCCAAGCTGTCGGCCCGGTGGTTCGAAAGATGGTTGCCCGAAGAGCGTGGCGTCGAAAGAGGAGAAACCAGTGAGCCCGCCCGATTGGCTACTGGAGTAGCTGCTGAGGAAAGCGGCTCCACTCTGGTCGATGGTCATCTGGTTGTCAGGCGACTCTATCTGCAGAGCAAAATCTCCCTCAAGTCCCCTTCGAAATTGAACCAGCGTTTGCCCTTCCAAGTTCTCCACACCGAGATTTCCTTCAGGTGAAAGACGGTAGCGATAGAGGTCACGACTCAGCCCCGGAAAAGGACCTAGACCGCTCAACCCCCCATCCCCTCGAAAAAGGTCAGCCGTAACGACCTTGTTCCCCTCTCCATCGAGATGGACCGCGCCCCAGGGAAGGCGCGAGAACGAGCGCTCAGACAGAGTTGCAACAGTCCTGTTGTAGGCATCTACAACGGTGGAAACTCGTCCAGTTGCGACCAGGAAAGCCCCCAGATCTCGGAGGCGAATCAGTCGAGAGGCTGCGGGATTGGGTAAAGAAGTGCCCCGCTCCAGAGTCGCCCAGTCTGTGAGTCTCAGCCTATCTCACCAGCGGCAGGACGGGGAGTACGCTTTCCCGGAAGACCTTTTCAGCCTCCCAGTCGTCACTTCCGGCCCTCATTCACCCCGAACCTCGTGGTCAGGCATTCTTTCAAGGCCCGACACCGAGACAAACGGGACGGCCAGCAGTGGTCAGCTCAGAAGGGAAGCTCCTGCCAGGGCTTTCGCTCAATGGACTGTTGAAAAAGAAGAATGGCCCGACCCACCTCCTCCAGTGTTTGGGTCTCCACAATATCTTCTATGTAGAGGCACCGTTCAGCCACGCCACCTAGTTCGAAACACCAATACAGACTCATCAGCGGATTCATGTAGAGGTGACTCCCTCGGGTTCGATGGGTCGGGTGAAAGTCTCCGAAACGCCCCTCCATCGAGGCGAGTACAGAACTGACCACGATACTGGGGTGTCGAGGCATTCGCTGAAAAACGAACTCTGCGGCTTGGCGAAAAAGCCTGCTTTCTTCCATTTCAGGAGTCAGCGAAAAAGAGCCCAAAAAATAGCCCTGGCTGGCTAATTCGGCTACCGCTTCGAGAAAGTAGTAGTGACAGACTCCGTGGTAAGTGTCGACCCCAAATCCGAGACATACGAGCAGCTTGGTTTCGAGGTCCAGAAGATCTGCGGCAGCGATGCTGGTCAGGTCTTCTGCGGGGGTGCCGAGGCCAACCTCATCTCCTCTCATCAAGCTGTCTGTCCCACCATCGACCATCACCAGGGCGTCAAGATTGAGCTCGTCGGCTAGCTCCTGATAGGACCGAGCCAGCGGTTGAACTCCCGTCCTGGCGAAAGAACGCACCGCTGAACAGTTCTCGAAATTGGCATCTAACCACTCACAAAGATACTTCTCAGGAAAGTACTCCGCTCCCACGGTGTCAGAAGTCACTTCGACCATCGGCTCTAAGGGAGTGGCCTCCAGATCGCTGAAACTGTAGTTCGCGAGCCACACGTCCCGGCCTAACTCTTTGAGGCGAAAGTAAAGGGGAAGTCCCGAGAACACATCATATCCGCCTCCGGCCCCAGCGATCAGGATCCTTTGGCACTGTTGCAATCTGGAAAAAAGCGGAACAGAATCGATCTTCACAGCCTCTCCTTTGCCCCACAGCGGAAACACGCCTCCCGATCATCACGGCACACTCTTCCAACACCCCCATCTGACAAGATGGGTCTGTAGGAGGAACAGACCCATGCTAATCACGCCGAAGACACCCACGCCCTCAACCAGAAAGAAGCCGAAGTCTCGGAGAGGGGTTTCCAGGCCCTCTCCCAACCGGAATTTGGAGCAGGCCTCCTTTGAGACGGCCCGCCTCCGGAACTCGATGACCGATTTGCACAGCTCCGGAGACGACCAACAAAAACCTGTTGTTCTGCTGGCGCCTTCGGAAACGGGAAGTCCGATCTCAGCCACGAGTAACGCTGGTCGATATCTTGCCAGACGCGGCGGAAACGCCGCCCAGATGATTCGTCAGCTCCCAAGAGGAGAAGCGGCGATCGATCTACTGATTCATAGAGTCAGCCGGGGCAAAGATTCGGTGGTCTTGAACGACAATCAGGGAGACGACCGGGCTAAAATCCGCGCTAATCCCGACCAGAACCTGGTTGTGGTACTTGAAGACGGGACTGTCCTCTACCAGAGTGGGGAGCGGATCGGAACGGTGGTCACGCTCAAGAATATCGAGGAATTCCAGGTAGTTGACCTGGAAGGAAACACCCTGGAAGGTGGACTCTAGACCACGGGGGGCTCGAGGTCGTCACCCAATCCCAAAGCATGAATGCATTGAGAGAATCGTGGAAGAAACCCTGCTCGGAGAAGACTCTCAGGGAGACCACCTCTTCGACAAGAATCCTTCCCTCTTGGCCGCTCTTGGACTTGATGAGAATGCCTCAGAAAGTGAGCTTCGTAGAGCTGCTTTAGAGTTCGCCAATGAAGTGGTCGAGGAAAGCAACTTCGCGAACGACTACGTCACGGTAGTAGGGGCGACCGAACACGACGCTGACAGCCAGAGAAATAGGCCCGCTCCGTTCACCTCGCGTCGCTCCCAAGCCGAAGTCGCGATGGACGGAATGCTCCCCATCGGTAATGGCACCTCTTACTCCACACCCAAGCTGGCCGCTCTTTATTACGCTCTGCATCAAGTCAGACCGGATTTAACCCCCGACGAGGCCGAGCAACTGGTGCTCCTTTCGGCCAACCAGATAGGCCGAGAGGGACGGGTCGGGGCTGGGGTGGCGGACCCTGAGACGGCCTTAACCGCAGCCCTAGGAGACCTTCCTCGATGATTGACTTGGCCCACCTGGAACTCAGCAAACGCGCAACGCAAGCGCCTCTGTCTTGCGGGTGCTGCTTTTGCAGTCGGGAGTGCCGCCCTGCTGGCATCACCGTTGGCTCCTCTCACTCTCGGTGTCACCGGACTTGGGATTCTAGCCTTTGGCGCGAGAACGGTTGCCAAAACGATTACGGAATCAAGGGAGACCAGAGCGACCCGCTCGGTCGTAACGCGAGTCGCCAACGAGCAAGCAGCTTGCATCGCTGACGCTTCTGGTGCTTATTCTGCTTGGAACATTGCTCCAACGCAACCATCTGAGACGGCGAGCCCGTTAGAGAAGGTCTTGAAGAGAGAGTATGAGCGACTGGCCGCAAAATTCGACCACGGTGTCTCTCGGATCGAGGCAACCCGACGTTCTAGAGCGATCAGGGGGCCGCAAGTAGAATACTTAAGGTGACCCGGGGAGGTTTTCGAAAGGCCGACCTACGCGGCGGTCAGTGAGAAAGCTCAACAGCGCTATGACCACAGGATGCCGGCGAGGCCCAAGATGACCGCTATCGGACCGGACGCGAGACCGATTCGCGGTCGAGGGATGAGGGATTGGACGGGATTGACAGCATGACATCGAGTTGCTAGATCCTTAATGTCGTGTCCAAGCAGATTACTTTGCGTAACGTTTCGCCCGAATTGGCCCGCAGGCTCAAGGAAATGGCAGCAGCCTCAGGGACAAGTCTTAACAGGTTTGTCCTCGAGTTGTTAGAGCGGGCTGTCGGGGCAAATGACAAGAAGCACCGACTGATGGCCCGTTATGCGACTTGGACCGATGAGGATGGTCAAGAGTTCGAGGAGGCATTGCGAGCTCAACGGGTGGTCGATGAGTCTCTCTGGTCGTGAACTTCCGGCGAGTCTGCTCGCAATGGATACCTCTACCTACTCACAACTTCGACGGGGCCATTCGATCGTTTTAGACTGGTTTGCTCGGGCTGACATGGTGATGCTGAGCGCGACCGTCCTGGGAGAACTGGAAGCAGGGTTTCAGCTCGGCAGTCGCTATCGCGCCAACCTGGCTAGCCTGAGAGAGTTTCTGGAGGAACCGTTCGTCACGGTGGAAAACGTGACGCCTTCGATAGCCCGTCGATACGGTCAGCTCTTCTCCGACCTTCGTAAGGCAGGCACACCGATACCCACAAACGTTATCTGGATCGCAGCGGCGGCTCTCGAGAGCGGGGCGCATCTCGTCACCTTTGATTCCGACTTTGAACGGATTTCCGGCTTGCACCATACCCTCCTCAGTCCTTAAGACCTTCCAAACCCGGTCGGCGCTACCGGTATTGGGTTTTAGAACCGTTGCCGTTCGCCCGGGACTCTCCGGAGAGCATCGAAGCGGGTAGCAGCGACGACCCCTATCCTGGACCTTACGGAGCTTCTGAACCCGAAGTGCAAGCTCTGCTAAGACTAGAACTAGGACGAGGTAGAATCGTCGACGTCCTGGACCACCATGGTTTTGGGCGGATCATACCAATCGGCTGAATATGCTCAACAGAGAATTCAAACCTGGCATTGATGCACCTTAAAAACAAATGGGTGGCCAACGCGTGGGGACCAGGATAGGCCGCGAAAGAGAACCCGTTTTAGAGAAAAGCGTCGCTAGGTCTCCCCGTCCGGGGGAACCTGGCTTGTGTCGTCGATGAAGTGTGAGGAGTCCGGCTCGATAAAAGGATCCTCGAGGGACTCTTCACCACGCATCGTCCGACCGCGCTCCATCCGCTCGCCGCGCCTCGGGCATTCCAGCGGGTCCACCCTCCA
>CAYRFU010000276.1:0-1859 GCA_964423525.1 uncultured Burkholderiales bacterium | reverse complement strand
CGGCGGAAGCCACCCGCGTTCTTGCCCACCGCATTGACATAGTAGCCGGCGTAGGTGTTCGCGACGGCCTGTCGGCGCTCTGGATGTTGATCCCTAGCGAAGATACGTCACGGGCCCCGATGCCTACCAAAGCGATCCGTCGCATCGGGCGGAGATAGAAGATTCATCGAAGAGCGTCCTGCCTGCGAGGCTACCTCGACGGTGTGGCTGATCTGTCCGCATCTATCCGGTCTGTTGGCACCACCACACCGGCGCCACCGCCAACCGGCAATCCGGTTCTTGATCCCACCGACCTTCCCCCTGAACTGACGCTGGGGGCGACACGGCCCGACCGTCTTATCTCAATGCCCTGATGGTGTCTTGCCCTCCTGAGGCGATGACGGCCAACAGTAACGCGCAGCTCCATCGCGCGAGGTTGCCGGAACGGTCTTCTTATACCTTAGCCTGGGAAGCAAAAACCTCCTCAGCTGCCTCTTGGCACACCGTTACTTAACACCACCATCTTGAGTTTTTCTAACCCTCTCACTGGACCAGCTTGTTCAAGAAATTTCTTAGAGGAGGATGCTAGAGCAGCGGTAGGTCGAGTGACTTTCCTTGCTCTCGCCCGACTCTGACAGGAACGTCCCTCAGCAACAGTTTCTTAGCGCAAAGGTAAGATTCAGGCGAAGCAGCAACGCTGACCGCAAGAGATTTCTTGAACTGGAAAGGACGGTCCCCATGGGCTCATCGATGATTATCTCAGCCGAGCCTCCCGCTCTGCCCCCTCGACCCTATCTTGTCTGCAGCTGTTGACGCCATCGGCTCAGGCCGACCGCTTGACGGAGGTCTCGAGGGGTTCTTCGGGCTTCAGGAGGAACGGCTTGAGCAGATGGATTACTTCCTCTAATGAAACTGGGAGGGCAAGCCGAGTTACTCCGGAATTTCGACCGGCTTGAGGCGCCAGATATCCTCACAATACTGGCCCATGGTCCGGTCGGAAGAGAAAAAACCGGCGCGGGCCGTGTTGAGGATCGACATCCGGCTCCAACGATCTTGGTCACGATAAGCCTCGGCGGCTCGTTCCTGGCAGGCGATGTAGTCGGCGTAATCGGCTAGCACCAAATACTCATCCTGATAGAGTAGGGAGTCGATGATCGGCCGGAAGACCTCCCTGTCACCACCCGAGAAGACACCGTTCGCGACGGCGTCGATGGCTCTTCGCAGCTCAGGGTCACGGCGGTAATAATCGAGAGGGTTGTAGCCACGAGCCTTCAACTCGATCACCTCCTCGGCGGTCAGCCCAAACAGGAAGAAGTTCTCTTCCCCGACGCATTCACGGATCTCGATATTGGCACCGTCCAGGGTGCCCGTGGTCAGAGCCCCATTGAGGGCGAACTTCATGTTGCCCGTGCCTGAGGCTTCTTTGCCGGCCATAGAGATCTGCTCGGATAGGTCGGCGGCGGGATAGATCTTCTCCGCCAGCTGGACGTTGAAGTTGGGAAGGAAGGCCACCTTGAGGCGACCCCTCACCTCAGGGTCGTGGTTGACCACCTGGGCCACCGAGTTAATCAGTTTGATGATCCGCTTGGCCAGATGATAGCCGGGAGCGGCCTTAGCCCCAAAAATGAAGGTGCGGGGCACGATGTCAAGAGCCGGGTTGTCCTTCAGGCGCAGGTAGAGGGTGATGATGTGGAGAGCCTTCAGGTGCTGACGCTTGTATTCGTGAAGTCGCTTAACCATCACGTCGAAAATCGAATTGGGGTCGACTTCAATTCCGAGGCGGCTGCTGATGATAGCGGCTAATTCTTTCTTGTTGGCCAGTTTCACTGGGAGCAACCCCAAATTCATGCCCTGCACTCAAAGTCAGTAATCATGGGGCT
>CAYRFU010000275.1:0-9797 GCA_964423525.1 uncultured Burkholderiales bacterium | reverse complement strand
GGCTGGCCGAGAGTTTAGAAAAGGTCACCAAACCCAACCCCGTCCTTCGAGCGGACGCCATCGCCCTCAAACGGGAAGGTCAGACCCTCTACCTGGCCGGCCGCAACGATGATAGCCACTACTTCGCGGCCGTCGAACTACTGAATCGGTGGGGCTGTCGATGGTATACCCCTACCGAGTTTGGAGAGTGCCTTCCCAAACACCAGCGGTTGACCGTCGGGGACCTCGACTATGCTTACGCGCCCCCCTTCGGAGTCCGAACCTACTGGATCTCCTGGAACGGCGATCGAACCGACTATGAACAGTTCGCCCGCCGCAACTTCTACAATCTTGAAAGAGTCGGCGGCGGCGGAGGCCACGCCCTCGGCCGCTACACCAAGAGCCTACCCAAAATCTTCTCGATGAGCAGTGGAGAGGCGGCCGAAATGGTGGCCAGTCAAGTGGAGGAGAAATACGCTACCGGTCAGGACTTTTCGCTCTCGATTGAGGACGGACTGATGAAGCTCTCTCACCCCACCGACCAAGGGGTCTCCGGGCAGATCGAAGACAAGTTCTTTGGTCAGCCAGCCGTCACCGACGTCTATCTCACTCTTTACAATAAAGTGGCCAGAATCTTACAGCAAAAGCACCCGAGATCCAAAGCTCGCATCGGGTTTCTGGCCTACACCAATATGACACTCCCGCCCCAAAGGGTGACTCGAACGGAATCGCCCCTAGTTTGCTACCTAGCACCGATCGACATCGACCCCAACCACTCCATGGACGACCCTCGCTCTCCCCCTCGACAGACCTATCGGGAGATGATGAAAGCCTGGTCGAAGGTGATGGATGGCCGCGTTATCATTTATGATTACGACCAGGGCATGTTGGTGTGGAGAGACCTTCCCAACCCTTCGCATCACGTCATCGCCCAAGATATCCACCACTACCAAGAGGCTGGAATCTTAGGACTAGCCACCGAGTCTCGTAACGCCATTGCAACCACCTTTCTCAATCTCCATTTTCGAGGTCAGCTCTACTGGAACCCGGACTACAATGTAAGAGCCGGGCTGAAAGAGTTCTATCCCACTTTCTACGGACCGGCGGCCAAAGCGATGGAATCTTACTGGTCCCAAATCTTCTCGGCCTGGCAAGATACCACCACAACCGAGCACGAGTTCTTCGCCGCCCCGGCCGTCTACACTCCGGCTCTGGTCAAACGCCTCGAGAGCAGCCTGAACGAGGTTGCCTCTCAAGAATCGGACCGCCTCAAGTTCACCCGACTGGGATTTGAAGTTCTCAAGAGTTACGTCCAGATGGTCGACGCCGCCGCCAGTCGTTGCGACTATTCTGAGGCTGTCGAGCACGGGCGTCGCGGACTTGGAGCCCGAGAAAAATTGACCGAGATGAACGGCATCTTCACAACCTATAAACGGATGCCCGAGAAGGGAGCCGCCTGGTGGCCCGGGGAAGTTGAACTCTACGCTGAGTTGGCCAAACTTCAAGCGTCGAGTGAGTTTCGGACCGCTCCGCTCGAGTGGCCTTTCCGGCTCGACCCTCACGACGAGGGGGTCTGGCGTTCTTGGGCCGACCAAGTTCCGGGGAAGGAAACGGTTCGCACCGACCTATACGTCCAGGCTCAGGGTATTCTGACTGACGACCACTACACCCCTCAAGGTTTCGGTTGGTATTCTCTAGAGACAGTCTTGCCACCCGGCGAAGGTTGGCATCTGCGCTTTCCGGGCTTGTTTAACGAGGCCTGGCTCTACGTCAACGGCCGACTGGTCGACCATCGGGAGCAGAAACCGCTTTGGTGGCGCAACGACTACGCCTTCGATTGGGACGTCGACCTGAACGGTTATACTAGGCCGGGTAAAAATCTGATTGTCCTTAGAGTCCCGATGACCGACCACCTGGCCGGTATCTTCCGGCGACCCTTTTTCTACCGGCCCAAGAATCTCGAACCTAAGCCAGACGATTCAGGTCTGAATTCAGTTGACTAGCTTCCAGCTCGTGCCCAAAAAGCTCAGCCTCCAGAGTGAGGATCCGGTCTCTCAGAGTAGCGATAGCCTGACGGAGGTGCTCCCCGATCCAGCCCGCCTCATGATAGTCCTGCTGGTCGATCTCGGTCCGGGTCGAGCGGCTAAAAGTTGAGAGATGGCGCTGATCAGCAGTAGTGCACCAGGAATCGGGTCCGGTGCACTCTTTGAGGTCGAGCCCGAGTCGATAGTCGTCGGGACTAGAAGCCTGTAAACGAAGGAAGGCAGCCTGGAGTTTTTGGTAGGCCAGACTCGACTCTCCTCGAGAGTTCTCAAGACTGCCACTCCACTCTAGACGCCGGCGCCGACCCCGAGTGGTTCGGAAGCGATTCTCATCCAATAAAGCCTGCAAAAAAGAACGACGGTGGCCGAGACTTTCATCCTGGGACTCGGCCTCCTCGGGGAGGTCCTCCTCAACGACGGGCTCCTCGTCGAGCTCTTTGGAGACCAAAGACGGTGGCATGGGAGGTCGATTGACGGGGATAAAACTCCGGCTCTCTATTCCACTCATAGCTCGATTAAACCCACACGACCTAAGTGAAACCTCAATTCCCTGCCCCTAAATGTAACAGTTTTCATCATCTTGCCCCTCATCAGACCATCACTGAAAAAGGAGTCAAGGTCAAGGGTCGGTCGGAAACTAGCCCGCTTCCAAAAGAGGCAGAAAAAGCTTGAGGATACGCCGGTATTGGTCGAGCCAACTGGTAGGCTCCTCGAAGCCGTGGCCTTCCAAAGGGTAAAGAGCCATCTCCCAGTTTTCCTTTTTGAGCTCAATGAGACGTTGGGCCAGCCTGATGGTGTCTTGAGCGAAAACGTTATCATCGAGCATCCCGTGAGCCATCAGGAGGGGCTTTGATAACCCTTCTGCATACTCGATGGGAGAGCTCACTCGATAAGCCTTGGGGTCTTCGCCCGGTGTGTTGAGAATGCGAGAGGTATAGGGGTCGTTGTAGTGGGCCCAGTCGGTGACCGGCCTGAGGGCAGCACCACAAGCGAACAGGTCCGGTTCTCGAAAAAGAGCCATCAGGGTCAAGAACCCCCCGTAGGAACCGCCATAAACCCCTACCCGGTGGCGGTCGACCTGATGGTTTTCCACCAACCAGTCGACACCGTCAGCCAGGTCTTCCAGTTCGGGAGTTCCCATCTGTCGGTAGATGGCGGTTCTCCATTCCCGGCCGTAGCCTGCCGAGGCCCGGTAGTCGAGGTCGAGGACACAAAAACCCAGGCGGTTGAGAAGTGTGTGGAACATGAATTCCCGGAAGTAGTAAGACCAGCCAGCGTGGGAGTTCTGAAGATAGCCGGCTCCGTGAACAAAAACGACGGCCGGCCTCTTGCCTGAGGGCTCGGTCGCGGCCGGGTAAAAACGTCCGTAGATCGGGCGGGAGTGATGGGAAGAGGGGATTTGGACCAGACTGGGGACCGTCCAGTCGATGGCCTGGAATCGGTCAC
Organism: uncultured Burkholderiales bacterium; assembly: GCA_964423525.1. Classification (GTDB taxonomy): domain Bacteria; phylum Vulcanimicrobiota; class Xenobia; order Xenobiales; family JADMJV01; genus CAYRFU01. The sequence continues at coordinate 6,330 of CAYRFU010000275.1, read as the reverse complement.
TTACAGTCTGGGTGAGTTGCCGGGCCGGGGCTCTGGGCCGCGCCTCTTGGAGATAAAGTTCGGGGGGTCGGGCCAGCCGCGAGTGTCGCAACAAGAGGGTCTCTCCGTCGAGTGAAAGCTGATACTCGGTGAGACCACCAAGCTTGGTGACCTGCTCGACTTCACCGTTCTCGGTCGAGACCCGGAAAACATTATAGTGGGCGGGGTCGACCGGATTAGCGGTGTAGTAGAGAAAGCGTCCATCGGGACTAGCCGTGACGTTCTCGACCACCTGAGGCCCTCGGGTCAGCTGGCCCTGGCCCTCCAGATAAAGCTGGCTATAGCCCGACTTCTCGGAAAGATAGTAGACTCGCTCAGAGCCAGGCAGAATACCGACATCGTTGAGCGACCAGCTGTGCCAGGCCGGGTCGTGAAGGTGCTCCAAGAGAGTCCAAGAGCCGCTCGCATCAAGCCTGAGGAGCCACCGGTCGTGATGGTCCTGGCTGAAAACCTGGACCACGAAGCCTCGGTTCAACGGCTCCACCTGCTCGACCCGAAGGGGTTGCTGATGGCGGCCCGGTAGCTGGTCCAAGCTCACCTCGACGAATTCCCAATCGGGCAAGGTGTAAAGACGCAAAGTGTGATGGTCCGGCTCACCAGTGCCGACCCGGGCTCGAACCTCTTCGCTTTCCATATAGCCAGAGCGGGTGACGTAGTGGGGCATCTTGTCTTTATCCCAACCGCTCTGGTCTGATTGGCCCAGCACCACCAGACAGTGGCGGCCCGCGAGCGCGAGTCGGCTCACGACCAAAGAGACCTCGTCGCCCAGATACACCTGGGGAATCTTGTGGGGCCCAGCCAGCTCCCGCCTTCTTCTCTGGCGCAACACTTCGAAGTAACGATGTTGTTGTTGAGCTAGGAATCCCTCCGGCTGGGAGGGTAGCTCCTCCAGGAGAAAGTCTCCCAACTGGATCTCCGTCCCGTCTTGGGAGCGGGTGAACAGCTGCCTTTCCCGCTCAAACACAACGCGTCCATCCGCTAGCCGATAAGCCTCTGATTCGGATTCAACGGTCTGGGTGAGAAGTGAACCTTCCCGGTAGAGATCGCCGTCCCAGCTGGCCACTCCAGGGCGGTGACGGGGAAGTGATTGGGCCGCCGTCACCCCAAGAGTCTTTCCCTGACGATCGAGGCGAACGATCTCCTCCCCTCCTTTCGGTTTGGCTCGGCGAAACAGGACGGTTCGCCCGTCTGGGTGCCAGGCCGATTCTTGAGGCCATTGACCGATCCAAACGGGGTCAGCCATAATCGTCTCAAGCTCGAGCGACTGAGCCAGAGCGCTGACCCCGAGAAGCAAAAAGAGAACTAGCTTGCGCACAAATCCAATCGCTTTTCGAGACGGGTTAAGACCGCTCGAAACTTCTCTCTCATCTGCCGGGCCCAGCCGGAGTCGAGGTGGTGATTCTGCCGATCGTAAACAGTCTCTGTCAGGTAGAGAGCTCGGCTATACTCGATCTGAATCCAAGGCAACGGATCGCCAGCATAGCGCCTGGTGATATAGCCGCCGGGGTAGGGCTGATTGAAGGCGATCTGGTCCTTCTCTAAATGGAACACCTCCTGAAAACATTCGGCCAAAGCGCCGAGCCAGCTGTCGGGAGCCGATTGGCCGTGGCGGTTACCCAGGCAGATCAGCGGTCGGGTCGCACCTGGGTCAGGCGAAACCGGTGGCCCAACAGCAGCCATGGAGTGACAGTCGAGGGCCAGCTTCAAACCCGGTCTGGACATCGCTTTGACCAGCCTCTGGTGGTAGGGCTTCCAGTATCGCTCCATCAATCTTTCGATGGTGGCCGGGTCGATCTCCCAGTCACCATAAAGCCGGTGGCCCGTGTGGGTCATCGACTTGACGGCCCCATCAGGGTCGTGGGGTGGGTAGCGGCACGGATCTCGATTCAGATCCACGATACTTCGTGACACCTCAGCTTCCAGGGTCAAAGCCGCGTCCGGTAGCGCGAAAATCTCTCGAGTGAAGTGGTCGACATCTTCAGCCACCTCTTCGAAGCCGACCGCCAGTCTCGTTTCGACTTCTTCGGGGATGGTGACGCCCCCGTGAGGGATGGAGAGAAGGAACGGTAGACTCACTCGGACTCCAGATTGGAGACCGCCAGTTCCAGCTTAGCTCTCGCGGGAGCCCGCTCTTCCAGCCTGGAAAGGCTTGCCCAATTCATCTGAAGCTCCAGATTTCGACCGCGGAAGGGACCCAAAATGGCGAGTAGCTTCTCCACTAGCTGGCTCTCAGCCTCGATGAGGACCAAGGCGAGTTCTGACAGGTCGACCTCATCGAGCAAACGCTTGAGCTTGTCGGCCGCCAGAGTTGCCACCCGACCTTCCAACGGAAGCCTGGAAGTAGCTTCTGGATGAGTCGACTTGCGTCGCAAAAGGCGGGGGGGTTCGCCGCCGGGGCGGGAGATCAATCCTCTCATGAGTCCGGACCTACGACCTAAAGTCGGCTTGGCCTGCAGAGGTTGAGCCTGGTCCTCTTCAGACTCCAGCAGGTCGTCCCAACCCATCTCCTCGAGGGGCTTAGGGGTCTTCTCGGTCCACGGCTCATCCCGCTCCTCGATGGTAGGTGACCAGGCTTTCTGGGCCGGCCTCGTCTCTTGCAGCAAGGAAGCCTGGTCTTTTAGTCCGGAGGCCAGACCCTGGTCCTCCCAGTCACCCAGGAACAGTTCGGGCTCGCTACTCTCTTCGAGGCTCATCTCGGCAGCTGCAAACAGGGCGCTGGTATCAGGAGCGGACCCGAACAACTCCCGTCCTCCCGAAGGCTGGTCGAACAAGCTGGGAGCATCAGCGAACAGGTCGGTCTGCTCCTCCGCCTGGGGGACGGGTTGAACCACCCTCGTCCGGGGAGAGATCAGGCGAGACCGAAAGCGATCGTTTTTGGCCACAAAGGCTGTCTGGGTGCAGAGTAGACCGCTTTGAAGCGAAAGCTCTACCAACTGCAGACGGGCCTGTTCGTCGACCACGCTCTCTCCTTCCAGGCGCGCGATGGCGGCCTTGGCCCACAAAAGAGGCAGAAGAGGCTCCTCACGGGCGGTGGAGGGAATCGTTTGGGTGGCACTGGAGTGATCGACCAGGCTGCCGCGAACCGTCACCGAAGAGGGCGGATAGCCCTCATATCGGCCCACGAAGAAGCCCGGGCAGCCGGCGTAAAGGTTGCGCCCGCAGGGAGCTTCGGTGGCCAAGCCCTCTAACCCAACGTCCCGCAAAACCGGTCCCAGGCCATTCACGGCCTTGTCGAGAGCAGATTGGAAGGAAGCCTCTCCAAGAGCAGGATGAACCGCTCCGTGATTGGTCTGGCAAAGCCACTGAAGAAAGGCGAAATTGGGAGACCGCCCGATAGCCAGAGCGTGGAGTTCGACCCCTCGTCCCTGCTCTTTCATCAGCTGAGCCACCGACTTTTCCTGAGCGGTCAAGCCGCCCGTCACCATCAAGATCGCCTGTCGTCGCGAAGGTCTAACCTCAAGGCTAGCGAGACAGTTCGTGAGAGCTTTTCCCAGGTCCCCGCTATAGCCGGGAGACAGTCCAACCTTAGGCAGGCTCAAACTAGCAGGGGGGCCCAGGGGAATGGTCTCCCCATTGACCCAAAGGCCTAGGCGGTCAGAAGGGCCCAGCTTGGCTTGTATTCTTGCCAGACCAGAGTGGACCTGTTCTTCGACCCAGGCCGGTGAGCCGTTGAGGTCGAGAACGACCATCAGGTCGAGAGGTTCGATCTGCTTCTGTTGAAGGTCGGGAGGAACGATGGTCACGATGAAGGCGTTGTTGGAGCACACCAGACTGGAGTGGAAGGCCCGACCTCCCAAAGGAAAAGTGAGGACCAGGTCTCCTGGCAGACTCTCGACCGTTGGCTTGAGCGTCGCTTCGAGAGCTCCATCGAGCGTCTTCTCCACAACCAGCCCTTCGTGCTGACTCTGGGGAGCACCAAAGCCGAGGCCGGCGTCATCGATCCGTAGTTGAAAACTGAGGTGGACCGAATTGGGGCACCCTGGTAGCAGCCGAGGGGGGCTGATCCGGCTGGCGTCTGGCACCTCTATGGTATCAAGGTCGACGCCTGCCCCAACAGGCGTCCCGTCCAGAGCGAGCCCCGGCGCATAGCGAGGTGCAACCACCAGGGGAAACCGAAAAAAAGCCTGATCTCGATAAAAGTCGAGCTGCCCGCAAACCTCGATAGCAACATAAACGGCCCGGGAAGGAGGGAGATTGGAGACGGTGGCGGTGAAGATCTCCGTGCGTTCCTGCTCGAGCAGAGCGCTCAGAGACCCTTGTTCCGAGTCCGCTAGAGCCGTCTCGCGAGCCTCTTCCCGCTCGAGAAGCACCCCTCTCGAGACCTCCGGCCCGACCTGGAGGGCAAAACTGGTGACGGCCATCGTGCCCGCCAAAGGGAAGATATAGTGACAGTCGAGAGGCTCTTCGAAAACGTTATAATACACCTGGACCATCTTCAGGTGATAGAAAAGGCCGCTCACCCGCCCCTGGATGGTGATCCCTTTTAAGGGCAAATTCCCGGTCGGGGCAGCCAGCGCTCCGAAGCCCTGCCAGCCCTGGTCCCGCCAGTGAGCGGCCAGCTTCTCTTCAGCCCTGGCGGTGGGATTCACGGTCTGTCCTTGTCGAGATACTCGAGCAGCCCTGAGGCGGCTCGACGGATCTCATCTGGGTCAGCGTTGGGGTGAATCTTAGCATCGATCATCACGGTTATTCCTGGGGCTAGTTCGATACCCTTCAGAGGAAACCCGGCTGACTTGGCAGGTTCAATTTTCCACTCGCTTGGCCGCGGTGTTTCGGCCCAGAAGCGACTCCTTGGAGACGGGTCCTGGGGCTGGGTCTGGAGCCAACCCGGCTCCAGGCCGACCATTCTCTCTAACTCTCGACTGGTCAGACCGACCAGCCGTGGCTGAATCTCTTCAAGCGACCACCCCTCGGCCTGAAGTTTCTTGATAGCCAAAAGCTGTAAGATGTGACGGGCTGAATAGTAAGCCGTTCGCCCCCGCATCTCGGTTGGACCATCGATCAAGCCCAGGGTGGTGTAGTAGCGGACGAGTCTTTCGGTCGGTTTCCAACGAACTCTCTTGGAATCGCCGCTCGCGCCCGCCTCCTCCTGGAGGTCGCGAGCCAGGGCCACCAACTGTTTCAGACGCCAGGGTCCTCGCGATTGTTCCACCGTCCCGATTATAGAACTGCTATATAACAGTGTCAAATGAAACCGTTTCCAGAAAAAGGTCCAACCGGTCCAATAACGGGTGAAGTTGAGGGTGGGCCTGCTGGCTCTGTTGTTGGCACAGAAAAGCCAGACTGGCGGCTTTGACGGCCAGACGGGGAATATCGGCCAGCCTCTCAAGCCAGACCTCAGCTCGAACCAGGAGCTCTCGCCGCTGCTCTTCACAGGCCAAAAGCAACCGGTCCCGGATGTCTTGCAAGGGCTGTTGACAGTTAGGTTCTGGGCGGGGACGGACCGGTCCGCAGCGAGGCCGCCCACCCTCCTCCGTGAAGAGGGCCTCGAAATCGGCCCCTGGCTCGGGTAAAAGTTGACGAGCCACCTGCTGAGCCAGAGCGCTCTTACGCTCAGGGTCCATTTTGAAAGTCTCCTCCACCGCCTGAATGATGCGACGCACCAGAGCTTTGCGGTCTTGGGGCGTCTCGACCCCTGGCTCTTCGGGCACGGTAGCCAGCCAGGCGGTGAAGCGACCGAGCAGGCCAAATTCGAGGGCCGTCACCAGGGCTGGCTCAAGAGCATTGAGCTGACCGGCCCGAAAACGATCCTCCCACTCTCTGAGGTCTTGTTCCTCTGAGCCTTCTAGCCGATGTGCCAAACAGACGTCGTTCTGGGACAGATTAGCCCAGCAGATGGCCAGGCCTCCCTGGCGCGGCTTCTCCACTAGAACCACCGGCCGGTTCTCTTCTTGTGCTTGACGAAAGCGGAGCCGGGCCTGTTCTGAGTCGAGGAGCTGTCCGTGGAAGCCTTCTAGTCGCAAGGATTCGACGGGTTGGTCGACCGCTAGCGACAGACGACCTTCAGCGTGGAGATAGAGACGGGTCTCGAAGCGACAGGTGGTGGTGATGGGACGGCTCAGGGTCTGCACAGGGTGTTCCTCCTCCAAGGTGATGCCTCCATCATAACACTGCTATATAACAGTGTCAAATAAAATCAGCGTTGTCTCAGCCGAGAGGCCCAGGCCAGAGCGGGCCGTCGCCACGCTGGAAACTTGGGCTAGACCGGCCAGTTTCCGCCACCACGGCGGAGCGTGCTCCGTCGCCACGCTGGAAACTTGGGCTAGACCGGCCAGTTTCCGCCACCAAGGC
>CAYRFU010000274.1:0-9806 GCA_964423525.1 uncultured Burkholderiales bacterium | reverse complement strand
CGCCGGTGGCCCCGGCGAGAGCCCCTCCGCCAGCCAGAAGAAACCCGGCCGGAGCCAGGAATCCCGGCAGCTGAGCGAGTTTCTTCTTATTCTTGACCTGCTCCGCGTTAGGGTCGTAGCCGAGCACTTTGGTGCCCGTCCAGCGCAAGGCTCGAGGGATGGCTCCGCCGATCCCTTCGCCCAGTTTGTAGCCGCCCACCGCGCCGGCCGCCCCGCCGATCAGAAGACCAGTCTGAGCTCCGAATGAGGCAGTGGTGAGGACGGTTCCCAAAAAGCCGCCGACCCCGCTTGAGGTGATGAGCCCGAGAGGGCCAGCAATAGGGCCGGCCAAAGCGGCGCCCACAATGGCTCCACCCACTACGCCGGCGTAGCCGCCAGCGATGGACCCGAGGATCCCGCTGCCTCCACCGACAGCCAGGTCGAGGTCGTTCCCGAGCCCGACCATGCCGGCCCCGACTTCGTGGCGGACCCGACCCAGGAAGGAATCCGGCTCGGGAGCTTCCGTGTTAGAAGCCGGAGCGGCCGAGCGGGCCCCTACCGGTGCTTGGACTTGAAGTGCTAAATTACTAACTTTCATTGACTCGTCTCTCCCTAGATCGTCTTCCTGATGACGTTGACCAGGACACCCGTCGCTACGCCGGCGGCAGCTCCCACGGCGGCACCGCCGACGACCCCACCGAGATAACCGAAGCGGCCAGCTACGTCCACCTCGACCTTCGTCTCTTCAAGCTTAGGAGAGCCGCCGAAGAGGCCTTCCATCACCGGATTCTGGGCCGGCACGTCTTGCAGGCCGGGATTGTTCACATCGCTCCCACCGAGGCTCTCGGTCCAGTCGCTGGGAATCTGGCCAATCACCTGATTCTCGAGCACCGGAGCTTCAGTGACATAGGTAACGGTGTCGGACTTGGCCGCTTCGAGAGCGGCCGCAAGGGCGCCCACTCCTGCGCCAGCTCCGGCCCCCGCGATCCCGAAACGCACCAACAGACCGTTGTCGTTCTTGGTGTTGCGGCGATCGCTTTCCTCATACTCACCATCGGGAATGAAGCGACGCAGTCCGATCATAGCGGCCCCGGCTCCGGCTCCCAGCGCCGCTCCGGCTCCGGCCCACATCAGCCCAGAGACGAGCGGACTTCCGCCGGTGGCACCTTTCAGTTCGTGAGCGCGGGTAGTGTATTCGCCCACTGTTTCGGTCTGGGTCGATGCCGTGTAGGTGTGTCTCCAACCGTTGATACTGCCATTGGCATCGGTGAGTTCCTGCTCATGATGAATCCACGGCTCGGCCGCATCGACCAGGCTGGTTCGGGTAATCGGAAACTCATTGGCACTGACCACCACCTCTGGAGCCGGGGCCACAAAGGAGGCAAACATCTCTTTGCCCAGCCCGAGGCTTGCGCCCACGGCCCCTCCGGCCAGGGCCCCACCGATGACCAGCTCCGAGTTTTTGAAGTTCTTGAGAGCGATCTCTCGAGTGGCCACGTCCTCGTCGATCCGCTCAAGGTCCCCTCGGACCTCGCTCAAGTCATCGCGGATCTCATCGTATTTGTTATCGATGGCTACAGCATCTTCATCGGGGACGAAGTCGCTATCGCCTGCGATATGATGACTGACAAAGTTTTTGACACGGGATACTAAGTTCAACATCGTCAAGTCCTCCTTACGAGCGGCACTGAGCCAGCTTGGCCCGAACCGTTTGGATGTCGCTCTCAAGTCGGCCGATCTGAGTGCGCAGGTTGCCGACGCGGGTGCGTAGGCTGCTGATCTCACTGTTGAGATTGTTGTAGTCGGAGCGAGCGGCATCGCGCTCGCGGGCTGCGCTGCTGCGGTCAGCTTCGGCCGCCGCCAGCTGAGCTCGAGCCACGTTAAAGTCTTGCTGAGCATCGCGACGGTCGCTTTCAGCTCGTCGTTCTTCAGACTCGGCCCGGTCGATCTGGTCTTCCAGGCGACGCTTGGCGGGGTCGAAATCGGCCCGGAATTGGCGCTCGATCTCGGTCTCGATGGCCCGCTCCTGGTCGTCGAGCTGGGTTTCGTAATCGTTGAGCTGGCTTTGCAGCTCAGCGTAGTGCTCTTCAAGAGCCGGGCGAAGTTCTTCATAGGCAGCTTGGCCCCGACGCTCAATGTCGGCCAACAACGTTTCTTTCCGCTCCGTGTGAATCCGTTCGAACTGATCCAGCTCGGCCTCGAAGGTGTCGAGTTTCTGATTCCAGCCTTTCAGGGTGAGGCCGTTGTCTACCACCTCGCTTTGGTAGCGTTGAGAGTAGTCAGCTTGGGCGGCTTCATCGATGTCGGTATCGATAGCCTGCTCGCGCTCGTCAGCTTCGCCTTCCTGGCGCTCGATGTCTTGCTCACGCTCGTCGAGGGCGGCGGTCTGTTCCTGGTGGAACACCTGCTTGACCTGGTTCTGTTCGGAAAGTTCTTGATTGCGAGTTCTCTCGGTCTGCTCGAGAGCCTCAAGCCGTTCCGCCTTCTCGACCATGCTCTCGCCATCTCCCGTGCTGCTCCAGAGCTTAGAGGCCTGGTTGTAGACCCAGCCCCCCACACCCGTAACGGCGTCGGCGGTGGTCACTCCACCTCGGGCACCCAGGAACCCACCAAGGCCGGCTCCGATGGCGGCGCCCAGTTGAGCTCCGCTGCTCATGGCGGCCAGGTTAAATCCGCTGGCCAAAAGCGAGCCGGTGGCGCCAAAGCCGGCACCGATCAAAGCTCCACCCATTCCACCAGCCACAAAGCCGGTCCCAGAGATCAGCTTGGCGGTCAAGCCTTTGAAACCGGTGGGTTTCTTGAGATCATCAGGCTTTCGTTCGCCCCCATCAGCCCCGAACACACGCCCGACGCTGCGCCCCAGTCCGGTCCCGGCCGTCCACCCTCCCAGGCCACCAGCCACGGCGCCGACCACCATTCCGGCTTGGGCCAGGGCCGAAGTGGAGGCCCAGGCAGAACTCAAGAATCCGAACGCTCCCTGCGATGCCACCGAGCCCGCAATAAGGCCGAAGGGACCACCCGCCAGTGAGCCGAGCACCGCTCCGCCGAGAGTTCCGGCGTAGAGGCCTGCGATCCCGAGCGGAATCGCCGTGACCCCTCCGAGCATGAATTTGACGAGATTGCCCCCCTCAGAGCCGCCATCGTCACTGGCGTTGGGTTGATAACGGTCTTTTGGGGGAGCCTCTTGGGAAGCGCTGGTGGTTGGAACCAGCGTCCTCTGGACCTGTGGACCCACAGGTAGCGTTGAAACTTTCATAGGTCTTCCTCCGGGAGGAGTCGATGCTCCTACCTCTCTTCTAGATGGCAGGAGCTTATTGTTTGGAGGGAGACCTCGTTGTTAACGCCCTGTTACAGTTACGGGTAGGCCTCTTGATATAGCTCGATGCGGAGGCCCTCCGGAGCGCGTAAGAGAGCCAGTCGGCCGCCCCAGGGAGGGGTCATCGGGGGAGTCAACACTTCTTCGGGAGCGAACGGCTCCAGAGCGCTCGCCAGGTCGGGACAACGGAGACTGAGGACGATTTGGGTGGGCTCTGACCCTGGCCCGACCTGGAACAGCTTCTCTTCCTCGGCGGTCAACGGCCCGTGAAGATGCAGTTCCACTCCCCCCAGGTCGAAGTGGCAGTAGCGGTCACTCTCTTTGCTGGTCTCAAGCCCCAGTTTTCGAAAGAATCGAGCCGATCGCTCGAGGTCCTGACAGACGAGAAACACGTTTTTGAGGGTCGCCATGACCTGAGTGTTCCCAGGTGTCAGGTCTTGCCCTTCAGAAATTTTTCCGTGCCTGGCCTTAGACTCAAACCATGGTGACAAGCACTGTCCAGCAAAAGGCCTATACCTCTGTCTGCCAGGCGATTCCCAAAATGCGGCGCGGGCAACCGGTCGGACCAGAACTCGGCCGTAATCGGCGCCAGGGGTCGGAGAGAGCTTCTAGCAGCTCCCATCCGCAAGACAGCCGAATGGCCACTCTCGGGGTCATAGCTCAGCTACCGGAAGTGCTTTACCCGGGGGTTCAAAGCGACGTTAAGGCCGCTCTAGGGCCTCTTGTCCATCCCGAGTCTCGGGCGGCGACCCAGGACGCTCTGGCCATTCTCCAGTAAAGCTGGACTTTCATGATATAGTCCGGGTGTGGGGTTGCATCGAAGAGGATTCGTCCTGGTAGCGAGCTTACTGCTTATCGCCGTGCTCGTGATCCTCCTGACCAGCTATCTCTGGATCATCAGGGTGGGGAAGGACTTCAGTTGGATGCGACATCGAGATGTCGCGGCTCTCTACGTTGCAGAGGCTGGAGTCGCCTATGCCAAGGCGGAGCTTAGTCGGGATTCGGCCTGGGGGCCTCAAAGCCTGACCCAAACCATGCCAAACGGGAGGGGAAGCTATACCATCAGTTTCGCTACCGCTAGCCCTGGGCCAAACGACTCGGTCAATAACCTAACCGGGCCCGGGGTTGTTGACGGCCCTAGAGGACCTGGGACGGTCCCACCTTTCACGGCTGATCTAGTGGTTTTAGCCGAACTCAACGGGAGGACTCGTCGGTTAGAGGTGATTCTAAGCAACGGTGGAGGAGGGCCACCCGATGTTGACGTCCCTCTTTTGGCTAGCCGGGGCATTCGACTCAACGGCAACGTCGTTGTTAAAGGTATCGAGTCGCTGGCTGATCCCCAACCGGTGTAAGCGGGGATTCATAGTAACAACCAGGATTCAGTCAGCGGGACGCTCATCAAGTGGGACAGCCAGCCCGGCGACACAGCCACCATCTCCGGAACGGTCGGCGTGGCCCAGGGTGGAAGCAACCCCTTCGACTGGGGTCTGGGCTCGGTGACTCTTTCGGGCTCCCCGGCCACCAACAACAACGCCGGCTCTGACCGGATTTGACGGCAACGCCTACATGGAGACCCTGGGCGCCCAAGACGCTCTGGCCGGCAACGACGACACCGCCATCAAATGGAACGCCACCCTCACCTGCCTGAAAGACTTTGAAGAGGGCCTCTTGAGCGATGGCCCGGCCGCCTTCGAGGGGGACAACAACACAACAACCGGACCGCGCCGCCTGGATCGGGAGCGAATCAAGCACACCCTCGCCAATACGGGGAATCCCGATCTCTATGTGCCGGAAGCGGGAGAGGATGTTTTGGGCGCCCTGATCACCCGCCTGTCAACCGAATCTGGCCCAACGGCTGCCTTCATGACCAGCAAGCTCGAGGAAGTGCGAGACCTTTTCTCGTGGGGCTCCAAAGTCGGGGGGGACCCCGCCGCTATTCAAGCCTACCGGGACTCGGGCTCGATTATCGCCCTGGTCGACGCCGTCTTCGACACCAAAGAGGCGAGCCTTTACCCTGTGGTGACATCGCTGGTCAGCGACGTCAGTTCCGATAAGGTGGGGGCTTCCTTCTTTCGAGGCCAGGTCTACACCAATGGCGGCTTTTACGCAGCCAATCAGGTCCTGTTCCAGGGCGCTGTGATGGCCAAAGATGACGGCAGTTCGCAAGCCGTCAATCCCGACCCTGACGACCTTTCTCTCGAGCTTCAGCCAGGAGAGATCTATCTAGCGGCCGGTAGCCACATCACCTATGTGAGAGATTTCGTCGATAGAGACACCGGCACCGGAGGCGCTGGGACAGGGCCTGTTTCCATTGTGAGCTGGATAGGACCGTGAACCGTCGGGGCTTAATCATGGTGACCGTCGGGCTCCTGGCGGTAGCCTTACTGGCCGTCATCGGTGTCTTCACAGGAGGATTGGACCTGATGGCCCGCTCCCAGGAAATCAGCGCCGCGACCGATGTCGCTCGCGAACTTCTGGAGCGCGTCAAATCCCAGGGAGTCTCGTTTATTCCTGGACCACCCGCAGTGTTTGACGGCCGGGCCCCCGATCCCCGGGTGGGGGTTTCCCACCGGACCCCTACCCTAGCACCGTGGTCGAGGGACGTGCCTATCAACTCGTGGTCAGGGTAGCCGACTCTGGTCAGCCGGGCGTTCCGGCCGTAGAGGTGACGGTTCACTGGGGAGAGAGAGGGCGGGTTGCTTTACAGACCCTATTCTCACCGTAAAACGCCGACCAACGCCGGGCTCACCCTCTTGGAACTTCTCCTGGCCTGCGCTCTGACTTTGATGCTCCGGGCCGGGATCTATGCTATCTTCCGTATGGGTGTGAGTAGCTGGCACAAGGTCGATTCTCAGACCGAACTCCAGCAAAGTCTTGAAGTGGCGGCCACCAGAATTGCCAAGCAAGTTCAGAGAAGTCCTTATGATAGTTGCACCATCTCCCCCGATGGAAGGGCGCTAGCCTGTCTCAGCGCGCTTTATGACGACGGGCGAGTTGCCGTAAGCCCACTCGATGGAACCCTTCAGTGGCAGCGTTATCTCGTCTTTTATTTCGACTCTTCAAAGGGTGAGCTGCGAGAGGTGGAAGTGCCGGTTCTGGCGAGTTCTCCAGAACGGACGAGAGCTGGCCCACTGGAGAACTTCGACTCAGGCTCAGGCCCTCAGCCCTGGCCCTTCTACACCCAAATGGGTCGTGTGCTGGCCCGCCAGGTCACCAACTTTGAAGCCGTTCTTGAGCCCGATCCGTCGAAGCTGCTCACGGTTACTCTCGTAGGGCAGAAGAAGCGCTACGGTTCGGACGCTCCTGAAATCGCAACAACCCGTGTTTCGATCGGCCTGCGAAACTAAGGACCCACACAAGACAAAGACTACACAAAACATAGACAAAACATTGAAGCTATGATATCCTGAGGCGGGAGGTGGCTATGAACAAAGCTACGCAGCTTGAGTGGAAGCTCAACAAAGAAGACAGAAACCCGGTGGACAAATGGGGCTTAGGGGCTCTTCTCAAGCGCCTCCAGGAGGCGGTGGCTCCCGAAGGGGAACTTTTTCAGGGCTCGGCGTTCCTCGACGATTCCCGAGAGATGCTTCACAAGAGCCGGCTGATTGAGGACGATGTTCGTCAGTCTGGCGGGAAACTCTACGTTGGCTTCCAGCGGGCCGAAAAGTTCGAAAAAGAAATCCGACGCTACCGGGGCCTGAAAGACTCAGGCGTGGAGGCGCTCGGTTTTGGCCACGGTTATCCACGCGAGGGAGTTCCCTTTCTCGAAGAGTGGGTCCCGGTCCGTGAAGACCACGACGCTCTGGAAAATCAGTGGTTTCTCATCGGTCCCGGTCCCAACCCTATCGCCTTTGCCGGATGGGAAGTGTCGCGGTCAGAACTGTTTGGCTATCACGGCATCTCTCACCCCGACAAAATCTTCACAGGGTTCGTCTCTGACGACACTCGACTGGTGGAGGCCAGTGTCACCTACCTCGACGGAATTCGGTCACGGGTTTGCAACCCCCAGGGGCAGGCACTCGCTGACCAGCTCGACAAGATTCGACCAGCTCGAGTTCTGCTGGTTGACGAGACCGAAGACGACGGAGATCTGGAAACCCTCCTCCCTTTTCTTTTTGCCGCGTGCCGGAGATTCGAGTCCTCGGTGACGATTTTTGATACGCGGGCCGCCTCGTATCTAGTCAATTACTTTCCACTCAACGCTAAGGAGCCCCACGACCATATTCTAAACCGGACGAGGATGCGGGGCCTGGGTAGGAATCGGGTGGCCGGCTTTCTAAGTCGGGCCGAGTCCTTTGGCCTGCAGGCCAACGCCGTCTTGCCTAACGCTGTGGGCCTGACTCAAGTAGGCTATTGGGCCGAGAAGGTCGGTGCCGACCTGATCGTCTTGCCACGAAGCTTCCGACGGCCGACTTTGCTGCAGCGGATGCAGGGTTACCAACTCAAAGACCTTCAGCGCTCCACCCGCATTCCGGTCCTTCTCACCGACGAAACTCCAGCCACTGAGAAGGTGCCGGCCGCGCTGGCCTAGTTACCAAACAGATTCTTGAGAGCCTCGCGCTCGGCAGCCTGGTTGGCCTCAAAGTCCCCCATCAAGTTGGAGAGGGCAGCCCTTTGCTTCTCAGCCTCGGCCCTTTCCTGGGCGAAAAGGTCAGGGGCAGGGGGCTCTCCTCCAGTCCCTTCCGGAGGGAGTTCCAGGAGGCTCTCCAGGTCCTTCTGACCGGCCTCAATGGTCGCACTCTCCTGACCGAGCACGGCCAAGAGTTCCGTTTCTTTCGCCTTCTGGCTGGACACAGCTTCGTTGACCCAGTCTTCGGTGCCAGATTTCTTCAGTTCGTCCCGGCCTGGGGCGTTTCCGTAAGGGTCAAAAGCCATGATTACAGTCCTCCTACCCGGGAACTTAGGCTTAGCTCGGATGAGCTCCTTCTAGGACACAAGGTGCTGGACAATTCGACGTGAGAAACGCTCCAACGAGTTCAGGCCGCCTTCTGTGAACACTCCCTGGGCGATAGGGTTATCGATATAGACGACCCCCAAGAACTCGCCGTTCTCCCGGAGAGGCACGCAAGCGAAAGAGCGCGCTCCCACACCCACCAGGCTCTTGCTGCTTTGAACCCGTTCATCTTCGCTGGAGTCGAAACTGTAGATCCCTTTGCCTTCGTCCAAGACCCGGTCGACAACGGCGCGACTGAAAGGGAAGCGTTCGGCCAGATGAGGCGGCCCGCAGTGGAGCAGTTCGGGATTCTCACCTGCACGTTCCAGTAAAAGACAGCCGCGCTCCACTTGGAGTTCTTGAAGAAAACGTTCCAAAGCTGTTCGGATTCTGTCCTCGAGGCTTCCCTCTAGAGCGAGAGCCTGTTCAACTTTAGGGACCCAATCTTCATCGCCGGTGATCTTGCGCACGGGTTCCCTGTTTTGTCTTCAGGCTCTCAAAGCCTGCCACCACTCAACGTTAGGGCCGACGGTTCCTTCACGATCGGGGGGCCGCAAACCTAAGCGTGGCCACGCTGGAAATTCGGGCTCTCACACCAGGCGATTTTACCACACGGTAACATCGGGATCAGATCAGGGAAACGGGAAACAAATAGAGTAAGGCGATTCTGAACCAGGAGCACACCCATGCAGGTACAAACCAACCCTCCGGTTCAACCGCTCTCATACGAAAACACAGACACCCGCCCCTCGTGGTCGCCGGACGGCACTAAAGTAGCGGCGGAGCTAGGCCGCGACTCGGTGATCATCAACCGGGATCACGAAGTGCTGGCCCAGCTCGGTCCCGAGGACAAGTGGGTGGGACAACCCAACTTCAGCCCTGACGGCGAGACCATAGCCTACGCCGTCTACACCACACCAGAGGGCAAACCACTCCCCTCTTGGGGCGTCTACGTTGCCGATGTCGAAGGTGGAGAAGGCAAAGCGCTAACCCATAACGGTCGCCGCCCGATGTTTAGCCCCGACGGCGAGCATATCGCCTTCACGGGCTACCACAACCCCCGCAAAGACGCGGTGGCAGTGATGGATTCCAACGGATTTAACGAGAAAGTGGTCGGCAAACCCGGCGCCTTCCAGGACCACCTGAGTTGGGACCCCAAAGGCCAACAGATCGTCTATGAAAACGCCACCGAGGACGGACCCCAGCTTCGCATCACCGATATCTCGGGAGACAAAGACCGACTTCTGACAGACGGAGAGGTGGGAGCCTACTGGGACCGTTATCCCGAGTGGTCACCCGACGGCAGCAAGGTTGTCTTTGAGCGCCATAACCGCCGCTTTCCCCTATCCGAGCTATGGGTCGTTGATGTGGCCACCGGCGAAGACAAGCAACTGTATAACCCGCTCGGCCGAGCCCTCGACCCGGTGTGGAGCCCCGACGGAAGCAAAGTGGCTTTCGTGGCCAATGAAAACGGCGGTCTTGATCTAGACCTCTATGTCATCGATGCCGACGGCAAGAATCTGAAGCGACTGACCCAGACCGAGGACCAGGTGGAGCGCGCCCCCTCCTGGTCACCCG
>CAYRFU010000273.1:3634-9807 GCA_964423525.1 uncultured Burkholderiales bacterium | reverse complement strand
CAAAGCCAGTTCCCGAGCCGCTCTCAACTCCTCGGCCAGCCGGCCCGCCTCTCCCACACTACTGGCCGCCTCAGGTCGACCCCGGAGCACACTGGATGAAAGGGCGAACAGCAGACCTAGGAGGGTCACCGTGACCAGGAGCTCGACTAAGGTTAAGCCTCGTTGACGCGCAAAGCTTCGCCTGCCGAGATCTCCCCCGCCAGCAAGAGCCGCGACAGGTATAGGCTCGGTTGCATCCACATTCCAAGATTAGTGGCTCGGCCCAAAACCTCCTGGCCACTCATCCCGCTCCTTAACGAGTCGGCCATCTCGCTGGTGACCTGAAGCAGCTCGAAAGAGGGAACTCGACCGAGACTCCCCGCACCCTGACAGCGCGCACAGCCCTGTCCTTCTTGAATCAGTTCTATTTGCTCCTCGGTCATTAATCGGGAGCCAACCAGGCTCACCTGGACGGGTCGGCCTGTTGGCGGCAGTGGGGACAGACACGGCGCAGAAGACGTTGACCCACCAACAACCTCAAGCCCGAGGTCCATTCGGGCGCGGAACTCCCGACCAGATCGAGAGCCTCAGCTAAACTCTCGCTGCGCAGCGAGGCCAGCACCGTAACGGAATCGAGAGCGGCGTCGAGCACCCTTCCTAGAGCGTCAAGACCATCCAGAGGGTCTACCATCAAGAGTTCTGGTCTTTGCTCAAGGGCACCCTGAATCAGCTCCTCAAAAGAAGAACCCACCTCCCGTCGGTCGGCTTGAAAAACTCCCTCCAGCGTCACCATGACCCGCTCTTCGACCGTGATCGCCACTCGTTCGGGCTGCTCACGAAGACAGTCGGCCAGCAGGCTGTAGAGAGTATGGGTGCGTCCCGACCCGTATGTGCCCACCACCAGCGTCGCGCCCCCCACCCGACTCAACTCCGTGCGGATCGTCTGACTCAATGTTTCGGAATGAAAGAGCTCTTTGAGAGGAGTCACCAGCTTAGCTTGTCGGACTCCAGTAACCAAACCACCAACCGTTGTCCGTGGCGGGTAGGAAAAGTGTTCACCCGAAGGTCCAGAGTCCGTCCCCCAACCCGCACCCTGCCGTTTCCGCTTTGAGGCTTCATCACCTCAGACTCAAGACCGGCGAGTTCTTTCAAGCCGAGCACCAGGCCCTCCAGACTGCAGTCGGGTAGGTCCTCCAAGCTGACCTCAAGCCACTGATGGTCGAGACAAAGACGAACTCGCACGGCTCCTGATTGAGGCTCGATATGAATAGAGTTGGCCCCCCGATTGAGAGCGATCACGAACAGCTGCCGCAGCAACCGTTCCCGGACGCTTTGATCGGGCAGTCCCTGGGTCTTGCCGTCCTGACTCAGCAGGGCCACCTGGTCAGCCTGGTAGAACTCGTTGGGTCCTTCGCTCTGGGGGCGGGCCAATCGAGGTTCGACTACGTCTTCCAAAAAATCAAGATAATCCTGGTGCCCGCAGGCCACCGGCGACAGTCGCAAACCCGGCAGGGCATCTCGAAGAGCCGTAACAGCCACCAGGTCGGTTGGCCTCGTCATGGCGATTTCTAGCCTCTGCTCTTCCAGTCGGATCGGGATCGCTTCGTGGCGACGCAAAAGGCCAGGGGGGAACAGGTTGTAAAGGGTGGGATCGAACTCGATCTCTTTCAGTTGAAGAATTTTCAAGACAGCCTAGCCCTTGGCCTGGAAAAAGTTAATCTCTTCGCATGATCGTTCCGGGGAGGACTCCAGCGGGCGAAAACTGCCAACTGGCGGTCTCCTCGCCGTTAGAATGGAAGATACTGTACACACCCTCGTCGGCCTGAAAGAAATTGATATGGCAGCTTCGAGTCGTCTTCATTTCGTTGAAGTCGGTTCGCTCCTCATGCTCAGCGTAGTTAATTCCCCTGTCGGTCCGTTCTAACTTCTTGTCGGTAGTGATGAGAGAACCATCCTCTTCGCTACGGTAGTGCTGACTGCAGACCAGCACGTCGGCTGAATCGAGACGATCATCGGCAACCGTTTCATCCAATCGGTCAGCATCGTGGTTCAAACGGTCAAAAAGGCGACTATAATACTGGAAAGCGTTGTTCTGGGAAGGGATATGTCGGTGATGTCTTCTCCTAGGATGGGTAATGGGAAGAGACGGACTGGTTGGGGAGAGTCTAGGTCGACAGTCTTACCGAGTCCTTAAAGGGGGGCTGGTCTTGGCCTGACAACCGAGCTATACTGAAAAAGTGAATGCTCGACCGCTGAAAATTTTGCTAGTTCATAGTTCAGCCACGGGCTCAGGCCACGCCTCGGCCGCCGACGCGGTGGCTCGCCAACTGAAGAAGAAACCCGCTGTCGAGGTCGACACGTTTGACACTCTCTCGGTGGGGGACTCTTCGGTGAAAGGCGTTCAAAAGAGGGCCATCGAAGCTTTCAACGCTGTCCCTCTCTTGCCCAAAATGGCCTTCGATTTGGCCCACGCCGGTCATCCCTTGGTCAGCTGGGCCACCACTGCGATGGCGATGGTCAAAGCGGCTTTCTCGGAAGCCTCGCTAGAGCATATCCGAGATTACGATCCCGACCTGATCGTCTCCACTCAAGCAGAGGCCGGGGCCCTTCTCTCCCACTGGAAGAGGCAGGGTGAAATCGAAGCTCCCATCCACAGTATCTCCACCGACCACCTAGGCGACGTTCGCTGGGCTCATGACCAGATCGAGCACTATTATGTCGGCAACGAGATGATGGTGGACGACCTGAAACGATGCGGTGTTCCTCCTGAGAAGATCACCGTGACAGGACTCCCCACACGCGAGGAATTTGGCCAGCCTGTCGCCGACCCCAAACAGCTGCGCAACGAGCTTGGCCTCGACCCTGAAGAGTTGACTGTCCTGATCAGCGGGGGTGGCCTGGGGAGTCAGCCCTACGCGGAATTAGCCCAAGCTTTCCGCGACTACAGAGGCATCAGACTGGTCTGTATCACGGCCAAAAACGAGCAAGCAAAAGAAGACCTGGATGCGCTCGAACTGGGCCACGTAACGGCTCTCGGCTTCGTGGATAATATGTCAGACTGGGTCAAGGCCAGCGACGTGGTGGTGGCCAAACCGGGGGGCCTTTCCACCGCCGAACTTCTGGCCGCCGGCAAGCCCATGCTCATCCACAACCCCTATCCGGGTATGGAGCAAGCCCAAGCTGCCAGGCTGGAGGATATGGGAGTGGGTTTTCAGTGTCTCGACCCCTACCACGTCGCTTACACTGTCGACGGTTTAATGACCAACGAGGAGGAGCGGAAAAAAACCTCCGCCAAAGTGGCCGCTCACGGCAAACCCAACGCTGCTAGCGACATCGCCGACCTGGTCATCGAAAGAGCCCGAGCTTACCAAAGCTCCCGACAAGAAGTGGCCCTTAGCTGAGTTCGGCTCCCAGGCTAGACCGGGCCGCGGGAGCAGGCGGGTTCCCTCATTCGGGCTTCTTGCAATACTGGTCCAACCAACCGTAAAAGACACGCTGCCACAATACCGAGTTTTGGGGCTTCAGCACCCAGTGTCCCTCTTCCGGAAAATAGAGAAACCGCGAAGGGAGATCGAGAACCTGGGCGGCGGTAAAGGCTTCGATGCCCTGAGTGACGGGAACGCGAAAGTCCTTCTGGCCGTGGATGACCAACAGCGGCACGTCCCAGTTCTTGACGAACTGGTGAGGCGAAAACGTCTTGTAGTCAGGGTATCCCTCCCAGTAAGGGCCGCCCAGCTCCCAGTTGGTGAAAAACAGCTCTTCGGTGGTGCCGTACATCGATTCGAGGTTGAAGACGCCACAGTGCGCGACCATTGTGGCAAAGCGCTTCTGATGATTCCCCATCAGCCAGTAGACGGTGTAGCCACCAAAGCTCGCTCCGATGGCGGCCACCCGGTCCGGGTCGACGTAGGGTTCGGCCCGGAGTTCGTCGGTCGCGCTCAGGATATCTTGCATCGCCTGGCCACCCCAGTCCCGACTGATAGAGTCGTTCCACTCCCGACCAAATCCCGGTAACCCCCTTCGATTGGGCGCTAGCACAATGTATCCGTTGGCGGCCATAAGATGAAAATTCCAGCGGTAGCTGAACCACTGACCGATCATGCCTTGAGGTCCCCCCTGGCAATAGGTCAGCATCGGATAGCGTTGGGCCGGGTCGAAATCGGGTGGATAAACCACCCAACAGTGGATCGACTTGCCGTCGCTAGCTTTGACCCAACGCTCTTCCACGGTGGGCAGTTCGAGAGCCTCATAGAGACTGTCGTTGACTCGAGTCACAGGTTGCGTCCCCCCATCCGAAAGCTGCATCAAGGCTAATTCGGTAGGACGCTGAATCGACTGAAAAGCGACCAGGGCTCTTCTCCCATCGGGCAAAGGCTCGATCAGCGACCAGTTGAACCGGCCCTGACTCACCTGGCGAAGGTCCCCACCCTGGCGATCCAGTTCAAAAATCTGGGTAGCCCCCCGATGTTCTGAGGTGAAGAGTAGCCGCCGACTGTCGGGCGAAAAACGAACCCCGTGAACGGTGCGGTCCAGTCCAGCCGTGGCTTCGACCTTCTCCAACTTGGCCAAATCCATCAAGAAGATGCGATTGCGATCGGATTCGAAGCCGGCTCGGGCCATAGACTGAAAGGCCAAACTCTTGCCGTCGGGTGAAAAGAGCGGTGTTCTCTCGTAGCCTGGCATCCCCTCAGTGATGTTCTTGGCTTCCTCGGGTTGATCCAGACGGACCAGGTAGATGTCGCTGTTGGTGCTCTCGGCCCAGTTCGGCACATCTTTGGCAGTGTAGGCAAGCTGCTTTCCATCGGGCGACCAATCAAAGTCAGAAGCCCCCCCAAAGGGAGGCACAGGGCAGTCCACCTTTTGGTCTTTCATCAGGTCAACGGGTGGACCGATCTGACCGTAGGGGGTGAGAGGTGCGATATGAAGGTGGCTATACTTGAAGTCGTGCCAGGCGTTCCAATGACGAAACATCAGTCCGTCGATAATGCGAGCCTCGGCTTTGGGGAGATCTTTATGGAGATCGGAAACTTCCTGGTCGAGCTTGACGTCGAGAGTAAAGGCCAGATGCTGTCCCGTTGGAGAAACTTTGAGGTTGGCGCAACCGTCTTCGAACTCGGTGAGCTGAAACACCCCGGCATCGATAGGGTTGACCCGGTAGACCTGAGCTTTGGCCTCGTCTTTGGCAGTCGGGGGTTTGCCTACCAAGAAGAGCCTTTCGCCATAGGGGCTGGGAGCGAACTGGAGGTTGGACAAGCTAACCCAATCGTGGAGGAGAGGCCTGCGTTGACCCGTCCTCAAGTCGTAAAGGAAAAGATCGGTCGTTCCTTTATCCTCTTTGAGTGAATAGCTCTTGATGGCCACTGCGGCGCGGCGGCCATCCGAAGCCAGAGCGGCTTCTCCTACTCTCTTGATTTCAAACAAGAGTTCTGGAGTCATCCTAGTGGGAGGCTCTTGGGCCGCCGCCCAGCTACAGAAGAGAAAAAAGATGAAGGGAAGAATCCGTTGCATTGGGCCGCTTTCGCTCCCGACTCGAGGATTCTTGGTTAAGGCGACAAATTGGAACAAAGTGGGGAGCCGCGAGTCCGGGTGACCCCGGGGATTGCTCCCCCGGAGTTTCCAAAGACCCGTACGGGCGGAATTAGTGCAGACGGTTCCTCAGACTGAGGATTCGCTAGGTCCCCTTTCCCCAGGCTTAGCCTGGCGCGATTTCAGACTGATTTCAGGGGAAGCCATCACTCTAGCGCAAGTTCGGGTGCCTGGCTGCCGGCCTGGTAGGCGTCTGCTCGATCGTCGCGGTTCCCCATTTGGGGCTCTCGGCCACTGTTCACAATCTTTTGAGCAGGGGAGGAATGATAGCCGGCCTCGGCTTGACCGTCACGGGAGGGCTCACGGGTGACAAAATCGACCAGAGTTGGCACCAGCAGCACGCTCTCACTAGCTGGGCCAAAGAGTATGGCCACCGGGCTCCCAGTCACGCCAAAGCCGTGGCTCCCCTGCTCGACGAGCTTGAGAGCCCAGAAGTCACAAAACTGGGACTGACCAAGCTGCTTGGTTCAGCCCGCCAATGGCTAACTGAGAACTCGCACCAGCCTGGAGCTCAAGGCGCCCTCGACCAAGTCGAGCAAGATCTTCAGGTCATCTCTCAAGCGCCCGGAGAAACAGCCTTAGAGATGCGAGAGCTGACCGATCGGCGG
>CAYRFU010000273.1:0-3624 GCA_964423525.1 uncultured Burkholderiales bacterium | reverse complement strand
CTTGCCTGATCGGGGCAGGAGTATCGGCCCTTTCCGCTCTTATCCCGGCTGTCGGTCTTTTCGGAGTGGCGGTCATGGCGGGGAGTTTCTACGCAGGTATCTCGATACAGGACTCTCAAGGCGAGGTGGTGCTGCGCGATGCCCTCGACCGATGGCAGCCTCAACTGGAAGACCTTCACTCTTTGAAAAGCCAGCTCAGCCAACGAAGTCAGCCGGAGGGCGAGCTGGCCCTCGACCTCGAGTACGTGGATGTGGCCGGCTTTGAAGTCCCGGTCAATCTGACATGATCGCGAGTCGCCAACAACTCTTGACTCACATCGAGTCCCGCCAACGCCAGCTGCTGAGCACTCCCAACACCCCAGCTCGAAACGAGACCGCCCATCAACTCGAGGCCGATTTCCTGGCACTCAAGGGGGCCCAGGGAGAGACAGTGACCGAAATGGGTCAATTAACCGATCGGGCTCGCACGGTTCGGAACTCGGCTCGCCTTCTAGGCCGAGCAGCTGGCCTTGGACTCGGTTTGGCTGCTGTAATAGGAACGAACGGCCTCGGGCCGGCTAGTCTCGGCTTAGGAATGATGGTCGGCTTTATCCCCTCCCTCGTGATGGGCAGATTCGCCTACGATCTAGCCAGCTCTTGGGCTGACAGAATCCAACCCTCCGCAGTCGGTCCAGCCCTGCAACGGTGGAGCGACTACCAGCCGAGCCGAAGCTGGATGGACCATATGGAAGGCGGTTTTCAAGCCCTCGCTGGTCCGGGCTGGACCAGCAACGAACCAGCTTGCCGGCCCAAGTCCGACCTCTCACCTCTGGCGAACCAGTACATTGAGGCACTTGACCTGGCCAAAGAGAACCTGGTTTCTCAGCCATCCGGTCCAGCTCGGAGGAAAGCTCTGGCTGTCATCGAGCAAGACCGAATCTCCTTGACCTATCTGCCGGGCTCAAACCTGCAAGATCTGACACCCTTGACCGAACGATCCTTCAGGCGGGGTCAGTTAGGCCGCCGGCTGGGTTTGGCGGCGGGAATCGCGCTAGGATGCGCGACCACCTTGGCCGCTCTCTCCTCAGGCGAGGGCTGGCTTCTCAGCTTGATAGCCGGGGGCAGCGGGGGCTTTCTCTCGTCGGCCGTCTTAGGAATGGTCGGTCAGGACATCGGCCGAGCCCTGGCCCCGAGGCAAGACGCCCTTCGGGCTGCTCACTCTTGGAAGCCTTTGGTGACGCAACTTGAACAGGCGCGTCTGGAGGCCGCCAGAGCCAAGTCCGAGGTCTACTCGCTGGCGGCCGACCCCCTAACAAGCCTTGACATCGGTCTTGAGCCCGACGGCTTGAGGGTGGGAGCCCAGGTCATTCCGATCGAAGATTGAAACTTCTCGGGTAATCCTCAACGACAGCCGCACCCAGGCCGTAGCCCAACCTGAGCACGCCCGTCTCGCCTCACGCCTGGGCCTGGCCTGGCAAGACTGGGGAGACTTCCCTATTGGGGCTCGCCAGGAACTGGTGGTGGCCACCCGCCATCACGACGATGGCTGGCTGGCTTGGGAGGCCGACCCACCGCTCCAAGACGACGGCTGCCCTCCCAACTTCCACCAGCTACCCCTGGCTGATCATCTGGCCATCTGGCGGCGGGGGGTGGCCCTGGCCCGCCGAAAGTCCCTCTTCACCGCCCTGATGGTAAGCCGCCACGCCACCTATCTATATCACCGCTACCCTCAGGAGCGCTCATCTGGAGAAGCCCTGATGATGGAGCAGTTTCTCGAGCAACAAGCGCAACTGCAGCAAGAATGGGAGGAAGAACTCGATGTCGACCCCGACCTCCTGGTCCGGGGCACTCACCTGCTAGCTCTCTGGGACGGACTGTCGCTGATCCTCTGTCGTCACCGGAGCGGCCAACACCGACTCGATGATTGGACCATCTCGATCGACAGGGGACGGGCGCTGGTCGATGCCCCTTTGGAACCCTTGACTCTTGAGATGAGCCTTTGGCGAATCGACCACGGTTGGTCTCATCGAAAGAACGAGACTGTCAGCTGGTCAATCGAGCAAAAACCATGAAGACATGCTATTCTAGGGAGGTGAGTTTAAGGGGACTAACGCTGTTGGAGCTGGTGATAGCTCTTGGTCTGCTGGCGGCTATATCGCTCGGCCTACTGGCTCTCTTTGTGGCCTCTCGCACCACGAGCGGCGTTAGCGAAGCCAAGCTGGCCGCCCTGGCCCTGAGTGAGAGCGAGCTGATGAAAGCCAAATCTCGGCCCTATCGAGACCTCGTGGACTCCCTTGTCGCTCCGCTCCCCTCCTACACAGTCCTGCAGGGGTCGGTGAGTTACGACATCTCAAGTGACGGCCCGCCGCCTCGATCCAGACTCCGCTAGCCCCCTTCACAGCCTTCTCGAGTTGACCGTCGAGGCTCGTTGGCAACAGAAACAATCGTTGGCTTTCGATTCAAGAAGTCAGGCAACCGTTGGACAAGCTCAGCAGCAGGTGGTTCTGACCTCGGTGGTAGGGCCGGCAGCGAATTTATGAACGTGCGTCGCGGAATCGTCTTGATCACCATTTTGATCATCACCGCTGTCTTCACGATGCTGACCACCGCCATGCTCCAACTGGGCCATTTCGACCTGGCCACCACCGCTCATCATTCACAAAGGGTGGCTGCAGTGCAGCAAGCTCGTGGTGGGCTCAATCATGTCATTCATATGTTGACCCTAAACCCGACCTTTGAGGACGATATCGTCACTCCCGGTTACACCGTCACCTTCAACCCTGCCAGCCCTGTTCGAAGCGTCAACAACTTGAGTGGTGGGGGAGTCAGTCCCGACTCTAACTACCTTGGCAACCCGGTCTACGCCCATACCGCCGACCTGGTGGTGGTCGGGACTTTCGGAGAAGCCGAAGTCCGCGTCCATGCGGTGCTGGCCAGAGGGTTGTCTTTTAGCCGTTCGGCAGGTGCAACGGGCAAGATCATCATCGAAGGCGATGCCATCGTCGAGGGGATTTCGAGCCTGGCCAACCCTGAACCAGTGGGGGGCGGATTAACCTCTCTCTATCGATCGACTTCACCCGGCGACCACGCCATCTCTTGGAACGGCTCGGGCGATTTTGCCATGGTCGGCTCCTCCCGCATCGCCACCGCTCCCGGTGTCGACTCGGTCTCACCCGAACTCGAAGCGCTTCACCCCAGCCGTATCGACGACGGAGGAGCCTCTGAGGCCTTGCCCACTCTGGAGGTAGCCGAGATGGTGGCTCTCAAAGCGGCTGCCCCCGAGCCAGACGGCCTGACCACCCTCTCCGGGATGAATTTTCTGAAACACACTTCTCTTCAAGACGAGCACTACGTCAACGGCAGCTTGACCATCAATGGGGACCTGGTGCTGGGGGACGGTAGCCTCTATGTTGAGGGTGACGTGGTGATCAACGGAGGCATCCATGGACAGGGCTCGTTGGTGGTTGACGGTAACATCACTGTGGCCGGGGGCAATTCGGCCCTGATGACTAACCAGGCCAGCGGAATCGCCCTGCTCAGTAGCGGCGATGTGCAGCTCGAGGGCCTGTCGGCCCTCGGTTACCTCGATGACCTTTCTCTGGCCCACCCCGGCATCGCGACCGCCAAGACTCACTACGAAGACCA
>CAYRFU010000272.1:5610-9875 GCA_964423525.1 uncultured Burkholderiales bacterium | reverse complement strand
TAGAGGTCTTCCCAGTCAAGAGGCTCTTCGGTGACCGGAGGCGCTGCATCGAGAAACCTCGACCCCCGGAAACCATTAGCCCGTTAGAGACATCGGCCGCAGCGGTCAGGTAGTCCTCCTGACTGGGAAACGCGAATTTGGGCATTTCGCGAAAAGGCTCGCGATACCGTTCGGGTAACCCCTCGGGCCTAGAATACCCAAGGTAGGCGTCACAGTTGATTTGGACCACGGGAATCCCTTTGTCGATGCCGACCATGGTCGTATTCTCGTCGATTGCGCTCCCTACCGACGAGCTGGTGACGAAAGCTGCTTGGTCGGCCCCCAGTCGGTCCACCATCTGACCCATAAAGCGATTGGATACCTCGGCATAGCGCTCATATTTTTCGGGTGCGTCGGTGTAGCCGGCCGTCTCGATAAGATGCTTTCGGCCGGCCACCATCTGGCCCACGGCCACTTTGAAGCGAGGGTCGGTGGGAGACTGGAAGAATCGAAGGTCGAGCCCGTCAAGTCCCTGGGCGGCCTTCTCCCGCCGGCTTTTGAGGTTGTCGTCTTTGGGTACCTGGGCCGACTCGATGGTGAGCCGTCCGGAGGGATCTTCGGTGACCACCTCCACTTGCTGAGCTCCCGGGAAATCGTTGAAATTCTCTACCGAGTAGATCGTGGTTCCGTCAGCCTGACGATGCATCTTGAGGTTTTCTGACACTTCGACATCGTAGTTGGGGTGGGATGCGTCGACGAAGGTTCGAGTCACCTGAAGTGTTTCCACTCTGCCTTCGGCACCGCGCTGGCAGTGACCGCTCAATCGGCCCCAGGCCAGGGTATCGGCTCCGATGTCGACGGGCTTGGGCAAGAGCACAGAAGTGATCCCTCCCATCACCGAACGCGCCAGATCGCGGACTACGGTGGCCGCCACCGACTGGTAACGCTTGTTTCGAACTTTCAGTGCGAGTCGGGTCGCCTTTGGCCTGGTCGGCCCGAGTGCCGTGACGAGACTCGATGAAACTCTCGAGCCGTTCGAACCGCTCTCGAATCTCTTCGGCCCGATTCTTTTCCGGGGCTTGAGCCCTTTGTAAGGCTCTGCCGAGCCTCGTCTCAGCGGAGCTCGTCCTGAGCTCTCCTAATCGCCACATTCCACAAGTCCTCCGATCCCATTAAAGGTCTCAGCTGTTAAGAGGACGTTAAATGGACCTGCTGCTGATGCATCAGAGAGGCGAGAAGACGACTACACCGTCAACGATGGCAGCCTCGCTGCCGGATTTGTGAACGAGCCCTCGGTCGGCCCGGTAGTAGCCGGCAGCTGGCCGTGGTAGGCCCTTTTTTTCACCGACCAGAGTGCCGGAAATCAGCTTGGTGAAACCGACTGCGTGGACCCGCTTGGCCTGACCGGCTCGAGGGGAGGGGTCATGGAGCAGAAGCTGCATTCCCCTGGAGCCAACGACGGTCACCCAGTGACCCCCCACTCGGATGTATTGAGATCCCTGCTGACGATACCAGCCGAGATTGAGCCAGGCCGCCCCACCCCGATTCAAAGCCGTGCGGACTTCGCCCAGGTTGGGGTGCGCGTGGTCGGACTTTCTGGCCTGGGCCGTTCTCCACCCTCGATAGTCCACCCGAGCCCGGTGGCCCTCTCGCTTCAAGAATCTCTCTAATCCGGCTATCAGCTGATAGGGCGCCGTCCCGTTCGCGTCGGTCTGGAAATCTCGACTCAGCTGCTCGATCAGGCTCAACTGGTCACCTGACCAAAGCCCCAACCCCATCAAAGAGTTCGAGACGGCCACTGGCGCACATGACTGGCTTCCGTTGAGGGGGAGTCGTCGGTCTTGTTGGCAGAAGTCGGGAGTTTCGGCCAGGACGGACGCTGTCATCAACAAAATGAGAAGACGAATCATCCGATAAGGTTCGCTTTCAGCCTCGTTTCAGCCTACCGCGATAACCTGGCCTGGTGATCGAGGGATATCATATCCGCGCCCTGGGCTCACCCTACGGCGCGATGCGAGGTCGTAGCGACCAGCACGACTCGACTGCCGAGAGCCGGATGGAGTGGGAAGGCGTTCTCAGCTTTCGAGGTTTACGACACCGATCAGAACCCCAATTTGGATGTTGGCTTCGTGCCCTACAAAAACGGCGGGGTGAGCGTTTCGATTGTGAACCGCGGTAGCGACGGCGACCCTGACAACTATGTTGAGGTTCAGCTCCCTCTCAAGATGAACCAACCGGAGTATCGCGGACGAGGCACCTTGATCAAACTCGAGCACGGCTTTTCACGGGTGGTGGTGGAGGCTCAAGATGACACGACCTTGTCGATCGAGGCCCACCGGGACGGCCAAGAGCCCCGCCTTTTCATCCTCCGAAACGGCTACCTTTCAGACGCCGAAGGGCAGTTGAAGTGGGCCGTAGACCAGCTGAATGATCCCGACCAGCCGATCGACCTGGTCGACGAACTCGACTGGCTCACTATCGGTGGCCAGACTCTCCCCAAGCAAGACTGACCCGTTTGGCCCGCCTCTCGGTCATAGACCGGGCCAAGAGAGGTCAGGTGTCGAAGCGACGAGCCGATTTGATCGCTTTGGCGCCCTTCTTTCTCCACTTCTTGACCACCCGGTCAGCGTCGTCCCAGAAGAGGTGAAGAGCCTTGATCAAGTCGAGTTCGACAGGCTCGAACTCGGCATCCTCTAAAGCTGACTTGAGGCCCTGAGCGATGCCCCGGGTAGCATAGAGATTGTAGCCAAAGGCGGGGTTAGAAAGGTCGAGGTCGGGACGCTCGTATCTTTGCCGACAAGCTTCTACGTCGGTCGAGTTGAACCCCCGGCAGGATAAGGGCCGGCGCGGGTAGACCGAGCAGGCACCATCCTCGCCTAGGAGAGGACAGCGAACGTTGGTGAGCTTTCGCTCCTGGCCCGACAAGCTCAGCAGAGCTCGACGACGGTCCCGCACCCTTTCGCCCAAAGCCTCCTTCTCTGATTCAGAGAAGTGTCGGTCGATGTAGTCAAGGATGACTAAAACTTCGGGAACGGATACGTTCACAGCGATATGGCAGCAGTAGTCGCAGCCCTCTGAGCAGGCGATGGGCGGATGATATCTCCGCTGGGCGTCCTCAAGTAACTCTTCCGCATAGGACTGAGCCGACACCGCGAGTTCCAGAAAACCCGGTCGCGTCTCCCTGAGGATCTGGCCACCCGTCAGCCGTTGCCGTTTCCTGGTGGTCTTGACCAGGGTGTCGACAATATCGGGAGTGACTTGGGTTTCAGGGGACTGCCCGGGTGGCTCGTTCATCTTGTTCCCCTTCCGGTGGCGTAGCGCTCGTGGGCCAGAATCTCATCAAACCAGGCCGTCTTCCCGTCGCTTGAGACAAAGACGTGACGAGAGACCGGCTTGTAGGTCCAGCCTTGACCCTTTCGGAAGCTGGGCAGGGCGTAAGCCTTGAACTGATCAAGGCTCCACCGTTCGGTGACGTCGGTGCCGAGAAACACAGCCTCGTCGGCGAAATGTCCGAAGTATCGTTGGGCGTCTGCTTGGGACGCGGCCTCATGGAAGTCGTCAAGAACGGCGTGAACCTCGCCTATCGCCGCCTCTTCGGCCTGAGTTGGAAGGGCCAGGGCTAAGAAAATCACCATCGAAATCAGGTAGCGCATGGCGACCTCTTCCTCCCAACGAGGCAGCAACCCCCCAGGCCTCGTCGAGGAATTGAGTCACGGAGCTGACCATTCCTAAAGGGCGAAAACCTTTTCACGTTTTTCACATCGCCTAGCCGTAAATTATGCTGGATGATTGCTGGAACCCTTAACCCAAGTTCTGAAACAACAACCGCCGCTTTTCAGCCTCCTCCTCAGCTGAGGGAGGCTCAGTTGCCCCCCGTCTCAACCGAAGTGGTGACCGAGACACTGCAAGCCCGCGAAGACTTTCAGCGAGGGATGGCTGCCTTCGTGGGCTCAGAAGGGATCGCTCTTCAGCTCGAGACGCAAGGAACTGAAGGTCCCGACCAGATCGACCACGAGGGAACGCCTGGCAATGACGCCTTTGACGCAGTTGGCAGGGGTGGAGACGACCAAATCGTTCAGCGAGGCAACCAGGGCAATGACCGTATCGAGGCGCAAGGTGGAGAGGGGAACGACTCCTTCAACCAGGAGGCCGGCTCCGGTAACGACACGTTCGACGCGGACGCTGGCTCGGGCAACGACAGCATCGTTCAACGGGGCGGAGACGGAAACGATCGGGTGGAGGCCCAGGGAGGGGACGGGGCGGACATTTTCGACCAGGACGCCGGT
>CAYRFU010000272.1:0-5600 GCA_964423525.1 uncultured Burkholderiales bacterium | reverse complement strand
CGAGGCGACGACACCATGGACGGTGCTGCGGGCGCGGGAAATGATCGTGTCTTGCAAAAGGGCGGTCAGGGCGACGACCGGGTCGAAGCCCAGGGCGGAGAAGGTCAGGATAGGCTGACTCAACGGGGTGGCGTCGGCCACGATTTTTTTGACGCTGCGGGCGACGGCGGCGACGACAGGATCGACCAATCAGGTGGTCGGGGCAACGATATTATCGAAGCTCAAGGTGGCCTCGGCAACGATCGCATCGTGAGTCGCGGCGGAAGCGGTGACGACAAGATTCTGACGACCGGCGACGCTGGAGATGACCACCTGGTGGCCAATGGAGGCCGGGGCAACGACCTGGTTGAGTTACTGGGCGGGCGAGGAAACGACCGTTTCCAATACCGAGTCAGTTCCGGCCAGGATACCGCCTATCTCACCGGAGGTGAGGGCAACGATAGTGCCCAAATCCGGGTCAGCTCAGGAGACAATGTGATCATCCGTGACAGCGATGGAAAGGCGGTGTTCCGCCAAGGTGACGGGAGCGGAACAACGATTCACCTGCTAGGTATCGAGACCCTGCGAGTCCGGGGTGACGACGGAGCGGAACTGTTTCGAAGCTAAGGGCCGAGGTCGGAGCTTGCACGAGGCGAAGGGTTGTCCGCTTGTGTGGCTCTCTTTCCCTCGCCACGCTGGAAACCCGGGCCAAGCTGGCCCGGTCCGGATCGTGAATGTCAAGACTGTCGAGGTTCCTTCAGAAGGGGAACCAGGCCTGGTGGTAGCTGTAAAACCGGGTCCTGGAACCCAGCTCAAGAGTAACGACCAGCAGGTCCAAGTTTTTGTGAGCAAGGCCATAGAAAAGGCGAAGCCCCCTCCGGTGACCTCGACGCCGCTACTGGAGAGCGAGAACATCGGCTATCTCTGGATCGGGTTGGCCCAACTCCCCCTTCTGCTGCTCTGGCTGCGGGCTACCCAGGCTCTTCAAGAGGAAGAGCCTCAGGGTAGCCTGAGCGTTCTCTGGGTTTCCGAGACTCGTGACGTTTTCCGCTTCAGGAATATTTTAGTCCGATCCTGTGCGGAACTCGGGTCGGCACCCTTCTAGTCCTTATATCACTAGGAAAGGAGTCGAAAGTCTGTTAGAATCGAGTCTGCGGATGTATTCCAGGTCTCTCAGTGGAGGGTTTACGCTAGTCGAAGCCGTGGTGGCCTTCGGAATTATCTTCATTGCCGCCATTTCTCTTCACGCGACCCTCTCGGGCGGTCTCAAGGCGACCCGTCATTCGGGCCGAATGACCGAGGCGGTAAACTACGGTCGTCAACTAGTGGAACTCATCCGGGTCCGGAACCTCCCTTTCAATCAAGACCGAGTTCCGCCCGCCCGAGAATCGGGACTCAACGACAGACTCCTCGAGCGCCGACCCCTGGCCGCCCCACCTTTTGGCAACTCCGACTTCGCAGGACTTCCTGAGACGGCCAACTTCCGGCGGAACATCCGCATGGAGAGGGTTTCCGACAGCAGCGAGAGCTTTGAATATCACCTGATGAAAATCACCGTGACCGTTTACTGGAGTGAAAGCGGCGACGAGAGGAGTGTCCAGCTATCGACCTACCACCGCCAACCGTGAAGCGAGCCATGACTCTGGTTGAAGTGATGACGACCCTCGGTCTCTTCTTTGTTCTGCTGGCTCTGACCGCCACCCTCTTCAGCTCGATGAAACAAGCCTATGAATATCAGGAGGGGCGGATCCTGCTGCAGCGTCGGGCTCGGGTTGCCATGGCTCGAATCACTCCTCTGGTGGTGACCGCTATTCCACCCGACGAATTGACGCCGGCCATCATTGCTCCCCCTGTGGTCGAAGGTTTCAACGCTCCCGCCTCAACCTCTTTGGTTTTCTCCTCTCCCCTCGATCTGTTGGGGCGGGCGGGGTCACCCGGGCCCCGGACTCTCCGCTCGTTTCGCTACGAAATTACCCAGGTCGGAACCGATATTGTGCTAAGGCGGGTCAGCGAGCAGGGCCGGCCTCAGGGTCAACCCAGCGCCCGAGTCCTGGCCCGACGAATCGAAGACTTCCAGGTCCGCCATGTGCAGTTGAACGCCGTCAATGTCGAGATCGGCGTGCGCCTCGAGAATTCAGACAAGGAGTTTCGCCTTGAGACCTTGGTCCAGATCCCATTCTATTCGAAC
The DNA here is from genome assembly GCA_964423525.1 of uncultured Burkholderiales bacterium. Taxonomy (GTDB): domain Bacteria; phylum Vulcanimicrobiota; class Xenobia; order Xenobiales; family JADMJV01; genus CAYRFU01. The sequence continues at coordinate 3,433 of CAYRFU010000272.1, read as the reverse complement.
TGAATCCCAGCGTGGTGGGGTCCTGTTACTGGCCATCACCTTCGTCACAGCCATCTTCTTCTTGAGTATCGGATACCTGGAGCTCGTACCCTCCGAATTGCGGCTCTCGCTGGCGGCCTACGAAGAGACCTCGGCCTACCTGACAGCCGACGCCGGGGTGGTGCACGCCTTGGCCTGGCTCGAGGACCGCTTGCAGAAAGGCGAAGAGCCTGGCCTGCGTCTGGCTAGTTATCGAGGCAGAGGCGAGCTAGATAATGGATGGAGTTGGCGGGTCACCATCCAGCCGGACGGGGAAACCGCTCCCAGAGGTAACAATCCGCTGAGGGCCTACCAGATCGAGGCGGTGGCCGAACGAGACGGCCAACCTCGACGAAGAGTCACCGCCCAGGTCCTGCAACAGAGCTTCTCTCGATACGCCATGTTTATGGACCAGTGGCCTTCCAACATTGTCTATACCCTCGGCACAGCAGGAGTCGACGGGCCTATCCACACCAACGACATTATGAGGATGAACGTGCCCTATCAAGGCTACTGGAAAGAGAGGAACCGCGACCCGATGTTCCTGGGTGAGGTCACCGCCAGCAAAGTCTTTACCAACCGAGGCCACGGCTCAGCTCAGGACGGGATCGCATACTATCGGGGCAACTACTCAGGAGATACTGAGTGGAGAAGGCCCTACGGTAAGGACGGTCCCATTGCTGAGCGCTACCAACGAATGGTCGCTGGCGGCCGCGAGAATCTGAAAACGGGAGTGCGTCCAGAGACCCTGCCGAGTGACTCTTTCGTCCTGGCTGAAGCGGCCTGGGGTCAGGCCGAGCAAAGACCCAGCAAAGGTAAACAGGTCTATGTCAACCCCAACGGGGGTATTTACATCACGGGCGATGTCGACACCCTTCATCTGGGAGTGGCCCAGGGCGGGAACTCTTTCGTCACGATCGAGCAGGGTCAGGTCAAAACGACCGTCTTCGAAGTGACCGAGGCCCCCATGTCGATCCCGGCTGGCAGTTTCCTCAACGGAAAACAACTCCTCCGTTCGGTGCCGGTCTCCACCAATAACACCGTCACCATGGAGAACACGGGAGTCCGAAAGGCCAACTATCAAGTCACTCCTGGAACACCCAACGGAGTGGTTTTCGCTACTGGCGACATCGAGGGTCTCTCGGGAGTCAATAAGGGGTCGCGCACCATCGCCGTGGAAGTCTCCAACCGTAGCCAAATCTTCCTCGACGGCGACCTCACCCAGGCCTCCACCCGACCAGGAGACAAGCCCGATTCGGCTGAGGATACGGTGGGGTTAGTGGCCTATGACGTCATGGTGAGTCGGCACGTCGAGCGAAACAAGACCAGCCAGAGCCGACCCCTCTATATCTACGCTGAGATCCTGGCAGGCCAACGGAATGGTGACGGAGGTTTCGGAGTCGAGGATTACAATCGCGGCCAGAGCCGAGGCTACATGGAAATCCATGGAGGGATTTCCCAAAGCAAGCTCAAGCCCTGGGCAGTGCTGGGCGGTGGCGGCATGAGCGGCCAAGTGTACTTCAACCGCCATACTGACAAGAGCCCTCCCCCTTACTTTCCTACTATTCCGAAATTCCAGATTCGAGTATACCAGGAGGAGCCGATCAGATGAAGAGCGTCCTGATTCTCTGCTTATGTTTTTGGCTCTTCGGTTGTCGGGGGGAAGCTCCATTGACCCACTCGCCCTCCTCCTCGACCAGCATCCGCTCCGGGAAGACTCATCCCATTCCGGTCATCTCCAAGCCTTTACCTAATCCGGCCACCACGTCCCCTGTTGGCAGCGCTTCTCGAGTCGAACGGAACCAGTCTTTTGGACCCGGTCTCACTGTCGTCGAATGAATGGTGAACGTCAAAAATTCTTGCCGGCGCCTTGGGCCTGGAAATCCCTAGTTCCGTGGTGTTTACCGGCTTTGTGGTCCCCCTCACATTGCCTCCACCCTCATCCTGGTAACATACTAGAATGAAAAAATTCCTAGCCGTTCTTGGTTTGGCCGCCGGCGTCGTCTCGGGGATAGCCCTATTGACGACCCCCTCAAAGGCCTCTCAGCGACAACCCGAAGAAGAACCCGAAATAGCTGGTCTTCGAATCACCACCATGAAACTTAGCAATGGCGATAAGGTCCTTCGACTCCAGGGAGGCTACGAAGACCTCTTGAGTCTGATGGACCCAGATACCCTGGCTTCCAAGCCTCCGCTACCGGAAGACCTCGACCTCGAGGGCCTCCTTAGTTACCACTGTGGATGTCCTCATTTCGGCAAGATGTCTCTCCACGGTGAGAATCAGTGGCGCTACCAAGAACTGAGTCGCACCCGAGGCCCCTGGAACAACACCACCACCTACCTAGTCCGGTGTCAAAACTGTAACGGCTGGATGAAAGCCACCGTAGACCATGACGACTAACCGGCTGCCAGGTGCTCATCCCCAGTGCAGACCAGGCTAACCAGGGTCTTGAGAGCCGAGTCACTCCAGTCTTTGGTCTCGCAGAAGGTGCCGGCAATGTCAAGGGGAGTCCTCGAGCCATCGTCTTTCTTGAGCCTGACCGAGGATCGTCACGAAAGCTAGAAGGCAGAGGACTGTTGATCTCATTTGAGTGAAGGGCGTCTCCGGGCGGTTTGGTCTGCTCGCAAGATACCCTGCTGGCTTGCAAAGGACCCCTCGAGAGCAAACCGAAGTCGAGTTCGTGATGGTCCGATTGCTTCTCGTTCTTCTGCTTTGCGTTGGGGCCCTGGCCCAGGAAACGCCCACACCAGTCTCGCCCGAGCTTCCAGAGGAAAGCGAGGTGCAGGCTTCCCTTGAGCAAGTGCAGCAAGAGGTCGAGTTCCAGACGAGAGCCCTCGAGAAACTGAGTGGTCCTCCGGCTGAGGCCGCCAAGACTCGTCTCGGGCGTTTTAAAGATCTCCAGTTGGTCTTAGAGCGCCACCTCGGCACCTTTGCGCGGAACACCGCCTTGGAAGAGGAACGGGAAGAGGTTTCCCGCGACCAGGCCGTTTTTCGCCAGACGGGCTTAGAGGGTCCCTTTGATATGGGTCGCTACGATCGCTTCCTCGATCAGCTCGATGCTCAGGAGGAACGTCTTGCTACGGCCCAGATAGCAGTCGGCGAAGCCGAGCAAAACGTGGTCATTGCTCGCGATCGATTGTCCACCGCTGAGGCCGGGCTAAGAGCCCTTCGCGATTCGGCCCCAGCCGAAGTCCCTGGAGCAGAGGAAAGGGTCCAGTTGCTCAGAGCCCGATTAGCCCTGGCCCGGCAAGAACAACGACTGGCCAAAGGTGTAGTCGAGGTGGAGCGAACTCGCTTGTCCCTCTTGACCACGCAAAAGGACTGGCTGCAACGCCGGGTCACGTTTTCGAAGAAAGACCTCGACTCCAAGCTTGCTTCTGTCGAAGAAGACCTCGAACGCCTACAGACGGCCTT
>CAYRFU010000271.1:0-9917 GCA_964423525.1 uncultured Burkholderiales bacterium | reverse complement strand
AGCCCGGTTTTCGTTGACGGCGCTGGTCAACAGCACTTGGTCCTTCTCCAGGCAGCGTCTCGCCCGCCCGGTTCGGTGCGGTCGAGGTCTTTCGTCTGATCAAGCAGTTTGTCACCGGTCTCGGCCACCAGGCGGGCCAGTTTTAAATAGGTTGCTTAGTGGTGATTCATTGTCGAACTCGACGGGAAAGAAAATTTCGCACTCATGGCTGGGTCTCCTCAATAGAACAAAGAATTGGTTTTAGGCCTCGGGCTTTTGCCACTCACGATAGAAGGCGACGGCTCCGTCGCGTAGGTTGGATAAGACTTTACCGGCGGTGGTCCAAGCTGCTTTCGCGTAGGGCGCCATGCCTTTCAGTTTCCGGCTGCTGTATTGAAGGGTCGTTTCGCGGCCGTAGACCACGTCCATGTCTGGGTACTCGCTTGGGCCCATCGTTCTAGTGACCACGATACGATTGTCCACCATATCGCTACCGTAATATTGGGACGCGCGACGTTTCAGGTCTTTGGTGGAGGGTAGGTTCTCTTTGTCGGCCTTGAAGCGGGTCTCGAGAGTGTAGGTTCCCACTCCATCGACCTCGGTAATGTGCCACGACCTTTGCCAAGTTGAGCCTTTGGGTTGTCCGTAAGAATTATGCTCACGACTCTCCATCGTGACATCGAGGTTGTCCCCGTAGAACTCGGCTCGGACGTGGCCTTCTTGACTGTCCACGTCGGTGGTCAAGAGAACTTTGTCCTTATCGAGGCAAAGGTCTGGGCCCGGCTCGGTTCTGTCGGCCATCTTTGCTTTAGCGACAATTTCGTCGCCTTCTCGGACGATCTGGCGTGCGAGCCGGCAGTAGTGAGCCTCAGCGATTTTGGTGGTTGAGCTATTGGGAAAAGAAAAGGTTAGCATCATGTCTAGTTTCACTCCTCTTGTTGTGGTGAGACGACCAACGAGACCGGGATTAGCCTAGCATTAGGCCCTTAAAGAAATTTGAAGGCCCGGGACTAGGTGAGAGTGATTTGAGGACCCTTTCAAACGGTCATCCTAGCTTGTCTCTATGATATCAGCTTATCGCTCCTGTCTACCCATCGGTCGCGTCGCTCCATCCGTGAAGCTTTGTTTTCCCGTTAGAGAATGGTGCCGTCGTTGCGCCTCATCCAGGCTTGAGTCATAATCAGGAAGTGGACCAATTGGCTGCTCGCTTGAACCAGGAAGGAAGGCTCGAGGAGCTTTACCGTCTCTGGCAATCGCATCCCGAGGACCCTGTCTTGACCGAATATCTCGTTTGGACTGGATTGGAGCAGGGACGGCCGGACGTAGTGGTGGAGACGGTTGAGCCGTTGGGTAACCCGAGGTTTTCGAAACTCATCGAGGAGGTTCGCGCTCGTCTCGAAACCGAGCCGGAGAATCCGAATCTTCGATTCGCACTTGGTTTCTTGCTTTATCGGCGCCAGCGCTTCCAGTCTGCAGCCGAGGTTTTGGTCGGCCTAACCGTCGATTCCCAATGGTATCGGTGGGCTCTGAATCTACTGGGGCTGTGTTACAGCGACGGCCATCACTTTAACCCAGACAAAGCGGCCTACTATTTCACCCAAGTGGTTGAGGCTTTAGGGGACGAGCCCTCCGAGGAATATCACGAGGTGTTTGTCAACTACGCAAGCTGCCTTCACAGGGACGGCCGGCCGGAACAAGCTTTGGAGCTATTGCGTCGGCTGAAGCGTCTCAATCCAGACTATCCAGCCTTAGACCACTACATCGACCTAGTCGAGAGGGGGGCAGCGAGCAAGTCCTCACTCCACCACCGCTGTGACGTCTTGGGAGGGTGACAGCTCCAAGCGGAAAGAGGTGTCAAACCAGCCTTGCTCTATGGTGAGAGAGGAGCTGAGCGGTCCCGTCTCGGGTTGCCCAAAACCCAGTCCAAAAGGAAGGACGCTCCGCAAGATTCGATAGGTTCCTTCAACCGCTTCACCCTCGAGTTTAACACTTAGGTTCTGGGCATTCTCGAAGCGTTGGTGGTGGCCACCGCCGTCCACTCTCCAGCTGGGCATTGATAACTCTTCATAGAGCCAGCCTACCCAACCCCGTTTGGAGCGACACCTATTTCTCCAGGGCGGCTCGGAGCTGGCGAAAAGCTTCATGGATGGAGAGTTCTGGTCTGGCTTGAAGGGCGGGTGGGACCGACTCGAGGCGAATGGCTTTCCGGACGGACTGGACCTGAAAGGTGGGTGGGACAGAGTCGAGAGGAATGGGCCTCTTCTCGAGGCTTCGCTGCAGCAAGGCGATCAACTCTCGCCTCTGGTCCGGTTCGAGTGCTAAAGCTTCTTGTTTGAGCCGTTCGAACATCGAGGCTTATTTGGGCAGTTCTGGGAGGCGGACCTTCCCGGAGGGAGACCCCGACCGAGTGAGAACAGACCGGGATGAGATTGATCGTCGCTATCACGGGCGCCAGCGCGACCATTTACGGGGTTCGCCTGCTGGAGGTTCTCCAGGCTGAGTCCTCGGTCGAGACTCACCTGGTTATGAGCCGCTCGGCGGGGGTCACCCTCAGGCTCGAGCATCCTGAGTGGGATCGGGAGCGAGTGGCAGCCCTGGCTGATGTGACCTACAAAGAGAACGACGTGGCGGCTGCTATCGCCTCCGGTTCCTTCCCGGTCGACGGGATGGTGGTCGTGCCGGCGAGCATGAAAAGCGTGGCGGCCTTAGCTTGTGGCTACGGCGACAGCTTGATCCATCGAGCGGCTGACGTGACGCTCAAAGAGCGGCGCCCACTGGTAGTTGTTCCCAGGGAAACCCCTCTCCATCTTGGTCACCTTCGCAATCTGACCGCCCTGGCCGAGTTGGGCGCTATCATCGTGCCCCCTCTCGTCGCCTTTTATCATCGCCCCCAGACGGTGATGGACGTGGTCGATCATACGGTCGGAAAGATTCTTGACCTTTTCGCCATCCCTCATCAACTCTTTCCGGTTTGGACGGGACCGACTGGGGGAACTCCCTCGAAGGGAACGAATTGAAGAGTCTCCGTGGAACGAATCGAACAATACCTCGATCTGATGCTCTGTGTCTTGCGCGCTGATGGGGTTGTCGACCCCAAAGAGAAGATGCAGTTTCTGACTGTTATGGTAGAAGGGCTTCAGCTTCGCCCGGAGTTGGTCCACCGCTACCGCTCAGCCTTAGACCAGGAAGACTGGCCCGAGCTCAGCGATGAAGAGCTGGCCGCCCTGGGACGAGGTCTGGACCCAGGTTCGTTAGGCCATATGGTTAAGGACGCCTACTCGATGGCCGGAGCCGATGGTAGCATCGACAGTTCCGAGGTCAAAGTGGTCCACCGTTTCTTGAAGGCTGTTGGTATTCCCGAGGAGCGGCTGCCGGCTATCGACAACTGGGCCCGGGTTTCGCTTGAAGTGGCCCAAAAGGGTCAGGCTCTTTTCCGTATCCCTGTTCAGGAGGGTCACCCATGAGTTCATTTTCCCCCTTCGCCGCTGCCACGTTCCAGCTCCAGGCTTTGAATTCTGGAGCTGTTGCCGTCAGTTATCACGAGCAGGCGGACGGATTTTCCGATGGCATCACCCTGAGCGCCAGCGCCCTTGAGTTGATCACAGACGACTGAGTCGACTTCCTTTTCCTGCCTAGCTCGTCCGCTTCAAATTGGGGGAGCAAGCTAGACCGGGCCCTCGCCCATTTCACCTGGAAGGAGCAGGTTAGACTGGGCCGGGGGAGCAGGCTAAGGTTCGCGCCGGCTTCGAATGTCGAAGCGGTCGGTTAGCTGGGGCGGGGGAGGGGGTTCGTCTTCATCGACCTCGACGTAGACCAGCTCGTAGTCAGGGTCGTCTGGGTCGACCTCGACCCCAACAACGGTCTCCTCCGGCTGGGGAGCGGGGCCTGGCAAGATCTCATCGTAGGCATCGATGGTGACCTCCTCCAGAGCCACGCCCCCAAGAAGATTATCCGAAAGCTCGTTGTCAAAAGACTTCCGCTGAGTGGTCGGGACGGCATCCTGGTAGGGGAGTTCGTCTTCGTAGATGACTTCGACATCGTCGCCCAGGTCAGGAGGGAGTTCGTCTTCGTAGACGACCTGGGGCTCCGGTTGGCGGGCTTCGAGAACAGCTCGGACCTGCTTCTCGGTGGAACTGCCTGAACCAGACCGCTCCATCTCCTCAAGAACCGAGGGAATCATGTCGTCGGGAAGTTGAGCCGTTGCCTCCAGGGCATCAAAGTCGTCCAGGGCGGCTTGGGCCAGGAGAGTGAACGCCGTGAAAATTCGGAAGAGGGCTTCGTCGTCGAGGTCGAGATAGCTGCAAGTCTCGAGGCATTCCTGATAGCGTTGGTTGGCGTATTGCTCCGCGGCCAGTTCCCAAGGTTCGAGTTCAGGCTCGGGGACGTAATCGGCGAACTTCTTGTCGATCTCCTGGCGGAGGATGGCCTCGGCCGAACTGTCGGCTCCCGCCTTGTCCATCTCGGCCACTGCGGCCATCGCCATATCGTAGGGGAGGTCTTTGAGGTAGCCCAGAGCGGGACCGAGTTCGTCAAGAGCAGCGTGACAGATCATGGCAAAGGTGGGGAAGAGAGTTGACGGCAGGTCGGGATCGTCGCGCAGTTTCAGGCATAGATTGAGAGCGTCCATATAGCGCTCAGTGGAGTAGAGAGAGGCTACCAACTCCCAACCGGTCAAAGCGTCCTGGGTGGCTTCGTAGGCCTGCTCTAAAGGTTGAATCGTCTCCTCAACATGAGTGTCATCGAGCAGTTCTGAGCGCAGTTTAAGGGCGCCCGCGTGGTCAGGGTCGATGGCTGTCAGGCGATCGAGAACCTCGAGGCGCCGGTCGTCGTTTTGGCGATGGTAGATATGGGCCACCAAAAAGAGATAAGTCGGGTCGTGCCCGCAGCGGGGCATCGACTCCCGGACCAGGGCATCGGCTTCCTCGAAACGGCCGTTCAGTTCCATCACAGTGGCTTTCCATCCGATCACCCAGGGATCGTCAGAAGGCGATTCAGCCAGAAGATCCCAAGCTCGTTTGGGCATACTTCGCTCGATGGCCCCCTCCACCGCCATTCTCACCAACTCGTCATCATCCGGGTTGTAGGTTGCTCCCAGTTCGGCCACCTCAAAAGCGAGGTCGGGTTTATTTTGCTCCCGCAGAAGTTGGCTGGCGGTGCGAGCAAAAATGGGGTGATTCGGGACTTGATGAAAAGCCTTGCAAGCGAGTTGCTCAGCCTGAGCCGTTTCGCCCCGGCTCTTCAGTCGGACAGCTAATCCGTGCAGGGCGCCGGGGTTGTCGGGGTCGTGTTGGAGAGCTTCGCGGTAGGCATCTTCGGCGGCCTCATAGTCTTCGGCTTTATCCATCGAGAGGCCGAAGGCTAGCAAGAGGGTCGAATCCTCGGGGTGTTCCTCCATCCGATCGCCCAACAGCTCGAGCCCCTCATCTTCCCGACCTTGAAGGTTGAGCAGCACGGCCAGTCCGGCGGCGTAAAGGGTCGAAGAACTGTCAGCTAGCTCGGTGGCCTGCTGCAACATCAACTCGGCCTGAGCAATATGGCCCTGGAGTAGGGCCTGTTGGGCCGCCTCGAATAGGGACTCTGGATCGCTTAGATTCACTGCCATACTGCGATTTCTTCACCTCACGGAGGGAGCCCGGTTGATGTGCGTAGAACGGGCGCCCCATGCAGAGGTCCTCTTCCAGACGAGCCGGTCGGGTTCCGCCCATCCTATTTCTTCTCATAATGGCTTTTGCCCTCGGATGTGGCCAGCAGATTGAGTACGAAATTCCCGATCCCAAAGGCGAATACGTCAGCGAACAGTTTGAATTCTGCTTTAAGCTCCCCGAAGATTGGGAGATCCGTGAGGAGATCCAGGCCGCCCAGGTGGTAGGCTTGAGCGCCCTTCAGGGCCGGTCCGACCGTTTTCGCGAGAATCTTCTGGTCAAGGTTGAGCCTCTGGCAAGCCCTCTCGAGTCAGAACAGTTCCTCGAGCAACAGATGAGTGAAGTCGAGCGGGTCGATTCGGGTAGCGAAAACGAGCTTCCCTGGGCCTCCTATCTCTACCAGGCCAAAGGAGAGAAACTCCAGGGCTTACTCTTTTGCCGAGTCCATCAGGTCCAGGGCGCTTACTACGGTGTGAGCTTCTTGTTCTCTCAGCAGGCCGATCAATTTGCGGAGTCGGAGCCTGTTTTTCGGGAGGCTGCCAGGACCTTCAAATTCGGGATGGAGGCGTGCGCAGAGCTCCAGGCTAAGGCCGCCTACCCGGATGATCTGCCCACCCCGGAAGTGACTCGTTCTCCCTAACAGCGCTCGGCTAGTTCGATGGTGTTGCCATCGGGGTCGGCCACCAGCAGATCCCGCAAGCCCCAGCTTTGCTCTGTCAGGGGCTGAAGAACGGGACCGCCAAACTGGTCGGCGAACTGTTCCAGGTCCTCGGCCAGCAGGTGGCAATGACCCTGACCGGCCCGCTCGGGGTCAACCTTCAAGTGAATCACGGCTTCGCCGTTGGTCAGAATGGCGAAGCAAAGAGGGCTTGCGTTCACGAAGGTGACCTCGAAAAACAGGTCGGTGGTCCAGAAACGAAGGGCTCGGTCGAGGTCGGTAAAGGCTAGTTGGGGGGCGGCTCGCAGACAGTCTAACATCCGTTCGGCCTCCGAACCGGGTTCTTGAGCAAACCGAGGCCTTCGATCTCGCACTCGACTTCGTCACCGTCTTTCAGATAGACGGGGGGCTCCCGAAAAACGCCGACTCCACCCGGTGTTCCCGTGGTCAGTAAATCGCCAGGTTCCAGCTCCTGGAACTGACTCAGGAGTTCGACCAGCTTCTCGACTTTAAAGATGAGGTTGGAGATGTTGGACTGTTGTTGGACCCTCCCGTTAAGACGCAGGGTGATAGCCGCCTCGGTGTGGTCGAATTCGTCAGGGGTGACCACCATAGGGCCACAGGGGCCGAAGCTCGGAAACGACTTGGCCCGGTAATACTGGCGATCGTCCTTTTGGGCTTTGCGGTCTGAGACATCGTTCATGATGGTGAAGCCAAAGATGTAGTCGAGGGCTTGAGCGGCGGGAACATCCCGACCTGGGCGAGCGAAAACCACCGCCATCTCCACTTCGGGATCGATGTATTTTCGCCCCGATGGAAGGGTGATGGGGTCACCCTGGCCGACAATGCAGGTGCGGGCTTTCGTGAAAAACATCGGATAGGGTGGCGGAGTCTTGTTCTGCTCCTCGGCGTGATCTCGATAGTTGAGACCTACGGCTACCACTTTAGGAGGCTTGAGGACCGGAGCCAACGGCTTGACCTCAGCTAGCGGCTGGCGCCGTCGACCCTCCCGGGAAAGTTCGGGCGCCTCTTTTTCAAGGTAGCTACCCAGATCCTCGAACTCGTCGAAGAGAACCACCTCGTCGTCCACCAACTGAGCCAGCCTCGGTCCTTCGGCCGTAGCGCAAGTTAGCCATTTCAACGGCTAAAGCCCCGACCGGAAACGGCAGCTCGCAGGCCGGCTTGACGCCAGGCGCCGTAGCCCTCCTGTCGAGGGGTCTCGACCGTCTCGGCTTGCCTTTCGAGGGCCCGAATCAAAGTCACCAGCATCACTTGGTCCGGGTCCTCTTGGGGTTGAAACTCCTCCAGATGTTCGTCCAGGAAATGAGTCGAAAGGTCGCCCGATGCGAACTTGGGATGTTTCATCACAAAGCGGTGAAAGGCCACCGAATTGGGAAATCCCTCCAACTGCATCTCAGTGAGGGCACCCACCATGCGTCGGCGAGCCTGTTCGCGATCGATGCCGAAGGTGACCAGTTTCCCGACCATCGAGTCAAAGTCGAGGGGCACCTCGTAGCCGGGGTAGAGATGGGAGTCCATCCTGACCCCCGGGCCGGCGGGAAAGCGAACCGCCTGGACCAAGCCCGGACTAGGTCGAAATCCGGCTGAAGGGTCTTCGCAGGTGATGCGACATTCGATCGACCAGCCGTTCAGGGGGATCTCGTCTTGTTTTAGCCAGAGCGTCTCTCCGTTGGCCACTCGGATCTGGGCTTCTACCAGGTCGACCCCAGTGATCTGCTCGGTGACGGGGTGCTCGACCTGGAGTCGGGTGTTCACTTCGAGGAAATAGAATTTTTTGTTCTGGTCGACCAGGAACTCGAAGGTGCCCGCTCCTCGGTAGCCCACCCGCTTGGCGCCGGCTACGGCTGCCTCGCCCATGGCGGCGCGGGTTTCGGGGTCTAGCAGAGGGGAGGGTGCCTCCTCAACCATCTTTTGGAAACGTCGCTGAATGGAACACTCGCGCTCGTAGAGGTGAACGACGTGACCGTGGTTGTCGGCCAGGATTTGAATCTCGATGTGGCGGGGCTTTTCGATGTACTTTTCAAGGTAGATGTCAGGTGACCCGAAGGAACTCATCGCCTCTCGTCGGGCCTGCTCGTAACCGCTTCGCACTTGCTCAGAGTCTCGGGCCAAGCGCATTCCTCGCCCGCCCCCCCCGCCGGCCGCTTTGAGCAAGACGGGGTAACCGATCGCCTCGGCCTGGCGAGCGGCCTCCTCCCCGTCGGGGACAGGCCCGTCGCTCCCGGGCACCAGGGGAAGGCCAGCCTCTTGCATGACTTCGCGGGCCTGGTTCTTGTCGCCTAAGCGGGCGATCACTTCCGGGCTGGGACCGATGAAAACGATGCCGTGCTCATCGCAAGCTTGGGAGAAAGCGGGGTTCTCACTCAAGAAACCGTAGCCGGGGTGAATCGCCTCAGCCCCGCACTGCTTGGCGATGGCTATGATCCCGTCGATATTGAGATAGGCTGCTCGAGGGTTGTCCCCCTCGACCAGATAAGCTTCGTCGGCCAGACGGACAGCCAGGGTTGAGCGGTCGACCTCGGCGTAGACCACGGCCGTAGCCACGCCCAGCTCGCGGCAGGCGCGTAGAACCCGGACAGCGATCTCGCCTCGATTAGCAACCAGAATCTTTTTGAACATGGCGACCAGCTTTTACTCAGGCCGAAGGCTTCCTGCCACGGGTTTTTAACCAATGTTCGGCTCGACCGGCGGCCCGGGCCAACCAGGAGCGAGGTCGTTCGGCTATCGGAACCAGACGCTCTCGGCATTCTGAGGCGCTGGGGCGCTCGCTCTCTTTGCGTTCTAGCATCTCGCTCAGCAAAGTTTCAAAAGTCCGGGAGAGTTCCGGGTTTCTCTCCCGTGCCGGAGAGAATTGGAAGGTGAACTCCTCTGGTTCGTGAGCGGTGGCCATTTGGTAGAGGGTCGCTCCGAGGGCATACACATCCGACCGTGGGGTGGCCTGGCCCATATACTGCTCGGGCGGGGCATAGCCAGGCGTTCCGTAAGCGGTCGTGTCGCCGGGCCGACTGGGGTCCATCGGTCGAGCGATGCCGAAGTCGACCAGTTTCAGGGGTCCTCGTACGCCCACCATCACGTTGGAAGGTTTGAGATCGCGAAAGACGATAGGCCCTTCTTTGTGACCGTGGAGGTACTTGAGAACATCGCATAGCTGCAATGCCCAGCCTAGCACACGCTGTTCAGAGATGGGGCTTTCGGACAGATCGAGCAGCGCTTCCAGGTCCTGTCCTTCGACGAATTCCATCACCAGATAGGCGCGGTTGCTGCGGCTGAAATAGTCAAAGATGTGCGGGATGGCCGGGTGATTGAGGGTCGCCAGGATGTTGGCTTCGCGCTCAAAATTCTGCAGGTTCAATTGGCGCGTCTTGACATCCGGCGTGAGGTTGATGATCTCTTTGACCGCGCAGCGGCGCAACGTGCGCGCAAAGCGCAGATCTCTGGCTTCATAAATGGCGCCCATGCCGCCTAGCGCGCGCAAGCCTATGATCTCGTATCGATCCTGCAAGACCACGCCTTTTTCCAAGATCGTGCTATCTTCGGACAATGGAACGGTTGTGGGTGATATCTTTTGTGTTTTCATCGTCGGTTTCTTGATGTGCGTTCTAGTGCAATCATTCCCC